>DASXSD010000173.1:0-8916 GCA_036506195.1 Candidatus Dormiibacterota bacterium
TTGTAGTCACGGCCGTAACCCATCGACTTCATGAGCCCGGTGGGCGCGTTGCGCAGATGCATCGGTACCGGCTCGTTGCCCGTCTCCTGGATCAGGTCGCGGGCGGCGCCGTAGGACGTCAAGGCTGAGTTGGATTTCGGGGCCAGCGCGAGGTAGAGCGCCGCCTCGGTCAGCGGCAGCACGGCCTCGGGCATGCCGACGAAATGGGCCGCCTGCTGAGCGGCGACGGCGACGGACAGGGCCTGGGGGTCGGCGAGGCCGATGTCTTCCGCCGCAAGGATCACGAGGCGGCGCGCCACGAACATCACGTCCTCGCCGGCTTCGAGCATGCGGGCCATCCAGTAGACGGCGGCGTCGGGGTCGCTGCCGCGCACGCTTTTGATCAGGGCGGAGACGATGTCGTAGTGCTGATCTCCGGCCCGGTCGTAGAGCAGGTGACGCTCCTGGAGTGCTCGCTCCACCTGTTCGAGCTCGATCCGTCCATCCCCGGCCAGCGCCTTGGCGGCCTCCAGCCCGTTCAGCGCCACCCGCGCGTCGCCTCGCGCGACCTCGAGCAGCGCGGCGAGCGCGTCCTCTTCGATCTGGACGTCCAGCTGCTGCCGGCCCCGCTCGACCACCTGCTCGAGCTCTTCGCGGCTGAGCTGCTCGAGCCGGAAGACACGGCTGCGCGAGAGCAGGGGCGAGATGACCTCGAACGACGGGTTTTCCGTCGTGGCGCCGATCAAGGTCACCGTGCCCTCCTCGACGTGGGGGAGGATCGCGTCCTGCTGCGCCTTGTTGAAGCGGTGGATCTCGTCGATGAAGAGCACCGTCCGGATCCCCGCCCGGCGGTGGACCTTCGCCTCGGCCACGACCTTGCGGAGGTCGGCGACCCCCGCCGTGACGGCCGACATGGCAACCATGCGCGCATTGGTCTCGGTGGCCAGGAGGCCGGCAAGGGTCGTCTTCCCGCTCCCTGGCGGCCCCCACAGGATGATGCTGGGCAGGTTTCCGCTCTGGGTCAGCCGGCGCAGGACCTCGACCACCCTGCGCTGCCCGACCATGTGCTCGAAGGTCTTGGGCCGCATCCGGGTCGCCAGCGGCGCGTGGGGCTCCGAGCCGGCCGGGACTGGAAAAAGCTCCCCTTGATCTGCCACAGTCAAATTCTGAACTTGGCTCGGTAGCGAGGCCGGGAGCCTAGAATTCCGGGGTCATGTCCACCTGTTGGTACTGCAGCTCGGAGGTTCCCGAGACCTCCCAGTACTGCCCGAGCTGCGGTCACAGCCAGCTCGACCGCACCTCCAGCCCCCTGTTCGGTGTCGTCGACCCGGTCACCGGGATCTGGAACTCCAAGTTCCTTAACGCCCTGATCGGCCAGGAGGCAAACCGGGCGGTCCGCTATCACCGGCCGCTGTCCGTGCTCGTCATCGAGCTCGACCACGCCGAGCACATCCACAAGGAGCTGGAGCAGATCCAGGTGGAGGGCCTTATGCGCGAGATGGCCGAGCGCCTCGGCCAGGCCATCCGCGACACCGACACGGTCGGGTTCCTCGACGTCGACGGGCCCCCGCACTTCGCGATCGTCCTCCCCGAGACCGACGAGCAGGGCGCCGCGCTGGCCGCGGACAAGATCCGGCGGTCGATCGCGTCCCACGACTTCGGCACTACGGGCGCGTGGAAGCGCATCACCGTCAGCTGCGGCGCCGCCACCATCGACGCCAAGTACCGGCCGGCCGACGAGGCAGGCGTTCTGAACCGGCGCGAGTACACCGGCAACCTGCTGCGCGAGGCCTTTGGGGCCCTGGACTCCGGCCGCTCGGCGGGGACCAACCGGACGACGGTCGGCGCCTACCGCCGGTAGCCTTAGCGCGTTCTGAACCGGTTCTTTCTCATCCGGCACGCGGACGTCGAAAACCCGCAGCGCGTGCTTTACGGCCACCTCCCCGGCTTTCACCTCAGCGCCCAGGGGCGCGCGCAGTCGGCCGCCATCGGGGAGAAGCTCGCCTCCGCCGGCCTGAGCCGGATCGTGCACAGCCCGCTCGAACGCGCGGCCGAGACCGCGCGCATCATCGCCGGCACGCTGTCGCCCGCCCCGCCGCTCGAGGCCGACTCGGAGCTGCGCGAGGCCGACTTCTCTCGCTACCTCCAGGGCGTGCCGTACTGGCAGGTGCCCATGCGCCGGCCGCTGTGGCTCGTCCATAAAGCCAAACGCGGCCTCGTCGCGGGCGATGAGACGATCGCCGCCATGGGTGGTCGCATCCTCCAGGTCATCCGGCGGCTCGCCCGCGAGCATCCAGGCGAGACCATCGCCGTCGTCAGCCACGCCGACCCGTTGAACGCCGCGTGGATCCTGCTCGACGGGCGGCCGCAGAACGAACGCGAGATGCATCGGAGCGGCATCCAGAAGGCGGGGATGCTGCAGGTCGACATGGACGGCGAGACTCCGCAGAGCTGGGAGTACGTGCCCGCGCCCAAGGTCGGCAAGCCACAAACCGCGGCGGCGTGAAGCCTCACAGCCCCACCCCCGACCCCTCCCCATAAATGGGGAGGGCCGTTCCAGCGCGAAAACGCTTTCCAGAAGGGTTTCTTTGGGGGACGTCGAGCGCCGCGTACCAGGTGGAAGGCGACAACCGCAATTGCGACTGGTGGGAGTGGGAGCGCCAGCCGGGCCGCATAGCCAACGGCGACACCGCGGCGGTCGCGTGCGACCACTACCGAAGATATCGAGAGGACACCTCGCTCCTGCGCGAGTTGAATCAAAACGCGCACCGGCTCTCGATCGAGTGGTCGCGCATCGAACCGCAGGAGGGCGTCTTCGACGCGCGCCAGATCCAGCACTACCGCGATGTCCTGGGGGAGCTACGTGAGCGGTCGATCCTGCCCATGGTCACGCTGCATCACTTCACCAGCCCGCTGTGGTTCGTCCGCAGGGGCGGCTGGACCTCCCGCGACGCGGTTCGCGGCTTCATGCCTTTCGTGCATCGCGCGATCGACGAGCTCGGCGACCTCGTCGGCATGTGGTGCACGATCAACGAGCCGAGCATCTACGCGGCGAACGGTTGGATCACCGGCGAGTTTCCGCCGGGCCGTCACGGCGACCTCGTCTCGCAGTACCGGGTGACCGCCAACATGCGGCGTGCGCACGAGGCCGCGTACAGGGCGATCAAGCGGCGCCGGCCCGATACGCCGGTCGGACTTTCCCACCACAAGTTCCTGTTTCTGCCGGCTTCGTCGGCGCGCCGTGACGTTGTCGCGGCGCGGGCTGCGCAGGCGGTCACCGACCGCTGGCCCGTCGCGCCCGGCCGGTTGCGCCGGATCCTCGAGGCGCCGAGCGACTTCATCGGCATCGCCCACTACTGGGCGCAGCTCTGCGCGTTCGACGCACGGCGCCCGCGGGACCAGTTCGTGCGCCGCTTCAACCCCCCAGGGCCTGTGACCGAGATGGGCTTGGTCTCCGACCCGTCCTGGATGCGCCAGGTGCTGAACGAGCTGCGCGCGTACGGAAAGCCGGTCTACATCACGGAGAACGGACTGGCCACCGAGGACGACAGCTGGCGTGAGCGGTACCTGGGCGAAGTGCTCGGACAGGTCCACGCGGCGATCGAGGACGGGGTGGACGTACGTGGCTATTTCCACTGGACGAACATGGACAACTTCGAGTGGGCGCGCGGCTACACGTGCCACTTCGGGCTGATCGCCATCGATCGCAAGACGCTGGAGCGGACGATCAAGCCCAGCGGCCGCGCCTACGCCCGGATCGCGTCGGCGAACGGTCTTACGTCCTGACTAGACTGACCGGAGTGTCTCGCCGCCGGTTTCCGCCGCAGATTCGCGAAGATCGACGGCCGGAGCCAAGGAAAGGGTGGCGCGACGAGGAGTGCATCGGAGATGCATGACGACGAAGCGCCGGGCCCCTTGACGCCGGCTTCAGCGCCGCAGGCGCCCGGCCGTCGAGATCGCGAAGATGCAAGGAAAATCGGAGGCGGGACACTCTAATGTCTCGCCGGTCAATCGCGATCGGGGCCGTCGCGATCGTGTTCGGCTCGATCCTGATGCTCTCGCTTGCCTGGGGTCTGCAGCACGCCGCGCTGTCGAACCCGACGGTGCTCGGCCGGGCAGCGCCGGCGCTCGCGATCGAGACGATGTGGGGTGAGCAGGTTCAAGTCTCCGCACTCCAGGGCCGGCCCGTGGTCCTCAACTTCTGGGCCTCGTGGTGTGGACCGTGCGTCGAGGAAGGCCGCGTGCTCGCCGCGGCGTCGGATGCACACCCCACGGTCGCTTTCCTCGGCGCCGACAACCGTGACACGGCGTCCGGCTTCGCGGCGTTCGAGCAGCGGTATCCGCATCCTTACCCCACCGGTCCGATCGTCTCGGGCACCTATCAGGCCTATGGAGTGGCCGGCCTGCCCGCGACTTTCTTCATCAACTCGCAAGGCGTGGTGGTCGCGTCCTTCGTCGGCCCGCTCGACGAGGAGACGCTGAAGCACTACCTGGCTCTGCTCTCGTGACGATGCTCAAGTGGGGGCTGCCTGCAATGGTCGTCGCCGCGTGCGTGGGCTACCTCATCTACGCAGCCTCGGGTGGGGCGAGCGAGTACTACGTCACCGTCTCTGAGCTGCGCACGCATGCGCCGGCAGGTGACGTTCGCGTCGCGGGCGTGGTCCAGGACGACGTGCGGAAGAGCGAGGGCGGTCTGCACGTCACGTTCACCGAGAAGGACGGCACCGCTTCGATGCCCGTCGAGTACTCGGGCACGCTGCCGGACATCTTCCGGCCCGGGATCACGGTGGTGGCGGAGGGACGGCTTGGCAGCGACGGCGTCTTCCACGCGCGGACGCTGCTCGCCAAGTGCCCGTCGCGCTTCTCGACACAGCCTTACACCCAATGAATCCCGAATGTATCCAGGCGCCTGCATCCGCGATAGTCCGGACTATCGCCGGATTTGCAACCACGATTTCACGTGTTAGTCCGGACTATCCCGGAAAAACGTTTTGGAGTCGGGCCTCGTGATCCTGGGTTATCTCGGAGCGGGCGCCCTTCTGGCGGGCCTTGTGCTCGCGGGCTTCTCGACCCTGCTCTCTTTCTGGGCCGGCGCTCGCGAGAGCGCGGTCTTCGTCCAGGTCGGCCGGCGCGCGTTCTATGCCGCGGCGGCGATGGTCGTGCTCGCGGCTGCGCTGCTGGAGACCGGCCTTCTGACTCACGACTTCTCGCTGGCCTACGTCGTCGAGCATTCGGACCTCTCGACACCGATCGCGCTCGTCGCGGCAGGCTTCTATGGCGGACAGGAAGGATCGCTTCTCTACTGGGCCCTGATCCTCGGTCTGCTTGGCAGCGCCTCGCTGCTGGCGAGCGCGCGCCTGGGTGAGCGACTGGCGGCGTACGCGGCGGGGATCCTGGCCGCGATCCTCACCTTCTTCCTGTTCGTGCTCGCTGTCGTCGCGAGCCCCTTCGAGCTTCTGTCGGTGACGCCGCCCGACGGCCTGGGCCTGAACCCCGTTCTGCGCGACGGCGGGATGCTCATCCATCCGCCGGTCGTGCTCGCGGGCTTCGCGTCCTTCGCGATCCCGTTCAGCTTCGCGTGCGCCGCCCTGCTCGCCGGCCGGGCCGGCGTTGCGTGGATCAAGCACACGCGCCGGTTCGCCTTGCTGGCGTGGGGCCTGCAGACCTCCGGCCTCTTGCTCGGAATGTGGTGGGCGTACCACGTGCTTGGCTGGGGTGGTTACTGGGGATGGGACCCGGTCGAGAACGTGGCGCTGATGCCCTGGCTCGCGACCACCGCCTATCTCCACTCGTCTCAGGTGCAGGAGAAGCGCGGTCGCATGCGGGCCTGGAATTTCGGGCTGGTCATCCTCGCCTTCCTGCTGGTGGTGTTCGGCACCTTCATCGTGCGCAGCGGAGTCGTGCCCTCCGTCCACACGTTTGCGATCAGTGCCATCGGTCCCTGGTTCCTCGGCTTCCTCGGCGTGTGCCTGGTGGTGTCGGTAGGACTGCTCGCGGTGAGGTCGGAGAGTGTCGGCACGTCTTCCGCGCGAGCGACGCCGCCGATCTCGCGCGAGGGCGCGTTCGTCCTCCAGAACCTGCTGCTCCTCGGCGTGGTCGCGGTCGTGATGTGGGGGACGGTGCTGCCGCTCGTGTCGGGCATGTTCGGCAGCCAGCGCGTGGTGAGCGCGCCTTACTACGAGAGGGCGGCCGGGCCCCTGCTGGCCGCGATCCTCGCCCTGATGGCCGTCGGTCCCCTGCTCCCCTGGCGCAGCGCAGGACGGCCCACGCTTCGCGCCTTGCGCTGGCCGCTCGCGGCGGGTGCGCTCGTCGTGATCGCCCTGGTGGTAGCGGGCGTGCAGTCGGCGCCGGCTCTGATCGCCTTTCCGCTCGCGGCCGCTGCGGCGACAACAGTGGTCGGCGAATACGGGCGTGCAGTTCTCAAGAACCCACACCTGCTCGTGCGCAAACGCCGGCGGTATGGGGCCTACCTCGCCCACTTCGGGATGGTGGTCGTGGTGGTTGGCATCGCGGCGTCGCAGTTAGGGCAGCAGCACAGGGATGTCACCCTCCAGCCCGGCCAGAAGGTGACGGTCGCCGGCTACACACTCCAGTACACGGGCTCCGAGTCGCGCGAGCTCGCCGACCACACCGAGTTCATCGCCGGCATGCGTTTCGGCGACCAGACGCTCGAGCCGTCGCGCGCGACGTATGCGGGCCTCGGTGGGCAGGCCCTGACCCATGTCGCCATCAGCACGACCATCTGGGCCGACGTGTACGTCGTTCTCGTGGCGACTGGAGAGGACGGCTCGGGGTCGTTCCGCATCTTCGTCAACCCGCTGGTCACATGGATCTGGGCCGGGGGCATGGTGCTCATCCTCGGCGTCGTGCTCGGCAACGCCGGCGAGGCAAGCCTGGCCGCAGAGTTGGCAAGGCGCCGCGTTCCCGCTACGCTGCCGGTCTAGAGTGTCCCGCCGCCGAGGCTCCTCGCCTCTTCGCGCCCTCAGCGGCCGGGCGCCTGCGGCGCTTAAGCCTGCGTCAAGGGGCCCGGCGCTGCGTCGCTGCCCCCGCGACCACGGCGCGGGGACCCCAGCAGGTTTTGCGCTCCTCCTAGCGCCACCCTTTCCTTGGCTCCGGCCGCCGATGTCGCGAAATAGGCGTCGGATCCCGGCGTCGAGACACTCCTAGCGATGGCGATCATCGTCGCGACGCTGCTCCTGTTCCTGGCCGGCCCCTTCGTGCTCTGGCCGTTGCTCAAGACACCGCCCGAGAGCCCGTGAGCGTCGTCGTCGGCAACGGCCTGACGCACTGGTTCGGGCACCAGCTCGCGCTTGACCACGTCGACCTCGTCCTCGACGCCGGCGAGCACATCGCCGTGCTGGGCGACAACGGGGCCGGCAAGACCACGCTCCTGCGCATCCTGGCCACGGCCCTCCGGCCGACCTCCGGCACGCTCGAGATCGGCGGCCTCAACGCACACCGCGAACGCCGCCGTCTCCGCCACTATCTCGGCCACGTCGGCCATGCCCTCGGCCTGTACCCAGCGCTGTCGGCCACTGAGAACCTCGAATTCTTCTGCGAGCTCCAGGGCGTGCCACGCAGCCGCGTTCGCGACGTGCTGGAGACAGTCGGCTTAAGGGCTGAGGCTCACCGGCGTGCGGACCAGCTCTCGCGGGGTATGCAGCAGCGTCTGGGGATCGCTCGCGCCATCCTCCACGAGCCCCGGCTCCTGATCCTCGACGAACCGGACGCCAGCCTTGGCGCCGATGCCGCCGACCTGCTCACCGAGGTGATGCGCGGCAAGACCGTCGTCCTCGCCACGCACGACCACGCGCTCGCGAGCCGTCTGTGCCCGCGCACCCTGGTCCTTCGCCACGGCCGGTCCGTCGGCACAGCGACACGACTCCACGTCGTCAAATGAATCCCTTTCGGGTCGCCATCGCCGTCGCCGGCAAGGACCTGAGATCGGAGTGGCGGACGCGCGAGCTGGTGCCCGCGCTGGCGCAGTTCATCGTCCTCGCGCTGCTGATCGCGAACTTTGGGTTTCAGATCGACTCGCGCAACGCGAACACGATCGTGCCCGGCGTGCTGTGGCTCGCCCTGATCTTCGCTGGACTCGTCGCATTCGGTCGCACGTTTGCGGCCGAACGCGAGCAGGCGTCGCTCGAGGCGATGCTGCTTACGCCGGCCTCGCCGGTGGCGATCTTCGCCGGCAAGGCAATCGCCGCCTGCGCGCTGCTCGTCGCATGCGAGGCGGTGATGCTGCCTGCGCTCGCCCTCTTCTTCGGCACACCGGTGGGGGCCGATGTGGTCTTCGCCGTCCTGCTGGCGACGATCGGGATGGCCGCGCTGGGCTGTCTGTTCGCGGCGCTCGTGGCGCGGATCAGGGCGCGCGAGCTGCTGCTTCCGCTGCTGACTCTGCCGCTGTGGATCCCGTTCATCGTCGCCGGAGGCCAGGCGGTGCAGACAGCGATGGGTCTTTCGGGCAGCTACGAGCAAGCCATTGGCCTGCTCATCGACCTCGACATACTCTTTGTAGTGCTCACCTCTCTCTGCGCTCGCTTCGTGCTGGATGAATAGATACGAGCGCGCAGCGGTAGGCGCGGTCGGGTTGATGTTGGTCGCGGGCGCGGCGATCTTTCTGTACGCGCCGACGGATTACCTCCAGGGCGTCGTGCAGCGGATCTTCTACCTGCACGTGAGCTCGGCGATCGCGGCTTACGGCTGCTTCGCGGTGGTCCTCGTCGGCGGGATCGTCTATCTGCGCAACGAGAGCCAGGTCGCGGATCGGTTTGCGCGCGCCGGCGCAATCGTCGGAGTCGTCTTCACGACGGTGACCCTCGTCATGGGGATGCTGTGGGCGAAACCGATCTGGAACACGTTCTGGACCTGGGACGCGCGGCTCACCTCGACGCTCGTGCTGTGGATGATCTACGCGGGCTACCTGTTGGTGCGCCG
>DASXSD010000174.1:0-9654 GCA_036506195.1 Candidatus Dormiibacterota bacterium
CGAGCCCAGTCAGAACTGGCGTCTTGGGTTAGACTCGCATCGACTTTTGGCCCGAACGATCGCCGTAGCGATGCAGAAGGGCGGGGTTGGCAAGACCACCACCGCCGTCAACCTGGGCGCCGCACTCGCCGAGTTGGGTCAGCGTGTCTTGCTCATCGACCTCGACGCGCAAGGGCACCTGACGCTTTACATGAAGCCCGCTGGCGAGCTCGAGAAGACGATCTACCACCTGCTCGTCGATCCCGAGACCACTGTCACCGACGTGGTCCAGGAGGCGCCGCAGATGGGAGTCCACTACGTCCCGGCCGACATTGAGCTGGCGGGCGCGGAAAACCAGCTCATCAACGAGATCGGCAGGGAGAGCATCCTTCGCGACAAGCTGGAGCCGGCGCAGAGGCGCTACGACTTCATCATCATCGACTGCCCGCCGTCACTCGACCTGATCGTCATCAACGCGCTGGTCGCGGCGGACGAGGTCCTCGTTCCACTGCAGGCCGAGTTCCTCGCGCTCAAGGGAATGCAGGAGCTGCTGGTCACGATGGAGCGCGTGAAGCGGAGGCTCAACCCGCGGTTGGAGCTGATCGGGATCTTGCCGACGCTCTACAAGCACCGCGCGCTGCATTCGCAAGAAGTTCTCGCGGCTGTCAAAGAGAAGTACGGGGACAAGGTGTACGACTTCTGGATCACCGACTCGATCCGCTTCGCGGAAACTCCGCTGGCGGGCCAGTCGATCCTCACGTATGCACGCGAGTCGGACGGCGCCAGGTCATATCGATCGCTCGCGACCAGAGTCATGGAGAATCACCGGGTACCGGATTGAGGGAACACTGATGCCAAATTTCAAGCGCGTATCACTCGTCGGTTCGGAAGACCTCTTCCGCCCCACCCGGCCAGGGGTCGTGAGCGACACCGACGATGTGATCAGGGACACCGTCGACCGTCGGGGAAGCGTGAAGGAGGAGGTCTTGACGACCCTCAACTTCACGCCTGAGGAGATCGAGCTGCTGCTGGATGCGGTGCAGATCGCGAAGTACCCCGACCGGGCGCGCGCGAAACCCGCCCTGGACCGCTTCGACTCACTCGACGCCCTGCGGCAGAAAATCCAGGCCGTCCAGGACCAGTAGGGAAAAGAAACGCAACTCCTCCCCATTTATGGGGGGCCGCGCGCGGCGCGCGCGGTGGGGGAGGGGCCGGCTCAGTACCGCTTTTTCGACCGCCGCCTGATGTACCCGTAGACCCAGAACACACAGATCAGCAGCAGAAGGACCGCAAACCCGACCGCTGCCGCTCTCTCCATTGCTGTAAATACTGAGGGGTGGCCAAGCTCTCCATCGTCAAGGTCAAGCTCGACCGCGAGGTCAACTGCTACATCGTCTCCGACGCGAAGACCAAAGAGGCGGTGGTCATCGACCCCGGCCAGCCCGCGGACAAGATCGCCGAGCAGGCCCAAGGCCTGACCGTCAAGCACATCCTCGCGACCCACGGCCACCCGGGCCACGTGGGCGGCAAAGACGACCTGAAGGCAATCACCGGTGGCGAGACGGGCATCCACTCCGCCGACGCCAAGCAGTTCCTCCGCTCCGCGGACCGGTACCTGGCCGACGGAGACGAGCTCGACTTCGGGGAGTTCAAGATCTACGTCCTGCACACGCCAGGCCACACCCCAGGCAGCCTGTGCTTCGTCATCGCCAACCACGCGTTCGTCGGCGACACCATCCTGGCCGGAGGGATCGGCCGCCAGATGCCGGAGACCGACCTGCGCCGCCAGATGATGAGCATCGGGACCAAGCTAGTGCGCCTGCCGCTGACGACCGCGCTGTACCCCGGTCACGGCCCCGCGACCAGCCTCGAGCGCGAGCTGCAGCAGAACCCGATCTTCAGAGGCGCCGGGGCAAGGGCTTAGGCAGGCGCGACCAGGCTCATCAGGATCTTCGTCACCCCCGTCGAAAGGCTGGAGTTGAGCGTGCCCTGGACCTGCGAGTCGCTCTTGCGCTTGAACGTGGCGGCGAAGCTGTCCGAGGCGGTGCTCGTGAACTGGATCGTCCAGTCGCCCTGGTTGAGCTTGTCGGCGTAGAAGGTCCGAACCTTGGCGACGGCGTCGAGTGTCTGCCACTCCATGCCCCACGCCACCTGGCCGCTCGATGAGAACGAGGCACCCGCGGTGAGGCGCGCCTTGGTGTAGATCGGCACGTCGGCGGGGAAACCCGCCGGCATCGGCACCTGGTCGGCGAGCTTGCCCGCGGGGTGCGCCTGAGGTGACGGTTCGATGGTGGCGCCGGCCGACGGCGACGCAGTCGAGCCACCGTCCGAGCACCCAATGAGCACCAACGCGGCGAGAGCGGCGACTACAGCCTTCACCGGGCCACCAACGCCGGCCGCACCATGCGTCCGCGTGGTTTTCCACCGCGCTCGACAGACTCGCCGCGCAGGAAAACGTCCTTGATCGCGAAGTCGAAGTCCATGCCCTCCAGCGCGCCGTGGCGCTGCCGGGACCGCATCTGATCGGCGCCTACATGCGTCGTCTCGCTCGGGTCGACGATGACGATGTCGGCGTCGAATCCCGGCGCGACCGCTCCTTTGCTCTCCTCCAGGCCGACGAGGCCTGCGGGTGCGGCGCTGACCCAGCGCGGGGCGAGCCATACGTCGCCGAGCTCCTTGGCCAGCTGAAGGCTGCTGAGGTACAACGTCTGCACCCCAGGACCGCCGGCCGGCGCTTCTCCGAAGGGACGCGACTTCTCCTCGTCCGTGTGTGGCGCGTGGTCTGTGCTCACGACCGTGATGATGCCCCGCTTCAGGCCGTCGACCAATGCCTCGCGATCGGCTGCGGTGCGGATGGGTGGCAGCATCTTCATCGCCGCGCCGACACGTTCGAAATCCTCCGCCGTGAGGTGCAGGAACTGCGGGCAAGTCTCGAGGGTCAGCAGTGCACCGTTCCGCATCGCATCTTCGGCCGCCTGCAGTCCAAGCGCGCTCGACAGGTGCGCAATATGCAATCGCACGCCTGATTCCTTCACCGCGGAGGCAGTCGCCGAGACGGCGACCGCCTCGGCCTCGGGAGGCCGCGATGCGAGCAGGTCCTCATAGGTGTAGACCGGACGGCGAAACGCGGCGAGGACGGTGGGGTCCTCGGCGTGGATGGCAAGCGGCAGGCCGAGGCGGGCGATCGCGGGCGCCAGATGCGCCAGGGTGCCGTAGTCGGCCGGCGGCTCGAGGTCGGGATCGTCTGCGTCCGGCGAGTACAGGACCTGCTTTCGGCTCAGGCTGAAGGAATACGCGAGGTACGCCTTGAAACCCACGGCCCCGGCCGCGGCCATCTCCTCGAGCTCTTCGGCTGTGGTCGAGGAGCGGATCAAGCCCCACAGCCCGAAGTCCACTTGCGCCTTGCTGCGCGCGAGGGCCGCCTTCGACTCGAGCACGCCCGCGCTGTCGACCGCCGGCACCGTGTTCGGCATGTCGAGGACGACCGTCACGCCGCCCGCCGCCGCGGCGGCCGTCAGGCTCGCAAAATCCTCCTTCTCGGGGAAGCCCGGGTCGCGGCTGTGGACGTGGACGTCGAGGGCGCCGGGGAGCACGTACATGCCGGAGGCGTCGACCGACCTGCCCGAAGCGGAGAGCCCGGGCTCGACCTGGGTGATGACGCCGTCATTGACCTGGACATCGGCAGGGCGCGGCCCTTCGGGCGTGAAGACCGTGCCGTTCTTGATAAGAAATTCAGTCAAGTTCCAGGTCGTGCACGCGAAACAGCGGCGAGTAAGGAATGCCCGCCTCGCGGATATTCTCCTCTCCGCCCTCTCCCCGATCCAGCACCACCACCAGGTGCACGACCTCGAGTCCCGCGTCCCGAAGCACCGCCACCGAGCGGAGCGAGTCGCCACCGGTGGTCACCACGTCCTCGATCACCGTCACGCGCTCTCCGGCCTCGTAACGACCTTCAAGCTGCTTGGCCGTCCCGTAGCCTTTCGGTTCCTTCCGCACGAGCACGAGCGGCAACCCCATCTGCATCGAGACGGCGCCCCCGAGCAGGACGGCGCCCAGCTCGGGCGCGGCCAGGCGCTGGGTTTCCGCGGGCACCAGCTCCGCCAGGTGCCTGCTCAGCTCTTTGAGCAGCGCTGGGTCCGTCTCGAACAGGAACTTGTCGAAGTAACGGTCCGAGCGGCGGCCGGACCGCAGCACGAAGTCGCCTTTCAGATAGGAGGCCTTGACGAGCTCCCGGGCCAGGGCCTCCCGCCCCGTGGTGAGGGGTCCCCGCGAATTCACGGCGAAGCCTCTGAATTCGTGGGGATTGCCACCACCGGCTCAATCTAACGGAGTAAAGAGTGCTTAGGCCGGCCAATGCACTATTCGCGTTGCCTGCATGTGTGCTTAGGCCGGCCAAAGCACAAGCCGGCAGGGTTTCCTCTTAGTCGAGTGGATAGAAGCAGGCCGCCTTCTGCTCCAGGCCGAACGCTTCGAGCGTCGGGATCTCTTCCGCGCAGTGCTCCCGAGCGCGAGGACACCGCGTGCGGAAGCGGCAGCCACTGGGCGGGTTGACCGGCGAAGCCACGTCCCCCTGCAGGATGAACCGCTCCCGCCGAAGCTCGACTGCCGGATCAGGGATTGGGATCGCCGACATCAGCGACCCCGTGTACGGATGCCGAGGCCGTCGGTACAGCTGTGCCGAGGGCGCGACCTCCATGATCTTGCCGAGGTACATGACCGCGATCCGGTTGGAGATGTGCTTCACAACCGAAAGGTCGTGGGCGATGAACAGGTACGTCAGGTTGAACTTCGATTGCAGGTTCTCCAGCAGGTTGATGATCTGCGCCTGGATGGAGACGTCGAGCGCCGAGATCGGCTCGTCGCAGACGATGAACGTGGGCTCGACGGCGAGCGCGCGTGCGATGCCGATCCGCTGCCGTTGTCCGCCCGAGAACTCGTGTGGGTAGCGGTCGGCGTAACGCGGGTTCATGCCGACGACGCGCAGCAGCTCTCGGATCCGCTCTTGCCGTTCTTTGCCCTTGGCAAGCCGGTGCACGTCGATCGGCTCGCCGATGATGTCGCCCACCGTCTGCCTCGGATCAAGGGACGCGTACGGGTCCTGGAAGATCATCGCCATCTCTCGGCGCAGGGCGCGCAGCTTTCGTCCGCGTACGTGTGTGATGTCGGCGCCTTTGAATCGGACGGTGCCCGCCGTCGGCTCCAGCAGCCGGATCACGGTCCGCCCGAGGGTCGATTTGCCGCAGCCCGACTCGCCGACGAGGCCGACCGTCTCCCCGGCGTTGACCTCGAGGTCGACGCCGTCGACCGCGTGGACCTGGCCGACCGTCCGCTGCAGGATCCCCGACGAGATGGGGAACCACATCTTGAGGTCGGACACGGACACCAGCGGCTGGCTGGCGGTCCACGCCAGGCCGAGTTTCTCGACCGCCGTCTCAGGCACCTTTCAGCTCTCCGCCGGCCTGCGTCACCCAGCATGCCGCGTGCTGCGTGTCGTTGATCTGGAGCAGGGCGGGCACGTCCCTCGTGCACCGGTCGATCCGGAAGGCGCATCGCGGATGAAAGACGCAGCCTGATGGCAGATCGATCAGGTTCGGAGGAACGCCCTCGATGGGCCGCAACGGTTCGTGCTTCTCGGCGTCGAGACGCGGGATCGAGCGCAGCAGCGACCAGGTGTAGGGGTGCTTGGGATGCGCAAACACGTCCGGTGTCGGACCGGACTCGACAACCCTCCCCGCGTACATGACGATCACGCGCTGGCACATGCCGGCCACGACTCCGAGGTTGTGGGTGATCAGGATGGTGGCGGTGCCGAACTCGCGGTTGACGTGGCGCAGCAGGTCGAGGATCTGCGCCTGGATGGTGACGTCAAGGGCGGTCGTCGGCTCGTCGGCGATCAGGACCTCGGGAGTCATGGTCAGGCCCATCGCGATCATCGCGCGCTGCCGCATGCCTCCCGAGAACTGATGCGGGTAGTCCTCGGCTCGCGCGGCGGCGGACGGGATGCCGACCCGCCCGAGCATGCTCACCGCCGACGCGAGGGCTCTCTTGGCGCCCCAACCGTTATGCAGCCGCGTCGGCTCGCCGACCTGCCAGCCGACGTTGAACACGGGGTTCAACGAGGTCATCGGGTCCTGGAAGATCATCGCGATCTCCTTGCCGCGGATCTCGCGCATCTCCGATTCCGTGAGCCTGGTCAGGTCCTGGCCCTTGAACATCACCTTGCCGCTCACGATCCGGCCGGGTCGCTGCAGACGCATGATGCTGAGCGCGGTAACCGACTTGCCGCACCCTGACTCGCCGACTATTCCAAGCGTCTCTCCAGGCGTCAGCTCGAACGAGACCCCGTCCACAGCTTTGACCACGCCGTCCTTGGTCCGGAAGACGGTGTGCAGGTCCTGGACCTCGAGCAGCGGTTGCGTCAAGGAAGGCTAGGACTTGAGGCGGGGATCGAATGCGTCCCGGACCGCGTTGCCGAAGAGGTTCGAGGCGAGAACCGTGATGAAGATCGTGATCCCAGGAAACGCGACCAGGAACCCCGACCGGAAGAAATAGCTCTGCGAGTTCGTCAGCATGTTGCCCCAGCTCGGCGTCGGAGGCTGGATGCCCAGGCCGAGGAAGTCGAGCGCCGACTCGATCAGGATGATCTGCCCGACGCCCAGGCTCGCCGCCACGATCAGCACCGGCAGCACGTTCGGAAGCAGGTGACGCAGCATCAGGCGCATGTCGCGGGCGCCGATCGACCTGGTCGCCAGGATGAAGTCGCGTTGTTTCACAGACAGCACCTCGCCGCGCACGAGACGCGCCACGCTTCCCCAGCCAACCGAGGCGACAATCGCGGCCAGCGTGATCGCGTTGGGCCGCAACAGCAGCGACATCAGGATGAAGAGGAAGATCGCGGGGATGGAGAGCACGACGTCGACAAAACGCATCAGCACGTCGTCGATCCAGCCGCCGTAGAAACCCGAGACCATGCCCACCGTGGACCCGACCGTCAAAGACATGGCCACGGTCAGGAACGCCACGCCCAACGAGACGCGCGCGCCCCAGATGAGCCTGGTCAGCGTGTCGCGGCCCAGCTCATCGGTGCCGAGCAGGTGGCGAAGACCTGGGCGCACGAAGGTCTCATCCAGGTTGATCGACTGTGGCTGGACGTTGGTGATGAGCGAGAAGACCGGCGCCAGGAGCGCGATCAGCGCCAGGACGAGGATGAGCGCCCCGGCGGCCATTCCGAACCGGTTCGCCCGCAGGCGCTCCCAGGATTCGTTCCAGTAGCTCTGTGCCGGTCGTGCGGCTCCGGTCTCGATCCCGACGGCCGGCATGTCGAGCTCGGCGACGCGGCTCGGGCCGATCATCTGGCGTTCATCCGTACCGAATCCTTGGATCGAGCACGCCGTAGAGCAGGTCGGCAAGGAGGTTGCCCGCGATCACGAGCAGGGTGGCGAAGAAGGTGACTCCCATCACGGTCGAGTAGTCGTATTGAAGGGCTCGTTCGAACGCGAGCTTGCCGATCCCAGGCCAGCCGAAGACGACCTCGACCACGAGGCCTCCGCTCACCAGGCCGGGCAGCTCGAGCCCGATCAGCGTGATCAGCGGTATGAGCGCATTTCGCAAGCCATGGAGGTAGACGACCCGCCGCTCGCTCATTCCCTTGGCGCGCGCCGTGCGGATGTAGTCCTGCGAGAGCACCTCGAGCATGCTCGAGCGGATGAACCGCGACCAGATCGAGGTGTAGAAGAAAGACAGCACCGTCGCCGGCAGGATGAGGTGCAGCAGCCGGTCGAAGAAATCGCCGCCGTTGTAGGCGCTGAAGGCGCCGCTCGACGGCAGCCATGGAAGCCCGTGCTGCTGGAGGGTGACGGAGAAGATCAGGATCAGCATCAGGCCCATCCAGAACTGAGGCACCGCAAAACCGGCCACGGAGACGACAGTCAAGGCGTGGTCTGTCTTGCTCCCGCGACGCAGCGCGCCGATGACCCCGAGCGGGACGGAGATCAGGACGCCGATCACGATCGCCGTCGTGGTGAGCTCGAGCGTGTTGGGGAGCCGGTCGAGGATGTGGGCCATGACCGGGCTGCCGTCGATCATCGAACGCCCGAAGTCGCCGTGCAGGACGGACCAGAGCCAGCCGAGATACCACTCGTAGAACGGGCGGTCCAGGCCGAGGCTGGCGCGGAGGCGCGCGATGTCCTCAGGCCGAAGCGCGGGGTTGAGGTCGATGCCGGGGACGTAGCTGCCCCGGGTCGTGTTCATGAGCACGAGCGTGATCAGGGTCACGCCCAGGATGACGACGACGGAGGCGAGGAACCGCCGGGCGACGTACTTCGCGAGCATTGGCTACCTCTTACCTGTAAAGCCCGGCGGCTCTTTCTCTACCTCCGTTTTCAACTGCTACTTGCCGTCCGTGACGAAGACTTTGCTCGCCCATGGCCGGGCGCCAAACTGGTTGAAGGGACCGAAGTCCGTGCCCTGGACGCGCTTGTTCCAGGCCCAGATCCCGTGGTTGAAGAGGAGCACGGGCGACGGCACCTCCTCGGACATGATGTCCTGGAACTGCCCGTAGAGCTCCTTGCGCTTGTTCTTGTCCAGGGTCCCGAGGGCCTGGTCGAGGATCTGGTCGACCTGGTCGTTCTTGAAGAAGGCGCCGTTGAATCCGCCGGGCGCCGTGTTTCGAGAGTGGTAGAGCGGGGACTCGTCGGGGTCCACAGTCCAGTTGAAGCCGACGAGGAACATGTCGAACGTCCTCGTGTCCACGATCTGGGTCACCAGCTGCGGGAACTGGATGAGCGACGGCGTGGCCTCGACGCCGATGTCCTTCCACGACTGCTGCATGACCTGGAGCATGGACTCACGCTGCTTGTTGCCCGCGTTGGTGATCATGGTGAACTTCAGCTTCACCCCGCCCTTGGCTCGGATGCCGTCCGCACCTTTGGCCCACCCGGCGCCGTCCAGGAGCGATTCCGCCTTCCCCTTGTCGAAGTTGTAGAGGACCTTCGGCTTCTCCTTGTAGGCCCACGAGGTCGGCGGCTCGACCGAGTTTGCGACCGAACCGTGGCCGAAAAATACTGCGGTAACGATCTGCTGCCGGTTGAGCGCGTAGAAGAGGGCCTGGCGGACCGCCTTGTCGGAGAACATCTTGCTGGCCGCCTTCTTGGGATCCAGGTTGTAGGCGTAGAAGGTGAAGGTCGGCACCGGGAACTCGTTGATCTGCACGCTGTCGGTCGTCTTCAAGGCGTCGTACTGGCCTGGATCGACCGGTCCAATGTCGATCTCGCCCGTCTTGAGCTGGTTGGTGACCGCGACCGAGTCGGGCAGCACCTTGTAGATCCACTGGTCCAGGTACGAGGGCCCGTTCCAGTAGTTGTCGTTGCGGGCGAGCGTCACCTGCTGGCCCTTGTCCCACTTGACGAACTTGAAGGCTCCGTTGGTCACGGTCGGCCCGTTGTTGAAGTCAGCCGTGTTGAGCGCCTTGGCGTCCATGCTGCCGAGCACGTGCTTCGGCAGGATGCCGTACTGGGCGTGGCTGCCGAGGAAGGGCGCGAAGACCTGAGTCGTCTTGATGACGACGGTCTGCGGGTCGGGCGTGTCGATGCTCGCGATGTACTTCTGGAGGTCGCCTCGCCGAGGTGAGGCGAAGTCCTTGTACTGCGGATCGAAGGCGAGCTGGTAGGTGAACTT
>DASXSD010000175.1:0-4027 GCA_036506195.1 Candidatus Dormiibacterota bacterium
GGCCCGGGCGCTTCGCGCCGGGGCCACCTTCCCCAGCAAGTAGGGAAGGAAAGCCGGGGCCACCTCCCCCGGCAAGCGGGGGAGGGAAGCTTAGTTGCTAAGCGCTCCCGGTCAATGTCTTGTACAGCAAGAAGACGTTCAGGCCGATGATCAGCGTCGCCACTCCATATGAGGCGTAGTTCGTGTACCGGCTGTTGACGAGAGTGCCCATCAGCTTCTTGTTGCGGGTGAAGAGGACCAGGGGGACCAACGCAAACGGAATGCCGAACGAAAGGAAGACCTGGCTCAGGACCAAAGCACGCGAGGGGTCGAAGTTGATGCCGATTACGATCAGCGCCGGGACCATGGTGATGGCGCGGCGCAGGAAGATCGAGATGCGCCGGCGGATGAAGCCCTGCATTACGACCTGGCCGGCCAGCGTGCCGACAGAGGATGACGAGATGCCCGATGCCAACAGCGCGATTCCGAAGATGACGCCGCTGTTCGCGCCCAGGTACTGCTCGAGGCCGTCGAACACCTGGTTCAGATCGCTGCCGACGCCCGCCAGGCCGCGCGAATTGAAGACCGCGGCCGCTGTCGTCAGCATGGCCATGTTGATGAGACCCGCGATCCCCATCGCGATGACAACGTCGACCATTTCAAAGTGGAAGATCTTCCGCTTGGCCTCAGGATTCGCGCCCACGACTCGTTTTTGCGTGAGTGCCGAATGGAGGTAGATGACGTGAGGCATCACCGTGGCGCCCAGGATGCCGGCGGCCAGCAGGACCGACTCGGTGCCTGCAAAGTGCGGCACGAGCGCACCGCCCGCGACTGAACCCCACGACGGACCCGCTCGAAATACCTCGAGACCAAACGCGATCACGATCACACCGACAAGGCCTGCGATCGTCGCCTCGAGGCGGCGGAATCCAAACGCCTGGAGGGCGAGAATTGCGAACGCTGCGACCCCCGTGAGGAGGGCGGCCGGAAACAGCGGGATCCCGAAGAGCAGGTTCAGGCCAAGGGCGGCGCCCACGAACTCGGCGAGGTCGGTCGCCATGGCGATCAGCTCCGCCTGAATCCACAGGAAGATGACGACCGGGCGCGGGAAGCGGTCCCGGCAAACCTCTGGCAGGTTGCGTCCTGTCGCGATGCCGAGCTTGGCGCTCATCGACTGGATGAGCATCGCCATGAGGTTGGCGGAGAGCACGACCCACAGCAGCATGTAGCCGAACTGCGAGCCGCCGGCCATGTTGGTCGCAAAGTTGCCGGGGTCGACGTAGGCGACGGCCGCGATGAAGGCCGGGCCGAGGAACGGTATCACCGCGCGCACGCCGCGACGCTGACCGCTGAGCGATCGTTCGGCCGCGCGCAGGACGCGCAGCTCGCCCGGCAGCGCATTCTCGGCGCCCAAGACCATCGGCTGCGCGATGACTGCCTTGACGAGCTCTGCCACTACTTGGCGTCCTCAGTGACGAAGATGGCGCGCGCGAGGCCGAGCGGCACGCTCGAGCGGCGACCTTTGATCTTCACTTCGACCGGGCCTTCGAACTCGCTACCGGCCACCACAGTGATGCGCGTACGCGGGAGAACACCGCGACGCTGGAGCTCGCGCAGCTTGCCCGCGTCGTCGTCGGACACACCTTCCACGATCAGCTTCTCGCCGGCGCGCGCATCGCTAAGGGCGCGATGACTGACCGGGCGCACCTTGCCGCCGAGGGTCGGGATGGCGTGGCCGTGGGGATCGAGCTCGGGGCGACCCAGGAGCTCGAACATGCGCTGCTCCATGCGCTCCGAGATGACGTGCTCGAGGCGCTCGGCCTCGTCGTGGACCTCGTCCCAGCTGTAGCCCAGCACCCGGACGAGAAACATCTCGAGGAGGCGGTGGTGGCGGACGAGCTCGAGAGCGACCTTGCGGCCTTCCCGCGTCAGCTGCTGCCCCTTGTAGCGGTCGTGCTCGACCAGCCCCTGCGCCGAAAGGCGGGTCACCATCTCGCTCACGCTCGGCGAGGAGATGCCCAGCCGCTGGGCGAGCTCGCCTGTGGGCACGGGACGCTCTCCCCCGCCGAGCAGATACAGGGACTTCAGGTAGTCCTCCTGGGCCCGGGTGAACCTAACCTCAGCTGGCGGTATGCCTATCACAAAAGATAGGATAGCCTAACTTTCGGTCACAAGTCAGGAGTCAGTCGAAAGTCTTTTGCGGCTCAGGCGCAGGCGCCGGTCGCGGAGCTCGCCGGGTTGTAGGTGACGCTGACGTTGGGGCGGACGGTGATGTTCGAAGCTGACGTGAAGACCGAAACGTAGTCGGCGCATCCCTCGGCCAGGTGGAAGTCGTAGTCGACGGTGGTGACGCTGAGCCAGCTGCGCACCGCGCCCGAGTGGTGCATGCAGTAGTTGGTCGTCCCCCTCCCCGCGTCGACGCAAGTCGTGGCGGCAGCCCACTGCTCGAGAGTCAGGATGCTGACCGACATCGGCCCCGTCGAGGTCGCCTGCAGGTGGTAGGTGAACGTGTCGGGGATGCCGCCGGCCAGGTACCAGCTGGCGCCCTTGAGCTGCTGGGGCACGTTCCAGATCGTCAGGTGAGGGTGTTCGAGCTCCGCCTTGGTCTTGGCCAGCTCGCCAAGGGAGGCCGTCAGGTTCGCCTGCGTGGTGTTGAGCTGGTCCTGGAGGATCTGGTTCCGGCCCGTCAGCGACTCGTTTTGGCTGGTCAGGCTCCGGATGGTCGCCTGGTTGTTCGAGTCATCGACGTAGAGGAGGCCGATGCCGAAGGCGGAGACCAGCAGCGTCGCCGCGAGCGCGATCGTCCACCAGCGCCGCTCTCGCGACTGGAGCGACGGCGCCCAGGCGAGCCGCGGAGTGGACGGCGCCCGCCAGGCGGCGGGGGGCGGCGAGGACGGCTCCGCGGGCTCTACGGCCGGCGTCTCAGCCGGTCGTGTGATGTGCTCCATATCCGTTGGCGTGATGATCGCACCACCGGAGCTCTCGGTTGTCAAATCTGGCCTGGACGCGGCCACGCGCTGTAGACCTGGCTGATCTTTGATGCGGTCTCGGTCTGTTGGGCGATGTCGAAGATGAACGTCTTGCCGTTCGGCTGCCACGCGGGCCCGATGCCGCAGTTGGTCGAGCAAACCGCCTCCTCGACGTAGAAGAACGCTGTCGTGTTCACCCAGACCGGTGACGAGCGAACGTTGGGGAGCTGGCCACCCGAGCTTCCAGCGTGCCCGTACACCCAGACGTGCGGCGTGCCGGCGCTGTCGCGGACCGTGAACGCGATGTTGTCGTCCCCCGCGTCCGAGCGCGGTCGGATCCAGGCGACCTGCGAGATAGCCTGGGAGACGCCACGTGTCGAGTCCCAGACCTGCACGGAGCTCGCGTTGGGCATCCGGTAGTAGAGCTTGCTGCCAGTGCTGCCCCAGGTCGCCATCGTCCCCTTCGAGAGGCTGAAGGCCAGGCTGCCATCGATGGTGCGCCGGACCTGGAGCTGGTCGCCTGAGGTGGTGAAGGTCTGGACCAGGGCTAAGTACGCCCCATCCGGAGAAAAAGCCAGGTACGAGTCGTCCTGGTTGGGGTCGGGGCCGCGGCCCGGAACCGGGCCCAGGGTCGCCACCACGCGGTCGCCGCCGCCGCTCAGCAGGTGCAGCGTCACCCCATTCGCGTCAGAGGCGATGTAGGCGAGAAAGCCCCGGTCCGGGCTCCACGCGTGCAGGCCGTCCATAAAGCTGCCGCCGGACCACGTCGCGGCGACGGTGCTGATCCCGCTGAACAGGTCGAGGACGGCGATCACGCTGGTGCCGGAGTTTGTCGGGTTGCCCTGCGTCGCGTACCAGGAGATCATCCGCTGGGTCACCAGCTGAGGCTGGAACGCGCCGCCGCTGATCCCGCACAGGGTGCGCGGGCTGTTGGCGCTGGAGACGTCGGCCAGGACCGGCGTCGTGGCGCCCTGAAGCTTGAGGACGGCCTCCTGGGCCACCGGGGAGCCGGCGCAGGTGGCGTGAAGGGCCGCCCAGGCCGGCACCGCAACCGGGGTCGGCTCCTCGCTCGGCGAAGG
>DASXSD010000176.1:0-3706 GCA_036506195.1 Candidatus Dormiibacterota bacterium
ATCCCGTGGAACTTCCCGCTGCTGATGCTGGCGTGGAAGATCGCGCCCGCGCTCGCGGCGGGCAACACGGTGGTGCTGAAGCCGGCTGAGACGACCCCGCTCTCGGCCATGGTCTTCGCCGAGATCTGCATGCAGGCGGAACTCCCGCCTGGCGTTGTCAACATCGTCACCGGCGCCGGCAAGACCGGCTCCTTGGTGGTTTCCCACCCGGCCGTCAAGAAGGTCGCCTTCACCGGCTCCACCGAGGTCGGCAAGCTCATTCAGCGCGCGATCGCGGGAAGCGGCAAGCGCCTCACTCTCGAGCTGGGAGGCAAGGCTGCCAACATCGTCTTCGAAGATGCTCCGCTCGACCAGGCGGTCGAGGGCATCGTCAACGGCATCTACTTCAACCAGGGCCATGTTTGCTGCGCTGGCAGCCGGCTGCTGGTCCAGGAATCGATCGCCGAGCCCCTGCTCGAAAAGCTGAAGCGCAGGCTGTCAACGCTGCGGCTGGGCGACCCTCTGGACAAGAACACGGATATCGGCGCCATCAACTCACGGGCCCAGCTCGAGAAGATCCAGGGCCTTGTCGAGTCGGGTGTGGAGGAAGGCGCCGAGCTCTACCAGCCCGAGTGCGTCCTGCCCGAGCGCGGGTTCTGGTTCCCGCCGTCGCTATTCACAAACGTCTCGCAGTCGTACCGGATCGCGCGCGAGGAGATCTTCGGGCCCGTGCTCTCGGTGCTCACGTTCCGGACGCCGGCTGAGGCCGTCGAGAAGGCCAACAACACTCCGTACGGGCTGTCCGCCGGCGTCTGGACGGACAAGGGCTCACGCATCCTCTGGATGGCGGAGCGCATGCGCGCCGGCGTCGTCTGGGCCAACACGTTTAACCGTTTCGACCCGACCTCCCCTTTCGGCGGCTACAAGGAGTCGGGCTTCGGCCGCGAGGGCGGTGTGCACGGCCTGCTGCCGTACGTGGACCTCAACTGATGGAAGTTCGCAAGACGTACAAGCTCTTCGTCAACGGGGAGTTCGTGCGTTCGGAGTCCGGGCGCGCCTACCGGCCCGACGGCGGCAGGGTCAACGTCCCACGGGGCTCGCGCAAGGACCTACGCGACGCGGTCCGCGCCGCCCGCACCGCCTTTGGGGGATGGGCGGGACGCACGGCCATGAATCGCGGCCAGATCCTGTACCGCGCCGCGGAGATGCTGGACGGACGCGCAGCGCAGTTTGTCGAGCTCCTGGGTGGCGGCGCCCGCGCGCGGCGGGAGCTCGACCGCTCGGTGGAGACGCTCGTCTGGTACGCGGGCTGGACCGACAAGCTGCCGCAGGTCACCGGCACCGTGAACCCGGTCGCCGGCCCCTACTTCAACTTCACGATCCCCGAACCGACCGGTGTGGTGGCGATCATCGCGCCTGAGGAAGCGCCTCTTGCGGGGCTGGTCCGCCGGCTCGCGCCGGCGCTGTGCGGTGGCAATGTGGTGGTCGCGCTCGCCGCGGAGTCGCACCCGCTCGCGGCCCTCACGCTCGCCGAGGTTTTCGCCACGAGCGATGTTCCGGCCGGCGTGGTCAACATCGTCAGCGGGCAGCGCAAGGAGCTGCTGCCCCATCTGGCGTCGCACATGGACGTCAACGCGATCGACGTCGCCGGATGCACCGCCGACGAAATCAAAGCAATCGAGGAATCAGCGGCAGGCAACGTTAAGCGGGTGATCAAGCTCACACAGGAGGAGATGAGTCCTTATCTCATCGCCGCTTTCATGGAAATGAAAACCGTGTGGCATCCAATCGGTGTTTGAGGCCAAGTAAAATCTCACTCGCATGACTGAGGTCCTCACCCAGCCGGCCCCGAACGAGACGACGGGACCGAGGCTGGACAGGGCCAGCAACCCCAAGCCGATGATCTCGGCTGCCCAGATCGCGCGTCGTGTGCACCGTCTTGGTCGTCAGATCTCCGACGTCTACGCGGACATCGACACGCCGCTCGTGATGGTCGTGATCCTCAAAGGCGCCACCGTTTTCGCGGCCGATCTGCTGCGCAGCCTCAGCATCCCCGCCGAGCTCGAGTTCGTGCGCGCGTCGAGCTACCCGACCGGCACCTCGAGCAACGGCCGCCTGAAGCTGGCGCACATGGTGGAAGGCACCCTCGTCGGCCGCCACGTGCTGCTCGTCGAGGACATCATTGACTCAGGCGTGACCGTCAGTGCCGTGGCGAGGCGCATCCGCCGACTGGGCGCCGCCTCCGTTCGGCTCGCGGGCCTGCTCGACCGCCCCGCCCGTCGCCAGGTCCAAGTGAAGATTGACTTCACGGGTTTCGTCATCCCAGACCGGTTCGTGATCGGCTACGGCCTCGACTACGCCGGACTGTATCGCGAGCTGCCGCACATCTACGCCCTGACATAGAGTCTCGTTTCCTCGGCTGGAAGAAGGCCGAGCTGCACTCGCACCTCGACGGTGCTGTGCGCGTGTCCACCGCGGAAGAGCTGTCTGGCAGGCGAAGGTTACGCATGGTCGCCCCCGAGGACTGTCCGAGCCAGGCCGCGTACATCACCTACTTCGAGCCCGCGGTCGAGGTCATGCAGACCGAGTCCGCGCTGGAGCGCATCGCGCTCGAGCTGTGCGAGGACTCTGCCGCCGAGAACATCGACTACCTCGAGGTGCGATGGGCGCCGCGCCTCCACATGCGTCGTGGCCTGAGCATCGAGCAGGTGATCCGTGCGGTGCTGTCGGGCATCGACGCTGGGCCGATCGAGGCAGTGGCGATCGTGTGCGCGATGCGCCAGCACTCGCCAGAGGAGAACGTCGAGCTGGCCAGGATCGCGGGTGGATTCGCGGGTCGTGGTGTCGTCGGCTTCGACCTCGCCGGCGACGAGGTCCGCTTTCCCGCCGGGCCGCATCGACCCGCCTTCGAGGCCGCGCGCGCCGCGGGACTGAAGCTGACTTGTCACGCCGGCGAGGCTGGCGACCCCGCGAACGTCGAGGAGGCGCTGAGCCTCGGCGCGGAACGCGTCGCCCACGGCGTGATCGGCGCACGCGATCCACGGATCGTGGAGCGCATCAAGACGGAGGGTGTGGTGCTCGACATGTGCCCGACCGCCAATTGGAAGTGCAAGGCGGTGCAGCATGTTGCCGACCACCCGCTGCCGAGCCTGGTGCGCGCCGGCGTGCGCTGCACCATCAGCACCGACTCGCGCACGGTCGCGCACACGACGCTGAGCCGCGAGTACGAGCTGATAGCAGAGGCGGGCATGAGCGACGATGAGCTGCGACGCTGCAACGAGACGGCCTACGCGGCGAAGTTCGCCTAACACGCCACACCAGCTCGCGTTAGTCCGGACAATCCACCCTTCTGCCCCGCCGAAACCTCGCGATAGTCCGGACTAACGTTAGTTGTGGGTCACCCCGTCCCGAACAACCGGTCTCCGAAGTCGCCCAAGCCCGGCACGATGTACGCCCGGTCGTTGAGGTGGTCGTCGAGCGCCGCGGTGTAGATGTCGACCTCGGGATGCCGCTGCTCGAGCACCTTCACGCCCTCCGGCGCGGCGACGATGCAGACCATCCGCGTGTCACGCCCGCCCGCCTCCTTGATCAGGTCCAGCGCCTGCGCCGCCGAGCCCCCGGTGGCCAGCATCGGGTCGAGCAGGAGCGGGATCTTGCCCTGCAGCTTCGGCAGCTTGTTGTAGTAGATCCGTGCCACCGCGGTCTCCTCATCTCGCTCGAGGCCGAT
>DASXSD010000177.1:0-7004 GCA_036506195.1 Candidatus Dormiibacterota bacterium
TGGCCGGTCCGTTCACCCCCGGATTCGGCTCGGACGAGATGTCCAGGATGCAGCAGCTGATGAGCGCGTTTGTAACGGCGCTCGACCGGCGACATCTGATCGTCCAGCTCGAGCACAGCAACGCCGCGCTGCAGGAGGCCAACCGGCACAAAAGCGTCTTCCTCGCCAACATGAGCCACGAGCTGAGGACGCCGCTCAACGCGATCATCGGTTTCTCGGAGCTGCTGACCGATTCGGCTGACGGCCAGTTCGACGAAGCGACCCGGACTCGGTTCCTGAACCAGATCCTGACGAGCGGCAAGCATCTCCTGGGCCTGATCAACGACATCCTCGACCTGTCCAAGGTCGAGGCGGGCCAGATGGAGCTCCGACTGCAGCTGGTGTCGGTCGCGGAGATCGTCGACCAGGTGGTCAAGACGGTGGAGCCGCTCGTCGCCAAGAAAGACATCACCCTCGAGAGCATGTCCGCCGGTGCCGGCGAGGTCCTCGCCGACGCCGGGAAGCTGAAGCAGATGCTGCTCAACCTCGTCTCCAACGCGATCAAGTTCACCCCTGAGGGCGGCAAGGTGACCATCGACGCCCACCGCGCCCGGAACGTCCTCGAGATCGCCGTCGCCGACAGCGGCATCGGCATCGCCGAGCCCGATCAGAAGCAGATCTTCAAGGAGTTTCACCAGGTCGACGAGGGCCCCGGGCGCAAACACGAGGGCACGGGTCTCGGGCTGGCGTTGACCAAGCGCTTCGCCATGCTCCACGGCGGCGACGTCAGCGTGACGAGCAACGTCGGCGCGGGCAGCGTGTTCACGCTCACCCTTCCGGTCCAGCCCAGCGTCCAGGCGCCGGGCGACCACGCGGAACCCACGGTGATGGACGGTCATGGGACGGGTCCGCTCGTGCTCGTGGTCGAGGACGATCCCGCGGCCGCGGAGCTGCTGACCCGACAGCTGGTCGGGGCGGGCTATCGAACGGAGGTCGCGCGCACCGGCAGCGAGGCGCTCGCCAAAGCCCGCGATCTCCATCCGGCGGCGATCACCCTGGACATCATCCTGCCCGAGGTCGACGGCTGGGAAGTCATCACGGAGCTCAAGAGCGACCCCGTCACCTCCGCGATTCCGATCGTCGTCGTCAGCGTCGTCGACAACCCTGAGCTCGGGATGGCGCTCGGCGCCATCGACTACTTCGTCAAGCCGGTGGACGCCAGGGAGCTGATCCAGCGCCTGAACCAGTTTCACTTCCACGGCGGAAACGGCTCCGGCGAGGTCAAGGTGCTGGTCGTCGACGACGAGCCCGCCAATCGCCAGTGGCTGGCCAAAGCCCTCGAGCCGGCGGGCTTCACCGTCCTGCCGGCCTCCGGCGGCAAGGAGGCCATCGACATGGCGAGGTCGCTGAAGCCCGACCTCGTGCTCCTCGACCTGATGATGCCCGAGGTCAGTGGCTTCGACGTGGTGGAAGCGCTGCGCGCCGACGAGGCGACGCGAGACACGCCGATCATGGTCCTCACCGCGACCAACCTGACGGAGGCCGACAAGCGCAATCTCAACGGCCGCGTTTCCCAGATCCTGAGCCGTGGCTCGGTCGGTTCTTCGGACATCGTCGGCCTGCTGCGCCGCGTCGTGGCGCAACGGAACGGAGGCCCATGAGCACGCAGCTGATCCTGGTCGTCGAGGACAACGAGGCCAACCAGCTGCTGGTAAGCGCCGTCCTCCAGCGCGACGGCTATGAGGTCCGCATCGCCGGCTCCGCGCCCGAGGCGCGCGAGCAGATGCAGGACCGGCGGCCGGATCTGATCCTCATGGACGTGCAGCTCCCTGGCCAGGACGGCCTGTCCTTCACCCAGCAGCTGAAGGCCGACCCCGCGACGAGGGCGATCCCGGTCGTGGCCCTGACCGCGCACGCCATGACGGGGGATCGCGCGCACGCTCTGGCGATGGGCTGCGCCGGCTACATCTCCAAGCCGATCGACACCCGGACCTTCGGCGCGTCCGTGCGCCGGTATCTGGACGGAGGCGTGCAGGGCGATAAGCCGATGCTGGCCCTGTGAGCCGCCGCATCCTCGTCGCCGACGACGACCCGGCCAGCACCGAGCTCGTCTTCTACTACTTGCAGTCGCACGGGTTCCACGTGTCGACGGCCAACGACGGCAACCGGGCGCTCGAGCTGGGCGCCAGCGGCGACTACGAGGTCGTCATCCTTGACGTGCACATGCCCCTGTACGACGGCATCGAGGTGCTCGAGATGCTGCGCAAGCGACACGTGCTGCATCCGGTCAAGGTCATCGCCTTGACGGGTGACCTGTCGGAGCAGGTGCGGCTCGCCCTGCTGCGAGGCGGAGTCGACAGCGTCCTGACGAAACCGGTCAACCTGGCACTCCTCCGCGAGGAAGTGAACCGGCTGGTGGCGGCCTAGGCCATGGCAGCCGTAGCGGACTCGCCCCGTGAGATCGACTACCCGGGAGTCGCGCGCTGGGTGTTGATCGTGGATCCCGACCGCCTCAACGAGAGCCTGGCGCGGAGCATCCTCGAGCGGGCCGGGTTCGGGGTCGCGGTCGTCTCCAGCGTCGCCGAGGCCATCGACAGCCTGGCGATCATGACCCCCGCGTTGATCGTCGTCGACGACCTACCAGGTGCGAGTGACCTTCTGGATCGTGCGCGGGCGGTCGGGATCGATACCGCGCGCCACCGCGACCTGGTGAGCGAGAAGCTGCCCTAGCACCGCGAGCGGAATCGGCGTCAGCTCCTCCGGGAGACCCGAGACGTCGAAGAGGTGAAGCACCTTGCATCCCTTCGCCTCCAGCCGGCCACGGATCGACTCGAGATCGGAAGCGACGGAGCCGCCGCCGTCGACGATGAGCACTGGCAGGCCTTCCTCGACGACGGCGATGGGACCGTGCTCGAAGTCCGCCACCGACCAGGCCCGCGCCAGCACGTAGCTCGTCTCGCTCAGCTTCAGCGCCACCTCCTCGGCGGTCGAGAAGTTGAAGCCGCGCCCGAGCACGATGGCGCGTGGTCCCATCAGCGCCGGGACGAGAGCTTCGACATCGGCCTCCCTCTCGATGGCTCGCGTGATGGCCGCCGGAACGCGACCCAGCGCCGACTCGAAGTTGGAGTCGGGGTCGATCGCCTGTGAGATGAGCGCAAGCGCGATGAGGCTTGCCGTGTACGTCTTCGATGCCGGAACGCTCACCTCGTCGCCGGCCTCGAGCGCCAGCACGAGCTCAGCCGCCGCGGCGAGCTTCGAGCTCGCGACGTTGGTGATGGCGACCGTCAAGGATCCCTGGCGCCTTGCCTCCTCGATGACGGCGATCACGTCGGGAGACTGGCCGGACTGTGAGATCCCGATCACGCACTGCCCGTCCAGGCGCGGCGGCCGCGCGTAGTGGGTGAACAGCGAGGGAGCCGCCAGCGCCACCAGCGTGCGGTTACGGACCCCGAACAGGTACTTCGCGTAGAGCGCCGCGTGGTCGGAGCTGCCTCGCGCCGCGATCACCACACCGCGCGGCGCCGCGTCGCGGATGCGCTCGCCGATGGAGGCGGCCACCGGCGCGCCGCGCTCGAGAAGTCTTGCCGCCACCTCGGGCTGCTCGCCGATCTCGGTGCGGAAGCTGCTCATCGCCGCAGGAGCTCCTCGGCGAGCCGGAGCGCTCCCTCGACCGGCGGCCGGTCAAGGAGCACGCTTGGGCGGGCCAGTTGAGTGCGCACCGCGGCCTCGAGCGCGGGCTGGTGCAGGAGCAGCCCGCCCGCAAGCACCACCGGGCCTTCAATTCCGACCGCCGCCCCGACGTCGCGTGCGAGGCCAGCGAGAGCGCGGGCAGCCCCGTGGACGATCTCGCGCGATGCATCGTCGGTTTCGACCGTCTCGAAGACGGCGGAGGCGGCGGCGGCCCACTGCATCGGCTCCCCCATCGAATGCAGGTTGGCGGTGAGCTCCTGAGCGTCGCGCGCGCGACAGGCGGCCAGCAGCGCCTCGCCCAGCGGGCCCAGCGGCCTGCCGGCGTCTGCCCGCGCCATCACCACGCGCGCCGCCTCGCGCGTGACCCAGACGCCGCTCCCGTCGTCGCCGAGCATCCATCCCCAGCCTCCTCGCTGGGCCTCGCGGCCGTCCGCCGCACGACCGTACGCGACCGAGCCGGTGCCCGCCACGAGCGCGATCCCCGCCACGATGCCCGCCGCCGCGAGGACCAATCGCGTGTCGTGGACAACCGCGAGCCGGCAGCCAGGCAGCATCTGTTCCAGCAGCGACTCGAGGCGGGCCCTTGCCGCCGGCACCTCGGCTCCGGCCGCGCCCGCGCAGCAGGCTTCGGGATGGAGGTCGCCGAGCTGGGTGAGGAGGGCGCTCAGCCGTTCGCTGACCAGGGTGGCAGGGAGCGTGGCCACGTTGGCGCCGGGACCCTCGGCCTCCCGCAAGTGGTTGCCGCCGGCGCGGAGCCACGCCCGGCTAGAGGAGCCGCCGATGTCGAGGCCTAGGAGGGTCGGCGGAATTTCACCACTCCTCGGACCATGGTCAGGCGCACGCGGAGATCGGAGTCGAGGATGACGAGGTCGGCGGCCGCGCCCTCGGCGATCCGGCCGAGACGCTCCTCGCCGAGAACACGTGCCGGCACCGTGGAGGCGAGACTGATCGCGCGCGCCGCGGTCATGCCCGGCAGGCGCGCCATGAGGTGGACGAGGTCCGGCATCGAGGCCGCGCTTCCCGCGAGCGTGCCGTCCTTCAGGCGAACCACCCGGCCGTCGCTGACGACAGGGCGACCCGACAGCTGGTAGGTGCCGGGCGGCGCGCCAGCGGCGGAGGTCTGGTCGGTGGTCAGGGCCACGCGATCGTGACCCTTCAGCCGGACGAGCTGCTCGCAGACGGCGGGGTGCACGTGCTCGCCGTCGGCGATGAGGCCCGCGGTGACCCGCGGATCGAGGAGCAGCGCGAGCGCGATCCCGGGCCGGCGGTGATGCACGGGCGGCATGGCATTGTAGACGTGCGTCGCGAACCGGACCCCGGCAGCGATCGCCTTGCGTCCGTGCTCGTAGTCGGCCCCCGTGTGACCGGCCGAGACGACGATCCCCGCACGGTGCAGGCGCTCGATGGCGCCGAGGGCGCCGGGGAGCTCCGGCGCGAGGGTGACCAGGCGCGGTCGCGCAGCCTCGATGACGTCGACGTTCTCCGCGGTCGGTTCGGCAAGGTGCTCGCGTAGGTGCGCACCCCTGAACGACGGGTTGAGGAAGGGGCCCTCGATGTGGGCGCCGAGCACGCGCGCGCCCTGTGACTCCGCGGCGGCTCCGACCGTGGCGGCGAACGCGGCGCCGACCTCGACGGGAGCCGAGATCAACGTGGGCAGGAACGCGGTGACCCCGCTCGCGGGCAGCGCATCGGAGAGGGCGGCGATGGAGTCGGCGCCCGCCGCCGCGTCGTGGCTCGCGTAGCCGTTGACCTGGAGATCGATGAACCCGGGCGCGATGATCTCTCCCGGCTGGGCAACCACCTCTTCGTCCGCGCGCCGCGGCGGGTTGCCTCGGCCGACCCAGGTGATTGCCTCGCCCTCGACAAGCACGCCGTCGTTCTCGCCGGCGTCGTGCACCGGACCGCGAAACAGCGTCCTCATCTCGGGCGCACCGCCGCGAGCGCGGCCCGGATGTCGCCGGCTGCCTGGTCCAGGCGCCGGCGCGCCTCCTCGAGTGACACCCCGGCGAGATCGGCGACGATCCGGGCCGCTCGCTCGCGCAGCTTCTCGTTGGCCGCAACCACGCCGACCATCCGACCGCGGTGCGTGAGGCCGAGTCGCGTGAACACCGCCGTGCTCAGCATGTTGAGGACGAGCTTCTGCACCGTGCCCGCCTTGAGCCGGGTCGATCCAGCGATCACCTCGGGGCCGCTGGCCACCTCGATCGGGATGTCCGCGGCGCGACCCAGCGGCGAGCCCGGGTTGCAGGTCAGGGCCAGGCGCAGGGCTCCGCTGGCGGTCGCTTGCTCCAGCGCGCCCAGCACGTAGGGGGTCCGCCCGCTCGCGCTGATTCCGACCACCACGTCGCCGGAGCGAAGGCCGGCGCGTCGGGCTTCCTTGCGGCCGAGCTCCGCGTCGTCCTCGTCGGCCGCCTCCTCGGCGACATGCGCCTGGACGGTGCCGGCGGCGACGCCGAACGTGGACGGGCACTCGGCCGCGTCGAGTCTCGCGATCAGGCCGCTGGTCCCGGCGCCGAAGTAGTGCAGGCTCCCCCCCGCCCGCAGGCGCTCGGCGACCTGCTCCACGGCGCGCGCCACCAGAGCGAGCTGCGGCTCGATCGCCCGCACGGCGCTCGCGTCCTCGGCGTTCATCAGCCGCACAAAGTCGAGGGCGCTGAGGGTGTCGAGCTCGTCCGCGCGTGGGTGAACGTTTTCGCTCATGGCCTCAACAGCTCGGCGGCGGCTTCGCCGCAGACGCGCGCCGAGCCGTGGGTCGTGATGTAGGCCCTCGCTGGCGCAGGCCTGCAGCCCGGCACGCCCATCTCGACCAGGACGGCGTCAGGCCGGCGCGCGAGCAGAGCGTCGATCAGCCGGGTCTGCTCCGGCCGCCGGTGCAGGTCGCGGACGACCATGACCAGGCTCTGGCCGGACGACCGGTCGACGAGCACCTCGAGTTCACTCGCCCCGGGGTCGACCTCGATCGCGGTCACGCGCACGCCGCGCGCCGCAAGCGGCGCGGCGACGCCCCAGGGCACCTCACCGGCCGCGATCGAAAGCGGCGCCCCGATCCGGAGCACCACCGCCTCGTCGCCCACCGAGACCGCCCCATCGGGCAATGCCGCCCGCCTCGCAGCGGTGACGCCGACCGTCCTCTCGGGCGAGGGCTCCTTTCGTTTGGGCCGGCGCGACACCAGCTCATCGACGCGCCGAGCCGCCTCGGCGAGGCGGTCTTCGCTGAGCCGTCCCCGGCCCACGGCGCCGGCGATCGCGCCGATGACCTCCTCCACCACGGCTTCATCGGCCAGACCGCCGCCGATGCAGAGCGCATCGCATCCCGCGATGAGCGCCTGGACGGC
>DASXSD010000178.1:0-9344 GCA_036506195.1 Candidatus Dormiibacterota bacterium
ATCTTCGCAATGGCCATCCGGCCGGTCGCCTCGAGCGCGCGACGGAGCAGGTGGTACGGCTTCTTGCCGAGCTCTTCGGGCTCGACGTAGTAGGCGTTGTCGTAGTAGAGGCCGGGCTCGACCTCGTCGACCGGCACGAACTCTTCGATGTCGATTGCGTGGGCGGTCGGCAGGGGGAGGTTGTCGAGGTCTTTGTCGTCGATGATCACGTAGCGGTCTTTGCCGACCTCGTAACCCCGCTGAATCTCGCTATACGCGACCTCGTGGTCGCCCTCGGCGCACCAGCGCTTATACGAGATGGGGGAGTGGTGATCGGGGCACAGCTGGCGGAACGAGACCTTGGCGCTCGACTCGGTTGCGTTGTAGAGACGAATCGGGATCGAAACCATCCCGAAAGAGACCACGCCTTTCCACATCGATCTCGGCATGGCGACGCAGTTTACCTCCTAAGTTCGTGGTTGGCTACTTTTCGTAAGCTCACGCGCCCACGTCCCGTCTCTGCATCAAGAGTATCGACGTTGCCGTTCCGGCGAGGGCGAGCAGCAGCATGAGGGCGAGGTTGCGCCAGTCGAGCCCCGTCAGCAGCGGAGTCCCGAAGAGCTTGAAGGCGGAGAGGTCCTGCAACCACAGCGGCAGCTTGTAGATCGACCCGAGCTCGGTGTCCAGGTAGCTCGCAAACGCGAACGCGCCCAGGATGCCGACCGCCGCGCGCGGATTCCACGCGGCCAGCAGCGAGCCGGCTCCCGCGAACACCATGGCGAAGGGGACGAGCATCAGGGATGCGGCGATCAACCGCCCCACGTTGAGGTCGATGCCCTGTTGATGCGACGCGTAGAAGAGCACAGCGCCGCTGACCGCGGCGATCACCAGGCCGCTCACGACCAGGATCGCCAACCTCTCCACCACGACCGCGGCGCGGGAGACCGGTTGGCTCAGGGTCAGCTCGAGTCTGCCGTCGGTGTCCTCGGCCGACCAGCGTGCGACGTGGGTGATGGCCAGGGCCGCGAACAGGAGCTGCGCCACGTTGAGCCAGGTGAAGCCCAGGACGCCGGGGTACACCTGCTGGCGCACGAAGATCGATAGGTAAGGAAGCAGCGTGGGAATCGAAAGCAAGACCTGGACGATCGTCCTGGTGAGCGACACGAGAATCGCGGCGAGCACCGCCATGCCGGCCGCCCACGCGGCGATGCCGATCCACCGCTCGTAAAGACCGCGAGCCACCGGATATCTCCACGCTGCCGCGCGGGCGACCGTGTACGTCGCCGGACGGGAGCGCGCCGGCAGATTGATCAGCGCAGAGCCCAGGTCGCGAACTTCAAATGCCACCGCCGCCGCCGAGCCTGCGATCAAAGAGATCGCGACCAGGACGGCGAAGGCGCGCGCGTCGAAGTAGCCGCCAGGAGGCAGCGGCTGGCTCAGGTCGTAATAACGAAACGGCGAGAGCCATCGCCAGTTGGCAAGCGACTCGAATACGCGGCTCAGGCTGTTGAGGAGGAACAGGGCCAACAGCAGCGCGCCGGCGGCCGCGGTCGCGGCGCGGGGAGGTGCGAGCTGCGCGACCAGGAGGGCGATGGTGTAGCCGGCAAGGCCGATCGCCACCAGGAGCGCGCACTCCTCGATCAGCCCGGTGACCGGAACCGTTTCGTGGCCCGCGACGACGCCGGCGACAAAGCCGCCCCCGGCGGCCGCCGATGCCACGGCGAGTGCGATCGCGAATGCAATCACGCGAGAGGCGACAAGCGCCATCCGCGATACACCGGTCGCGAGGGAGGCTTCCACCATCCCGCGTTCCTCGTCGCCGCGCGCGAAGCCGGTCGCCGACGCGAGCGCCCAGATGGCGAACAGGATCGCGACCGAGTGAAAGCCCCGGAACTCGACGTAGCCTCCAACGGTGTCCGGCCGGATGGGCGGTGGAAGCAGCACGACAAGTTGCGACGCCAGTGCCGTCATCGTTTTGCCGAACGCCGTGCGAGTGGTGGCGGTGGGCCCAGCCACCTCGTAAAACGCGGAAGTGTTCACGGACGTTGCGACGAGCGCCGCCAGCCCAAACCCGGCGACTCCCCAGCGACCGAGCCGGAGCGCGAATGCGATCGCTGTCACTGGATCGGAGCTTTTGGCTTTGGTTCTGCGAAGTAGCTGAGGAAGATCTCCTCGAGGCTGGGCTCGGTGCTGACCAGGTCGACCACGTGCGAACCATGGAGCGCGTTGAGGAGCGGGTCGAAGCTCCCGCTCACCGTGCAAGTCACGTGCCGATCCCTGACCATCACGTCCTCTGCCGCCGCGCGGATCGCCTCCTCGGGCACCGAGGACGCTTCACCGAAATCGATCTCCACACGGTGGAGCTGGATCCGTCGCAGCTCATCGAGCTCCGAGAGGGTGATGAGCCGTCCGTCTCGGATGATGCCGACGCGGTCGCACACATGCTGCACCTCGGAAAGCACATGCGAGGAGAGAAAGATCGTCGCGCCTTCGTCCCGTGCCTCGCGCAGCAGTGCGTAGAACTCCTGCTGGTTCAGCGGGTCGAGGCCGCTCGTCGGCTCGTCGAGGATCAAGAGGTCGGGTTTGTGCATGAAGGCGAGCACGATCGCGAGCTTCTGCTTGTTGCCGCTCGAGTACTCGCGAAAGCGACGGCCCAGGTCGAGGTCGAACCGTTCCGCGATCGCGCGCACGCGACCGTGGTCGACGCCGCCACGCATGCCGCCCAGGTAGGCGACGACATCGGAGCCGCGCAGGCTTCCGAACTGAGGTATGTCTCCCGGCAGGTAGCCCACCTTGCGCTTGACCTCGACCGCTTCGCGGACGCAGTCGAGGCCGAAGACATGGGCCGACCCGGTGGTCGGGCGGATCATTCCCATCAGAAGCCGGATGGTCGTCGTCTTGCCTGCCCCGTTCGGTCCCAGGTAGCCGAAGACCTCCTGGGGCGAGACCTGGAGGTCGAGGTCGAAGAGGCCGCGCCCGAGGCCGTAATCCTTCGTCAGGCGCGAGGTCCTGATCGCCGGGGCCGCCATTTGCCCGAGCATATTAGGCGCAGTGCAGCTGGGCGACCTCGAGCTCTACCTGTTGATCGCGGACCGCTGGAAGGCGGACGGGGGCCTGATGTTCGGAGTCGTTCCGAAGGTCCTCTGGGAGAAGCAGAAGCCGGCCGACAGCAACAACATGATCGACTGCGCCTGCGTCTGCCTCATCGCGCGCATCAACGGCCGCGTGATCGTGTGTGAGACTGGGATCGGCAACAAGCTGAGTGAGAAGCGTGCGCTGCAGGTTGCGCTGCGCGAGCCTGAAAGCCTGCTGCATCACCTGCAGCGCCTGGGTATCCGGCCCGAGGAGGTCGATGTGGTCGTCACCACGCACCTGCACTGGGACCACGCGGGCGGGATGACGCGGCGCAACCAGGAGGGCGAGGTCGAGCTCACGTTCAAGAACGCGCGCCACTTCATCCAGCGCTCGGAGTGGGACTTCGCCTTGCGCCCGGACGTGCGCAGCAGGGTCAGCTACATCACGGACGACTTCACGCCGCTCGCCGACGGCAACGATCGCGTTGAGTTTCTCGACGGAGACGCCGAGGTCTTGCCCGGTGTGCATCTGCGCCACGTAGGCGGTCACACCCCCGGGAGCCAAGTGCTGGTGCTTCAGTCCGGCGAGCTCTCGTGCGCGGTGACCGGCGACCTCGTCTGCCAGACGCCGCACCTGCGCGTGCCCTGGAACATGTCGGCCGACATCGAGCCGTTGCGCGTGTTCGAGCAGAAGGCGCGGCTCTTCGAGGAGGCGGAAAAGCACCGCTGGCTTCTCGTCTTGAGCCATGAGGTCGACCAACCCGCGGGCTATCTCGAGGAAGGCGGGCGCTGGCGACCCGAACCGCGCTTGCTGTGAGCTTCACCGCCAGCGACGGCCGCAAGCTCACCTTTCGCAAGCTCGGCCACGGCCCGGTGCTCGTATGTCATCCCGGCGGACCCGGTTTCTCCGCGACCTACTTCGGTGACCTGGCCGCGCTCTGGGAGCAGTACACGCTGATCATGCTCAACCCGCGAGGCACGGGCGGCTCGGCACGACCGCCTGACCGCAGCGCGTACACCATCGACGACTACGTCGCCGACGTGGAGGACCTCCGCCAGCACCTCGGTCTCGAGCGTTTCCTGCTCCTCGGCCACTCGCACGGCGGCGTCGTCGCGCAGGCCTACGCGGCGAGGTTTCCGGGGCGGGTCCATGCGCTCGTGCTGGCCAACACGCTGGCGCGCTTTGCGTCCGAGCAGGAATCGGCCATGAGGGCCGGCATGGAGAAGCGATCCAGCCAGCCGTGGTACGCGGACGCCATCGCCGCCCTGGAGGAGGAGCAGGAGGGTAATTTCGAGACGGACCAGCAGATGGCCGACCTCGTGTTCCGGGAGCTGCCCCTGTACTTTGCGCACTTCGGCGCCGCGGAAGCGGGCTACCTCGACACGTTGAGGACAGAGCTGCCGAACGCAGACGCGCTGCGCATGTTCAACACGGAGATCTTCAACACGTTCGACACGCGCGGCCTGCTGCCGAAGATCACCGCCAGGACGCTGGTCATCACCGGCGATGAGGACTTCATATGCGGTCCGCTGTGCGCCGAGGAGGTCTGCGCCGGAATCCCGGCGGCGAAGATGGTGGTCGTGGGCGACGCGGGGCACATGCTGTTCGTCGAGCAGCCGCAGACGTTCCATGACGAGGTCGCCGACTTTCTGGGGTCTTAACAGGCAGGGCTGATTCGGCCGCGCTTCCGCAATACCTTCGAGCGTGTGCTCGGCAGCGTCGACTCATGCGTGCTCGCGGGTCTGGACGTGAGGCGGATCCATGTCGAAGCCGACATCGGCCGCGGTGAATCCAAGTTCCTCCTGGTCGGTCTCGCCACGACAGCCGTCAAAGAGGCGCGCGAGCGAGTGCGGACCGCGATCGTCAACAGCGGCTTTGAGTTTCCGCGGACCCGCCTGACGGTCAACCTGGCCCCCGCGGAGCTGCGCAAGGAAGGTCCCGGGCTGGACCTGCCGATGGCGGTCGCGATCGTGCTCGCCCGCGCGCACCGGCCACCGCCGCCAGGCAGCGCCTTCATGGGCGAGCTCGCCCTGGATGGAAAGGTGCGCCACGTCGACGGCGTCCTCGTCGCTGCGAGCGGGCTCCGCGGCCTTGGCTACGAGCGGTTCTTCGTTCCTGAGGAGGACGCCATGGAGGCGGCGCTGATCGAGGGCCTTGAGGTGATCCCCTGCGCGTCCCTGACCGCGGTGATGAATCATCTCCTCGGGACCGAGCCGATCGCGGTCGCGTCGCGGACTCTGGACGCCGCAGGCGGCGGGGCGGTCGAGCACGACCTGGTCGAGGTGCACGGCCAGGAGGAGGCCAAGCGGGCGCTCGAGGTGGCCGCCGCCGGCGGGCATCACCTCCTGATGAGCGGGTCACCGGGCGCCGGCAAGACGATGCTCGCGCGCTGCGTGCCGGGCTTGCTGCCGCCGCTCGAGCTCAGCGAGGCGCTGGAGGTGGCACAGGTCCGGAGCCTGCTTGGCGAGCTGCCGCGCGACCGTCCACTCGATTGGGTGCGTCCGTTTCGCGCCCCGCACCACAGCATCTCGATGGCCGGGTTGATCGGCGGGGGCAGCGGGCTCGCCTTGCCCGGCGAGGTGAGCCGGTCGAACCACGGTGTCCTGTTTCTCGATGAGCTGGCCGAGTTTCAGACGCCGGTCCTGCAGGCGCTGCGCCAGCCGCTCGAGTCGGGGCGCATCACCATCACGAGGTCCCACGGTTCGGTCTCGTACCCGGCGCGTTTCAACCTGGTCGCGGCCACCAACCCGTGTCCATGCGGCTGGGCGGGCGACACCGTGCGTGTCTGCCGCTGCTCACCGGCCGCCGTGAACACCTACCAGAGGCGCCTGTCGGGTCCGCTGCTCGACCGCATCGACCTTCAGGTCTCCGTCCGCCGTGTGCCCCTGGAGACGCTCGCCACCGAGCCCGCCGGCGAGCGGTCGGCGGCTGTGCGCGAGCGGGTTGTGGACGCCCGGCGCCGGCAGCTCGGGCGGCAGGGCTGCCTGAACGCTCAGCTGAAGCCGGCGCGCCTGCGCCAGGTGGCCGGATTGGCGCCCGCGCCGAGGCGGACGCTGGAGCGGTGGTCGGCGCAGCGCGGCTTCAGCGCGCGCGGCTTTCATCGCGCGTGGCGGGTGGCCCGGACGGCGGCCGACCTTGCCGAGGCCGACGAGATCCAGGAGGAGCACGTGCTCGAGGCTTTGGGCTTCCGGCTGCAGGATGTCGCCGCCTGACCAGTTGAGAGCTCGCGGTCGCTGGCCGACGCCCCCGGGGCCGCGGGTGGCGATCGTCGGCTCGCGACGCCCATCGCCATACGGCGAGGCGGCGGCCGAGCAGCTGGCGCTCGAGCTGGCGCGAGCCGGCGTCATCGTCGTGAGCGGCCTTGCACTGGGCATCGACGCCGCCGCGCATCGTGGCGCGCTGAACGGAGGCGGCGTGACCGTCGCGGTGATGGGGACCGGCGTGGATGTGATCTACCCGTCGGCTCACGTCCTCCTCGCGGAGGCGATCCTCGCCGGCGGCGGCGCACTGGTCAGCCAGTTCCCGGACGGCACCGCCCCGCGGCGCCACAACTTTCCGGCGCGCAACTACACCATGGCCGCGTTGGCGGACGTGGTCGTGGTCGTCGAGGCGGCAGAAGGCTCGGGCGCCCTGATCACCGCCGAGGCGGCGCTCGACCTACATAAAGAGGTAATGGCCGTGCCGGGCAGCATCTTTTCGCCGCTCTCCGTGGGCACGCACGGGCTGCTCCGCGACGGGGCCGGCCTCGTCCAGAACGCCCGCGACGTGCTGGCCATGCTGAGCATGGGCGGCGAAGTCCTGGACGACCCCCTGGCAGCCCCGGCTGGGCTCGGTTTCAAGCTCCGCCCAGAGCGGGACGGCATCCTTTCCCACCTCTCCGACGTTCTCGCCTTGAACGCCGCCGAGATCGCCCGGAAGCTCCAGCTCCCGATCGCCGAGGTGCTCGGCCGGCTGACCGCGCTGGAGCTCGAGGGCGAGGTCAGGCGCCACCAGGGCGGCTACGTAAGAGCATTGCGCCGGGGGAAAGAACGGGCGTAGGATGCCCGCCACTTGCGCAGCCGGAAGGCCTGCGCGGAACAAATGTCCGGGATTGGGAATAAAGAGAAAGCTGTGCCGGAAGGTCTGATCATCGTCGAGTCGCCCGCCAAGGCGAAGACCCTGAAGCGGTTCCTGGGGGACCGTTTCGACGTCCGCGCCTCGATGGGTCACGTCCGCGACCTCCCCGAGAAGGAGATGGGGGTGGAGGTGGACGACGGCTTCACGCCGCATTACGAGGTCGTCGAGAGCCGCCGCAAGACGATCAACGAGCTGCGCTCGGCGGCGAAGAATGAAAGCGAGGTCATCCTGGCCTCCGACCCCGACCGCGAGGGTGAGGCGATCGCGTGGCACCTGGCCGAGGTCCTCAAGCTCCGGCAGCCCAAGCGGATCGAGTTCCACGAGATCACGTCCGACGCGGTGCGACGCGCGCTCGAAGCGCCGCGTGAGATCGACATGCGCCTTGTCAACGCGCAGCAGGCCCGGCGCGTCGTCGACAGGCTGGTTGGATTCCGGCTGAGCCCGTTCCTCTGGAGCAAGGTCCAGAAGGGGATCGGCGCGGGCCGGGTGTCCTCGGTAGCCCTGCGCCTGGTGGTCGACCGCGAGGAGGAGATCCGCAAGTTCGTGCCGGTCGAGTCGTGGTCGATCGACGTCGACCTCACCAAGAAGGGGGACCCGAACCACTTCCTCGCTCGCCTGAACCGCCCCCTGGGGGTGGCCGCCGGCGAGACCGACGCCAAGTTCGAGATCCACAACGAGGCTGAGGCGCAGGACATCGTGCGCACGCTCGAGGGCGCGACCTACCGGGTCACCGGAGTCGAGCAGAAGCGGCGCACCAAGAGCTCGAACCCGCCGTACATCACCTCAACCCTTCAGCAGGACGCCTCCAGCCGGCTCCGAATGCGCCCGCACATCGCCATGCGCGTCGCCCAGCAGCTGTACGAGGGCGTGGAGCTGGGAGCCGAGGGCCCGACCGGGCTCATCACCTACATGCGCACCGACTCGACGCGCATCTCGGCCGACGCCGACGCGAAGGTGAAGGCGTGGATCAAAGGCGCGCACGGAGAGCGCTACCTGGGGACAGCCCGCGCCACGAAGGCGGTGCCCGGAGCACAGGACGCGCACGAGGCGATCCGTCCGACAGACGTCCGCCGGACTCCGGACGCCGTCCGCCAGCACCTGACTTCGGACCAGCACCGCCTCTACGACATGATCTGGCGGCGCTTCGTGGCAAGCCGCATGGCGCCCGCGGTCTACGACCAGACGCAGGTCGAGATCCAGGGGGGTAGCCCGGCAGCGCGGGCTTTGCCCGCGCCGGGCGACAGGGGGGACAGCCCCCCTGTTCAAGGCGGACAGTACGTGTTCCGCGCCAACGGCTCCGTGCTGGCGTTCGACGGCTTCTACAGGATCTGGCAGCGTGAGGAGAATGGCGAGAACGAGTTGCCTTCGCTGGCGGAGGGCGAGGACCTCGACTACCACGGCCTGAAGCCCGAGCAGCACTTCACGCAACCGCCCCCGCGTTACACGGAGGCGACGCTGATCAAGGAGCTCGAGCAGCGCGGGATCGGCCGGCCGTCGACCTACGCCCCGATCGTGCAGACGATCACCAGGTCGCACGGCTACGTCGACATCAAAGACCGCAGGCTGCATCCAACGCGAGTTGGGGAGGCGGTCAACGCCCTGATGGTCGACCACTTCAAGACGATCTCCGACGATGAGTACACGTCGAAGCTCGAGAAGCGACTCGACGAGGTCGAGAGCGGCCGGCAGGAGTGGGTACCGGTGGTCAAGGACTTCTACGGCCCGCTGCAGCGCATGCTGAGCGCGGCCGAGGAGGCCACGCCGAGCGAGACCGACGAGGTATGCCCGCTGTGCCACGAGGGGCACCTCGTCAGGAAGGCAAGCCGCTTCGGACCGTTCATGGGCTGCTCGCGCTATCCGAAGTGCAAGTTCCGCCGCGCGCTGACGCCCGAGGGCGATGCGCCGCAGCCGAAGCTTCTCGACGAGCCCTGCCCGACTTGCGGCCGCCCGCTGCAGCTGCGGACTGGTCGTTACGGCGAGTTCGTCGGCTGCTCTGGCTACCCGGAATGCAAGTACATCAAGCGGGAGGCGTCGCAGTCCGCCTCCAAGCTCACCGGCGAGAAGTGCCCGCAGTGTGGGGAAGGGGAGCTGGTCGAGCGGACGGGGCGCTATGGCCCCTTCGTTGCCTGCTCGCGGTACCCGGACTGCAACTACCGCGCCAACATCGGCAAGGA
>DASXSD010000179.1:0-10092 GCA_036506195.1 Candidatus Dormiibacterota bacterium
TCCTCAATTGATGAACGAGGTGATGCGCGGCGCTACCTGCGCGGGAGAAAAAATGGCAGGGGCGGAAGGATTCGAACCCTCGGCCCTCGGTTTTGGAGACCGATGCTCTGACCAGACTGAGCTACGCCCCTTGCGCCTACGGAATTCTACCCAACCCCTTCCGAGCCCACCGTTAGCATCGAGCCGTGGCCGTGTTCCTCGCCAACGTCGGTGTGAACGCGGCGCACGCGGCTCGCTCGCCTCTCTTCGACGATGGCACGTTTGTCCTGCTCCCGATCCCCGAGCGACTCCCATGGCGGCCGCCGATGCTCCGGCTCAGCGACCTGCCGCGCCTTTACAGACATGCACCCAGATCGTGGTCCGACAGGGCTGTGCACCTCGACCCGCATCTCACGAATGGCGTCCCGACCTACGGAGACAATTGCCGGCGCGCCGGTCGTGCCTTCAGCCTCCGGCGGGCGCAGGCCGGCGACCTGATGGTGTTCATTGCCCGCCTTCAGGCCAGCGGCGGACCGGCTGGATTTCATCTCGTCGGATGTCTGGTGGTCGACGATGCGATCAAGGACGTGATTCGAGATCCCGGAACTGGATGGTGGGACGGCAACGCGCACATCCGGCGGGCACGCGCGACCGACAACTGGGATTCGTTCTGGGTCTTTCGCGGGGGCCGGCAAAGCTGCTTGTTCGAGCGAGCTATTCCTTTCCGGCGACAAGAGACCGAGGCGCTGTTCGGCAAGACGTGTAACTGGCCGGCACATCGCACCGAGCTGCAGACGATCGGCTCCTACACGCGTTCGGTTCGCCGCATCGAAGGTGGTGGCGAGGAATGGCTGCGGACGATCTGCCTGTCCTGATCGTCGGCGATGTTCACGGCGACTTCGAGCGCCTCGTCGCCGCGCTGAAGGCCTACCCCGCGAATGAGTGGCGCACGATCTTTCTCGGCGACCTGGTCGACTACGGCATGTTCGGCGTCGGCTGCCTCCGATTCGCCCGCGACCGCAAGAACTCCGAGGTCCTCCTGGGCAATCACGAGGTCGCCATGCTCGGGGCGCTCCGCGATCCCTCACGCGTCGGCTTCTACATCAGCATCGGAGGCCACCAGCACGACCTCGATGAGCTCCGCAAAGACGAGCCTCTGCAGATCTGGATGCAGGCACTGCCTCTCCTGTTGAAGCTCGAAGACGGCACCCTCGTCCAGCACTGCGGCCATGACGATTACCGACTGCTCCTGGGCGAGGAAAAGTCGGACCCCGTGGGCACGATCAACACCAACGGCCGGCTCGTCCTCGAGGCGGGCGATACCCACTTGTTGTGGGACGTCATGAGCGGCAAGGGCATCTTCGCCAATCAGCCCGATCGCCTCCAACGATGGCTCGATCTCACCGGCTCACGGCGGGTTGTCTTCGGACACACGCCACACCACGAACCGAAGCCGGCGCGCTACCACGGAGGCAAGGCGATCAACTACGACGGCGGGCTGGCCCGCTTCCACTACCGTCGGCCGGCGCCGCTCGCGGCGAGTGTCGGACCGCTCCCGCCTTAGGGACCCGGCCCCTAGGCCACCGCCGGCCGGCAGTCCTTGCACGGACGGTAGCCCGCCGCCCGAGCCTCGACCTCATCGCGAAAGAAAACGAAGTTCTCCTCGCGCGCGTGCCGGCCGTGATAGCACGTCGGGAAGCAGAAGATCTTGGTGGTCTTCACCCCCTCGTAGCGGTAGCCGGACTGCGCGAGCCGCTGGAGACGCGCCAGCTGCACCCCCTCGAGGGAGAGGATGTTCTTCTTCGCCTCCGGCCCGCCGCCACCGTAGTTGCCGATCACGCCGTCCGACCGCACGACGCGATGGCAGGGGATGAAGTAAGGGATCGGGTTATTGGCGAGCGCGGTGCCCACCGCGCGCACCGCGGCAGGATGACCGATCTCGCGCGCGATCCACCCGTAAGGCCGCACCTGGCCACGTGGGATCTCCTGCGTCTTGCGCAGCACCGCCTGCGAGAAAGGGGTGAGGCCGCGCAGGTCGAACCGGAGCCGACGCTTGCCATCGAGCTGGTCCTGGATCTTCTCGCCAAGGTCAGCCGGTGGTTCCACCCGCACGAGTGGCCGGCCGATGTCCTTGCGAAACCATGCCAAGAACTCGGAGGTGGACTTCGAGCGCATGGCGGCCGAGACTCCAAGCCGGGTCCAGGCCACGTGGACCGGCCCGAGCACCGTGTCGAACACCGCGTACGAGTCGGCCGCGCCCACCTGTGCGAGAACGCGGTCCGCAAAACCGGCCGGCGCCTTCACGTCCGCCAGCCGCTTCACCTCATTCAACACCGTCGCCATGGTCTTCTCCTCTCAGCATTTTCAAACCGCGATGCACGTTCGCCTTGACCGTGCCCACCGGCTGCCCCAGGGCTTCCGCCGCCTCGGCGTAGGAAAGCTCGTGGATGTGCCGGAGCACGACCGCCTCTCGGTAGCGCGGAGGCAGGCAGGCGACCCGCGCGGCCAGGGCATCGATCTCGAGCTTTCGGATCACGTCTTCTTCCGGCCCGGAGCCGCGGTCGGGCTCGCTCCCGTTGAGCTCGACGAGCCGCGGCCGCACGCCGCGCACACGGTTGCGGACGACATTGACCGCGATCCGGTGCAGCCACGCCTTCTGCTTGAGATCGCGAATGCGCTCCGGCGGGTAGGTTTCCAGCGCCTTGTAGGCACGCAGGAACGTGTCCTGGGCCACCTCTTCGGCGTCGTGCCGGTTACCGGTCAGCGCCAGGCTCACGGCGTAGACGCGGTCCTGGTGGTCGCGCACCAGGCGCTCGAAAACACGCTCCGTGCCCTCCATCTGACTCCCTCAACACGGGTCCGGGCGAATTGGTTGCAGAAGTAACTGGGAACCATGATGCCGCCCCTGGTGTAGATGATGCGTTCCGATGGAGGGCCGGCCAGCGGACGATTCAGAGCTCATCGCACGCGCGCTGCGCGGCGATGCGGCCGCCTATGAGGAGATCGTGCAGCGCTACCAGCAGATCGCGTTCCGCACCGCCTATGCCGTCACGGGCTCGGCAGCCGACGCCGAGGACGCTGCGCAGGAAGGCTTCGTCAAGGCGTTTCGGGCGCTTGAACGCTTCCGGCCGGGCGCCGAGCTCCGACCCTGGCTGCTGCGGATCGTGGGCAACGAGGCGCGCAACAAGATCCGCTCGACGGGCCGCCGCCACCAGCTCGAACTTCGACTGACCGAAGGCTTCCGCCCGGGGGATGCGGCCCCATCCCCCGAGGCGGTGGCCGTGGCCTCAGACGAGCGGCGCCGGCTGCTCGCCATGGTCAACGCCCTCAGTGAGGACGACAGGCTGGTCATCACCAGCCGCTACTTTTTGGAGCTGAGCGGCGAGGAGACGGCGGCGGCGCTTGGGATCCCGGAGGGCACGGTCAAGTCGCGGTTGTCTCGCGCGCTGGGCAGGCTGCGAGCTCGGGTCGAGGAGGCGGCCAGTGCCTGACCTCGAGCAGCAGCTGAGCGAGCTGGCGGCGGCCATCGACTGGCCCGCAACGCCTCACCTCAAGGTGGTGATCCCTGACCGGGCACATCGGAGCTGGCTTTCCCTCCCCGCTCGGCGGGGAGGGTCAGGGTGGGGCCGCGGGCTGGCCGTTGCTGTCGCCGCCCTGCTCATCGTCGCCCTCGCCCTCGTCGCCTACCCACCCTCGCGCGGCGCGATCGCCCACTGGGTCAACCTCCACCTCAACATCGAGCGCGTCGAGCATCCGCCGACGCCTTCCACCCTGCCTTCGGGCACCCTCGGCGATCAGCTGGGCCTCGGCCTGCCCTACACGCTGAGCGACGCGGAGCGCCTGGTCGACTGGAGGATCACGGTTCCAGCGACCCTCGGCCAGCCCGACGCGGTGTACGTCAAGCACCCCCCGACCCTGGGCGAGGTGACGCTCGTCTACGCCAGAGCCCCTGACATCCCGGTCTCAGGGCAGACCGGCGTGTCGGTGCTCGTCACCGAGGCGCGCGGCAGGGTGAACGAGACGTACTTCCAGAAGATCGTTGGGCCGAACACGACCATCGAAGAGGTATCCGTCGGCGGCCGCGCGGGCTACTGGATCTCCGGTCACCCGCACGACTTCATCTTCACCGACGCCGACGGCCAGCCCTTCTTCGACAGCATGCGCCTGGCCACCAACACGCTCGTCTTCGACCGCGACGGCACCATCGTTCGCATCGAGGCGGATACGAACAAGGAGCGGGCGATCGAGATCGCGCTCTCGCTTCAGTAGCTAGGGGAACCACGACCGGAGAGGCGGTGTAGGGGCTGATGAGGTGATGAGGATGCGAACACCGGTTGCCCTGATCAGCGCCGGTCTTCTCCTGGCGGCGTGTGGCGGGACGAGCGCCAATCGCGCCGCCCCGGGCGACAAGCTCTATGAGGCGATCGCGGTGAGCCACTCCCAGTACGTGACGGTCATCGATTCGCGTTCTCACCAGACGGAACGCCGCTTGCCGCTTGGCGTACCGACCAGCGATTGGAAGCACCTCTACTCGCTGGTCGACACCTCGATCCTCGACACCGACCCCCAGACGGGAGCCACGCTGGGCACTCTGCAGCTTGGGCATGCCTACCGGATGCCGAACGCGACCGCCAACGGTCTCCCCGGCGGCATGGCACCAAACGGCCGCTGGCTGGTGGTCGAGCGCTACGACGCTCCGGAGGGCGACGGGTTGCCCTCGGCTTCGCACTTCCTGCTCATCAACACTCAACCTCTGCACGTCGTGGGACGAATCGACCTTGCGGGCTTCTTCGACTTCGACGCGATCAGCAACGACGGCAATCGCCTGTTCTTGGTCCAGTACCTCAACGGCCGGGAGTACTACGTCCGGATGTACGACGTGGCGGCCGGATTCCTGGAGCCAAACCCGGTCGTCGACAAGACGGACGCATCCGAGGCCATGTCCGGCATCAAGCTATCGGGAATTGCGTCCACCGATGCGCGGTGGCTCTTCAGCATGTACGTGCGCGAGCATGCCAACCCCTTCATCCACGCTTTGAACCTCGACGGCTTCGCCCTCTGCCTCGACCTTCGCGGAGCCGGCTACGCCGAGGACGACAAGGCGATGCAGTGGTCGATCGCGATGAGCCCGGATGGTGGGACTCTGTACGCGGCGAACCTGGGCAACGGCGAGGTTGCGGTCGTGTCGCTGACTCGCGACGCGCCGCAGGTCGTGCGCACCGCGCATGTCCCGCTCAACAGTTCGACCGGAGGTCTCATCAAGACCGTCAGCGCCAAAGAGCTCGCACTCAACGCCGCGGTGGTCAGCCCCGACGGCAAGACGCTTGTGGTCGCCGGAGCGTCGGGAGTGGTCTGGATTGACACCGAGACATTGACCATCCGCAAGCGCGCGCTAGAGACCTGGCGGATCTGGAGCCTTGGCCTGAGCCCGAACGGCCAGAGCCTCTACGCGGTCGCTGACGTGGGTTCGATCGCCGAGCTCTCCATGTCGTCTGGCGAGATCGGCGAGAGGTTCAACCTCGGCGGCGGCCAGCCGATCGCCCTCATGAGGGTGGCCGCCCCTTAACCGAATCCACCTCCTCGTATCCGCGGCACCGAACCACCGGCAGCCGCGGGTACTGAGGGAACGAGGGGTCGGTCAGTGAGCGCCGGCACATCCAGAAGGTCGTGTGCGCGCCTTTCACCGTGCGCGAGTGCTTGCACGTCGCGCACAGGCCGATCGCCGCGTCACGCACTCAGCGCTTTGACCAGCCGCTCGAGGTTGTTCGCGATCCCGTACTTCTTCCCCATTGCCTCGACCAGCTCCGGCTCGTCCGGGTAATGCGCTCGCCGGCCGCGTGGCACCTTGATCTTCAGGTCGCGCACCGGCGGCACGACCTTGAGTGCCTTGCGCAGGTAGTCGGCCTGCTCGGGCTTGCGAAACAGGCCGGCCTCGAGCATCTTCTCGATCGAGCCGTAGCGCGTCACCATCTGGGCCGCCGTCTTGTCGCCGATGCCGGGAATGCCTGGCAGGCCATCCGACGGATCCCCTCTGAGGATCGCGTAGTCGGAGTACGCAGTCCCTGGAATCTTGTAGCGCCTGGCGACCTCGGCCTCATCGACTTCCACCGGCCCGCCCTTCTGTGGATAGAGGACGATGATGTCCCGCCCGCGGACCTGGCTGAAGAGATCGCGGTCGCCGCTTGCGATCTCGATCGGGGGCTTCACCTTCGTCGCAAGCGTCGCCACGATGTCCTCCGCCTCGTAGCCCTCGAGTCCGACGACGTCCACGCCAACCGCGGCGAGCGCGGCCAGGATGATCGGCACCTGCGGGATCAGCGCGGGCGGAATGGGCTCGGCGGTGCGGTGCTCCTTGTAGCCCGGGATCAGCTCGACGCGCCAGTCCGGCCGCCAGTCCTCGTCGGTCGTGAAGGCGACGTGGCGCGGTTTGCGCTCGGTGATGTAACGAGCCAGCGTGTCCAGGGTGCCGCGGACCGCGTTGACGAGGGCGCCGTTGGGCGCGCGCATTGTCTGCGGGATGGCGTAGAAGGCTCGGAAGAACATGCTCGAGCCGTCCACCAGGAGCCATTCGGGCAAGACCTGACCATGCTAGTTCGCCCACAATGTGGCGGTTTGAAGGTCGCCAGCGCACTGGCTGCGATCGGCCTGTTGCTCGCGGCTTGCGAGCCGGGTACGAACCCGCTGGCTTCGGCCACGCCGTCGAAGAGCCCCGTGGTCAACCCGGCGGCAACGCTGGCAGGCGACTTGCGCACGCACCTGAATCTTTTGCTGGGCGAGCAGGTGATGATCGTGGCCAAGGAAACCATCGCCGCGGCCAATCACACCGACGACTACGCCGCCTACACGACGCTGTTGGCGACAAACGCCTCCGACCTGGCCGACGCCTTCCGGCGGGCCTTCGGCAACACGACGGCCGCCAGGCTTTCCGACACCTGGAACACCCAGAACACTTACCTCGTCGACTACGCGATCGGGGTTGTCACTCACAACAACGCCAAGGCGAAGACCGCGATGTCGAACCTCACCCAGAAGTTCGTCCCCCAGTTTGCACAGCTCGTCAGCGACGCAAGTCACCTGCCGCTCGACCCTGTGACGCAGCTCCTGAGCCAGCAGGTGCTCGAGGACAAGCTGTTCATCGACGACTACTTCGCGATGAAGTACACCGCGTTCTACGCTGACCTGCATCGCGCCTACGTGCAGGCGTCGCGTCTCGGCGACGCGCTGTCGGTGGAGATCGCGCATCGATTTCCCGACAAGTTCCCCGGCGATCCGGAACTGCGCGCGGTGTCCGTGCGCACGTCCGCCAACCAGAACCTGCAGGAGCACGCGTACCTGTCGACGATGGCGACCGCGGCCTCGATCGCGGGCCGTACCGCGGAGACCGGTGCCGCCGCGTCCGCCCTCGCGGAAAGCTCCTCCGGCGTGGCGGGGGTGTTCGCCTCGACTCTTGGCATCCTTCCCAGCGACCTGGTCGAGCAGCTGGGGATCGAGCAGAACGCGCTGTTCGCCTACGCGGCGGGCGAGGCAACCGCGAAACCGATGCTCACCCAGAAATTCGTCGACGCCTTCGCGTCAGCCGCCCACGTGACCAAGGCAGATGTCGCGAACCACGTCAACGCGACCATGAAGGTGATCGACGACCAGCGGGCCAAGAACTGGACCGCGGTGGCGAGCGACGACCGCGCCGCCGCAACCTCTATCCAGCCGATAGGAGACTCAATCCAGGGCTGAGGCGATGATCTCCAGGCCGGTCGCCGCCTCGTCCCGGTTGAGCACGAGTGGCGGGCTGATCCGCACCGCGCGGGTCCCCGCCATCAGCAGCAACAAACCGCGCTCGAAGGCCGACTGAACCAGTTTCGCCGCCATCTCCGGGGTCTTCATCTCGAGCGCCAGCATCAGGCCGAGACCGCGCACGTCAGTGACGTTGCGATGCCTGGAGGCGATCTCGCGCAGGCCGTCCTGGAGCTCGGCTCCCACGCGCGCCGCGTTCTCCATCAACCCGTCCTCCAGCAAATCCATGGTCGCGATGCCGGCGGCGCATGCGATCGGGTTGCCGCCGAACGTGCTGCCGTGTGAGCCCGGCGGCCAGTCCATCTGCTCGGCGCGCGCGATGAAGGCGCCCAGCGGCAGGCCGGAGGCTATGCCCTTGGCCAGGCAAACGATGTCTGGCTCAACTCCCCAATGCTCGACCGCGAGCAGATGACCTGTGCGCCCCATGCCCGACTGCACCTCGTCGGCCACGAGCAGGATGCCGTGCTTTGACGTCAGCTCGCGGAGCCGCGGCAGGAAGTCATCGGGCGGCACCAGGTAACCACCCTCGCCCTGTATCGGCTCCACGAACACCGCGGCCACGCTTTCGGGCGGCGCGACCGTCGTGAAGAGCTCTTCGATGCGCGCGATCGACTCATCCGTGGTGACTCCCCGGGCCGGCGTCGGAAACGGCGCGTGGAAGACCTGCGACAGAAGAGGCGCGAAACGGCGACGCTGGCTTGCCTTCGACGCTGTGAGCGAAAGTGCGCCGAAGGTGCGGCCGTGGAACGCACCGATGAAGGCGATGTAGCTAGGGCGCCCGGTCGCAAACCGCGCGAGCTTCATCGCGCCTTCGATCGCCTCGGCTCCCGAATTGGTGAAGAAGACTCGAGCCGGGATGCCGGGGAGGATGTTGTTCTCCAGCCGTTCGGCGAACTCGATCTCCGGGCGGTAGTAGAAGTCCGTGCCCGACATGTGCAGAAACCGGTCCGCCTGCTCCTTGATCGCTGCCACCACCTTGGGATGCGAATGGCCGGTCGTGACCACCGCGATGCCCGCGGTGAAATCGAGGAAGCGATTGCCGTCGACGTCGGTGACCCAACATCCCTGTCCGCGCTCCATGACGAAGGGATAGGAGCGGGTGAAGCTGGGTGACATCGCCTTCGCGTCGCGTGCGATCAGCTCCGCCGCCTTCGGCCCAGGCAGCGGTGTCTTGATCTCAGGCTTCATCGGGCGGCAAGCATAATGGTCAGCATGGCGAAGGCGAAGGCTGCAAAGACCAAGAATGCTTTCGCGGTCAGAGCCGCGACGCCGGACGACCTGAAGGCCATCGTCGGCATCTACAACTGGGCCGTCAACCAGACCTTCGCCACCATCGACTCCGAGCCACTGTCCGCCGAAGAGGCGCAGGCGTGGTGGGAGATGCACGGCCGGCGGTCGTTTTTGCTGGTCGCCACCGACGACACAGGGGTCATCGGCTGGGCGAGGCTTCTGCCCTGGAAACAGCGTGGCTTCGACGTGGTTGAGTGCCTCGTCTACGTCGACCCCGTGCACCACGGTCGCGGCATCGGCGCCGCGCTCCTCACCGACCTGACAAAGGAGGCGCGGGGCCTTGGCTATCGGACGATCGTGGCGAGCGTGGCCAAGGACAACCGGTCTGGGCTGGCGCTGTTCACTCGGCAGGGCTTCGAGGAGATCGGTACGATCCGCAACGCCGCGCACAAATTCGACCGCTGGATGGACATCACGCTGGTCCAGAAGGAGCTCGAGAGCTAGCGAGTGGCCCCGCGGACCTGGGCCGCGACGACATCGGGTTGCTGGTATATGTCCGCGGACGTGAACCGTAAGACCCGAAATCCTGCACCGGTGACCAGGTTCTGCCGGCGGTCGTCGCTGACCAGCCGCTCCCGGTGGTTGCCGCCGTCAAACTCGACCACGAGCCGCGCAGCGCGGTAGAGAAGGTCGGCCCTGCCGACAAAATGCCCTGCGTCATCATGCAGATCGGCTTGGACCTCCGGTCGGGGAAGCCCATTCGACACCAGCAACCAGCGAAGGCGCGTTTCCATCGGCGACTCGGCTGGTGCTGCCAGTTCCATGAGCCGTCGCAGTCGCGCCGCTCCCGGACGTCCCTTGAAATCAGGCATGTGCAATCTGAATCGTCTTCGGGCTGCCATGTCGAGCGCGATCAACGCATCGAGCGGTGGCCGGCGGGCACAGAGGTCTAGCAGCGTTCGCGGAAGAGTCGTCGCTCGCATCCCTCGAGCGGTCGTGACCTCAGTCATGTCAATGTCGCACCGCCATACGCTCACTCCTTCCCGCGATCGCAATTCGCTGCCAAGCGGAAAAGCGACCTCGACGGGATTG
>DASXSD010000180.1:0-3459 GCA_036506195.1 Candidatus Dormiibacterota bacterium
CCATCGACTCCAGGGAGCGCGAGTGAGCCTCTTCGTCGATGCGGATCTCCTGGAGGACGGCGTCGGTGGCCGGGTCGCCGGTGGACCGCTTGTAGCGGTCCGTGATCTCAGCCTCCTCCGCGGCCTCCATCCTCGCGATCACCGTCTCCACCGGTGCGAGCCTCGCCTGGAGCCGCTGCAGGATCGAGAGCTCGACGGTCGACGTGTCGGGGACCGGCTGGCCGATCTCGCGCAGCCGCTGCTCGATGCGCTCACGGTGCCTCCCCTCGGCTTCGGCGATGGCGCGGATCACGTCAGCACGCGCGGAGTCGCGCATGCGCTGCGCGAGCAACAGGTACATGGCTCGGGCCTGCACCTCGCCGCGCCACGCCTGCTTCAGACGCGCGATCGCATCGTTGGACGCGGTCTCTTGCGCCAAGCGCTACTCGCCGCCGGCCGCCACCTGGTGCTCCTGCGGTGCGCCGACGATCACCACCACGCGCTGCACCGCGTTGTTCTCAACCCCTTCCAGGTTCCAGTTCGCATCCAACGGCTGGGTGTTGCCGGCGTCGTCGGTCGCACGCACGCATAGCTGGTGCTCACCGTGTCGCGTCGCGTCCCAGTCGAAGCTCCATCGGCGCCACGCGAACGGCGATGGCGGGGCCTCCAGCGCCGCTGGCGACCACTTGACTCCACCGTCGTCGCTGAACTCGACCTTCACCACCGAGCCTTTGCCTGACCACGCGCGGCCTTCGATCGTGTGCAGGCCCGCGCCAACGTGCCGAGTCCGGCTCATGAAGTCGGGCACGCCGGGCGGGACCATCAACGCGCGTGGGTTCATGCGCGTCACGGGGACGCCGGCCTCGCCCTCCACGGTGCGGTAGTGATACGCGCTGGCCTGCTGGTAGCCGCGAAACTCGCGATCGGTCACCGTGATAGAGCGCAGCCATTTGACGTGCGTCATCCCGTACCAGCCGGGCACGATGAGGCGCAGCGGGTAGCCATGCTGCGGCGGCAGCGGCGAGCCATTGATCGCGTACGCAAGCAGGACCTCGGGCCGCGTTGCGTCCGCGATGGACAGGCTGCGTTCGTACCACTGGTCGACCCCGCCCTGGATGCCGCGATCCAGGCCCGTGAAGACGACATCGGTGGCGCCGCCCTTGATGCCGGCCTGTTCGAGGATCGGAGCGAGCGGTGTCCCGGTCCACTCCGCCGTGCCCACCGCCTCCCCGAGCCACGGCTGGCTCATCGGCCGCGGCAAAAGACGCGCGCGCCCGTTGCCTGCGCATTCGAGCGTGACCGCGATCGTGTTCGCCGGTCTTTCCCGGATGTCGTCCATCGTCAGGAGCAGCGGTTTGGCGACGTGACCGCCGATGCTGAGCGCGTATTCGCTCGCGTTGACGGCCGGGATGTCGAAGTGAATGAGGAGGTAGTGGAGGCCGAGCGGCGTGATGCCGTACCGGAGCGCCTCGAGCGGCATCGAATGATTGCGAACCGCAAGCTGCAGCTCCTCGGGAGTGATGTCAGGAGACGAGATCAAGCTGCCCGCCTTCCGCGTCGCGGCGACTTTCTCCACGAGGTCGCAGTCTAACCCGGGGCAGCGGAGCGTTCTAGATTCGACGGAAATGCAGGAACGCAGCGAGGAGCAGATCATCAGCCGGCTGCTGGAGCTGGAAAACGAGGGGCAGGCGGAGCGTCGCGCGGAGCTGACGGGCGAGCGCTTTCTGACCCTGCTGCACGATCCCGAAAACGGCCGCAGCTACATCCTGCGTCACGGGACCGACGACACCGAGGGTGCGGAGATACCGCCGGAGACAGAGCTGTTCGAGTACCCCAACGCAGAAGCCGCCGAGAGCGCTTTCGCACAGCTCCTCGAGGAGTCGCGAAGCGCGGGCGAGCTCGTCGAAGATGACTCTTCGGAGAGGATCGGCGACTTCGAGACTGCCGGCGCCGAGATTCGGGACCTCTTCGCGGACAGCGATGAGGACGAGCTGTCGAGAGACGACGTGATCAGCGAGGAAGAAGAGCCCTAGCACCCAGGTTCTCAGCGATTTCCCAGGACTCTCACAGCGCCCAAACAGGGCCGTGGGGCACGATCGTGAGGATGACGCGGAAGCTCTGGCTCCCGATCGCGGCCGCCGCAGCCCTCGCGCTGCTCGGCGGCGCCGGCGCCTACGTGTACTTCTTCTCTGGCCTGCGGACCGCTCCGCCCGCGCTGGCCCTTGCCTCTCCGAGCGCCTCGCCGTCCACCGACGCCACGCCGACCGCAACCACGGGCGGTGCGGGCACGTGGACGGTCGCCTCGGGGTCGCTGGCGGGGTACCGGGTCACGGAGCAGTTTGCCGGCCAGAGCTCGACCCACCAGGCGGTCGCGCGGACGAGCAACGTGAGCGGCCAGGTCACGATCACGCAGTCAAGCGACGCATACCAGATGTCCGCAGCGACGATCACGGTCCAGCTGTCGAACCTCGCGAGCGTGGACTCCGTCGCGGGCTACAACGTGACCAACCGCGACCGCATCGTCCAGGAGTCGCTGGACGTGGGCTCGTTTCCGACGGCTGTGTTCGAAGCCCAAAGCGTGTCGCTTCCCGCCGCGGTCGCGACGGGTCAGACCGTGACCGTGTCAGTCCCCGGCACGCTCACGGTCCACGGCGTGACGAAAGACGTCACCGCCACGCTGCAGCTGCGCGTCAGCGGAGGCACAGCCCAGATCGCCGGCTCGATCTCGACCAGCATGACCGACTTCGGAATCAGTCCTCCCAGGGCGCCATTCGTGACGGTTCAGCCGCCCGTGACGATCGAGGTCTCGCTCAACCTGACGAAGTCGGCCTAATACGCAACGACGCTCAGGAGGCGCGCCGCATTCCGGCCGCCATCTCCTCCAGGCGGCGAATTCGCTCCTCGATGGGCGGGTGCGTGCTGAACAGGCCGGCCCAGCCTCCGCTGAGCGGATTGACGATGTAGAGGTGCGCGAACGCGGGCTGCGCGATCGGCGAGGGGTTGGCCTGGGTCGCTTGCTCGAGCTTCCGCAGCGCGGAGGCCAGCGCCATCGGGTTGCCCGAGACCTCGGCGCCAGTACGGTCGGCCTGGTACTCGCGCGAGCGCGAGACCGCGAGCTGGATGAGCAACGCGGCGAGCGGCGCCAGGATGAGCATCGCGAGAGCCGCGATTGCGCCGAACGGGCTCTGCTGGCGATCGTCCCGGCCGCCGAACATCATGCCCCACTGGGCGACGTTCGCGATCATGGTGATCGTTCCTGCGAGCACGGCCACCACCGAGCTGATCAGGATGTCGCGGTTGCGGACGTGGCCGAACTCGTGCGCGAGCACGCCGTAGAGTTCCTCTTCGTCGAGGATCCGGAACAGGCCCTCGTTGACGACGATCGCGGCGTGCTTTGGGTTGCGGCCGGTGGCGAATGCATTGGGAGAAGGGTCAGGGCTGACGTACACCCGCGGCCGGGGGACGCCGTACTGGACCGCG
>DASXSD010000181.1:0-6051 GCA_036506195.1 Candidatus Dormiibacterota bacterium
GTCGATGTCGATGTCGGGGGTGCTGGTCATCTCCTCGTGCAGGAAGCGCTCGAAGAGAAGGTTGTGCTCGATCGGGTCGACGCGCGTGATACCCAGCACATAGGCAACGATGGAGTCGGCCGCCGAGCCGCGGCCCTGGCCTGGCACGCCGTGCTCACGGGCGAAGCGCATCAGGTCCCAGTTGATGAGAAAGAACTCGGCGAGGCCGGTCTTCTCGATCACCTCCAACTCGTGCTGCAGGCGGCGGGTGACCGCCGAGGTAATGGGGTGGTAGCGCTCGCGCAGGCCCTCGAAGCAGAGCTTGTAGAGAAAGGAGAATGGGGTTTCGCCGTCGGGCACCGGGTAGCCAGGGAAGCGGACCTTGCGGAAGTCGAGGTCGACGTCGCACTGCTGCGCGATCTCCCAGGGCGTCGCCAGCGCTTCTTCGTGTCCTTTGAGGAGCGGTCGCATCTCGGGGCCGCCCTTGAGGTGATGCTCGGAGTTGGGGAACAGGTGAGGCCGCGCCTCCTCGAGCGTCGCTCGGTGGCGGATGGCGACCAGGACGTCATGCAGCTTTCGTCTCGCCGCGACGTGGTAGTGGACCTGGTTGGTGGCGACGACCCGCGCACCGCAGCGGCGCGCCATGGCGGAGCGGCATTCGAGGATCCACTGGTCCTGGGGTCGCTGGTGGTGATGGAGCTCGCTGAAGACGTTATCCGTGCCCAGGGCGTCCTGGAGGTCGCGCAGGCGCGACTCCAGGTCGGTCGCGCTGAGGTAGAAGAGGTTGCCTCGGTGTTCGGCGACCGTGGCCAGAGTCGTGCGCGCTTCACCTTTGGGCTGGTCAGCATGGGCGACGCTCAACAGGCGGCAGAGGTTGGAGTAGCCGCGCAGGTTCCGCGCGATGAGGATGAGCTCCTCGCCGTCGACCTCCAGAGCGCTCCCGATGATCGGCTTGACCCCGAGCTTGCGGCAAGCCTGGAGGTGGCGGACCGCTCCGTAGACGCCGCCGCGGTCGGTGATCGCGAGCGCGGGCATCTGGAGCTCGGCCGCCCGCATTGCCATCTCGTAGGGATGTGAGCCGCCGTCGAGAAAAGAGAAGTTGGAGTGGCTGTGAAGCTCGACGTACGGCGTCACCGATATTCGTCAGGCAGCGCGATCCCGAACTTTGCGCACAGGGCGGCGACGTCGGCTCGATCGTTTGCGTCCAGCTCGTAGCCGGAGTGGAATCGGACGAGCCACTCGGGTGTGATGCAGGGGACCTCGCGCCCTTCGACCGAGCCGACTCCCGACAGCGACTCGGCCGGATAGAGCTCGCCGTTCTCAGGCGGACCGTAGATTCCGTCGCCCGCCTCATTGAGTTCGATGACGTGGAAGTCAACCTCGTGCCCGGCCCCGTCACCGAGGGCAAAGTTCCAGGGCCGGGTGTCGCCGCGGAACGCCGGCCGATAGCCCTTCTCTTTGAGCATCGTGACGGCCTCTTCGAGATGGCGCTGGTCGATGACGATGTCGAGGTCAGAGTGCGGCCTTGTCTGGTGGTCAAGGCATGCGTCCACCGCCCAGCCGCCATCGAGCCAGATATGGATGCCACTCGCCTCGAAGAGGTCGAGGAGCCGGATGACGTCCGCCTCCGTCATCTCAGTCATAAACCCTCTCCACGAACCATGCGTTGCATGATGCGTCGCGATATAGCTCGCACAGCAGGTTGCTGTTGAGGACCACTTTCCAGTACTCGCGAATGACAGGTCTGTCCCACCACGAGCTCTCGACCTTCCAGCGGGCGATCGGCTCGATGGAACCGTTGAATGCGCCGGCGATCGCGATTGGCGCCCCGCCATGATCGAGAGTGACGTCGACCGCGGCCGAGGGCGAGACCAGGCGAGTCATGCCGGCTTCCAGACCACGTCGTTGCCGAAGCGCTCTTGCAGCCGCTCCATCGCCGCTGCGACCTCTTCGCTCGATCCGTCGCCCCCCGCCCACAATCTGAGCTGTCGCCGGCCCGCGCCTTCGAGCACAGGCAGCTCGATCCACAGCTCGGTGATGGGAGCGCGCGGCTGCCACTCCTTGATCCAAGCGCCGACGAGCCCGAAGAGCTCAGCGCTGCTGCTCAGCGGATGGCGGACGATCGACTCGCGCTGCTCGTCATCACTCGATTCGAGGACGAGTCGAATGCGCACGTGTTTGGCGCCGGCGCCGCGTAAACCAAGCTCCTCGGCAAGATCACCGCACAACGCACGCGCGACGAAGAGCAATGCCTCACGGTCCTCGACCGGGGCGCCGAACTGACGGTGCGCGCACGTGAACATAGGGGGTTGCCACGGCACGAGCGGATCGGGCTCGAGTCCCCGCGCGAGCAGCACCGCGTGACGCCCATCGCGACCGAGCTGGCTCTCCAGCTCGCGCGGTCCGATCTCCGCCACCGCGCCCAGGGTGCGGAGGCCGAGGAGGTCGAGCCGTTCGAGCTGCTCGGCGTCGAGCGGAAGCTCGCGCGAGGGAAGAGGGGCGAGGAACTCGCGAGCTTCTTCGACCTGCAGCAGGCGGCCCGGTCGCGCCCGCGCCGCCGCAAGCCGCGCAGAGAACGGCCCAGGCGCAAGACCCAATCGCGGTTCCCTGCCGATCGCCTTCAGCAATCGCCGTCGCATCTCTCGGATCGATTCGCCCGCGCGCACGACGCAATCGAGGTCGAGCCACGCTACGCCCTCGTCGCGGACTTCGACGACGGGTGCGAGGTCATAGAGCCCGGTGGAGATCAGCTCGCGGATGCGGGCGGTCGCCTCTTCGTCGGGCAGGACGAAGGTCGCCTGCGGACAGAGGTGCTCTGCCTGGCGGAGCGCCATCCCGGGCGCGACGCCGAAACGCAGTGCTTCCTCGGAGGCCGCCACCACGTGCTCGTCCCAGCGGCCGATGATGACCGGCGTCCCATACAGGTCCGGCCGCCGGGCGAGCTCGAGGTGATTTGTCAGACCGCAGCAGACTCGCGTGGCCGCGCCTCCTCGAATCGAGGCGGGACTTCGATGACGCCGTGCACGAAGTCCTTCGGTGTTTGCAAGCCGAGCGGGTAGCGGATCACGAGCTCGGTCTCACCGAGCGGCGGGGCGACGCGGTTTTTCACGCATCGGGCCGACACACGCAGACCGACCAGCTGGCCGCGCTCCCAAACCCACTCGGCGCGCGAGAACCCAAGGCTGAAGCTCGAGGCGTGGGCGAGGGCGCGGTCGGGCGCCTCGACGACTCCGACCACGACTGTTCCCGACCTGTTGGCGCCCGATTCGAGTGGCCCCAGCCAGTGCTCTGGGACGGCGCTCATCAAGAGAAGGAATCCGGCGCCTGCCCGCGCGAGTGTCGCTGCGGCTTCGCCCGCGACCTCGAGAGCCGGCGCGCGGACGACGGTCAGCGCGCCGAGCTCAGGGGAGAAGGAGGAGAGCGCAGTAAGGTCGAATCCGCCCGCATCAATCACCACCGCGTGCGCGAATTCGTGCGTCGCCTTCGCGAGCAGGGCGATGGCGAGCGTGAGCTTTCCGCACGTTCCCTGCCCAGTGAACAGGGAGAGGCGGCCGCGCGGCATCCCGTCGATCCCGGTCAGCCGGTCGATCGCGGTTCCGCTTCGCCACGGTTGAGGTGGCGGCAGCTCGGCGGCCCGCGTCAGCGCCCGGCTGCCGTAGCGAAGCCGAATCGAATCAATGGCCAGATCGAGTCTCTGTCCCTGCATCTTTCTGATCGGCCTCTGGAATGAGACGCAGGGGGAGGGTGGAGGCCGAGTCCCAAGATACCGAACGAATGTTCGGGAGTCAAGACCTCAAACCGAGGGTGGTGCCCCTCCGCCGCCTGCGGCGGCCCCTCCCCATGAATGGGGAGGACGATATTCCTTATATGTCGCGGGTAGTGGTGATCGGGGGAGGGGTCATCGGCTGCGCTGTGGCAGAGCGCCTCAGCCTCGACCGGCACCAGGTCACGCTGCTGGAGCGCGACCAGCTGGGGAGCCGCGCCTCGGGCGCGGCAGCCGGCGAGCTGAGCCCATCTCAGGCCGCCGGCGACAAGGAAAGCCTCGCCATGTTCCCCGAGGTCGTGGCGAGGGTTGAGAAGGACAGCGCGATGAGCGTCGAGTACCGCGTCCAGCAGGGACTCGTGCCAGCGTTCACCAACGACGAGGTCGCCGCGTTAAGGGCAAACGGTGGGCGCTGGCTCGACGCGGCCGAGTGCCGAGCCACCGAACCGGCGCTGACCTCCGACGCGCTGGGCGCGGTCCTGCTCGAGCATGCGCACCTCACCCCGCCGCGATTCGTGCGGGCGATGGCGCGCGCGGCTGCTTCGCGCGGAGCGGAGATCTGTGAAGGCACGCCCGCGATCGGTTTCGACCAGGTCGGCAAGACCATCGGCTCCGTGAAGACCCCAGTCGGTGGAATTAAAGCGGACTGGGTCGTCGTCGCCGCGGGGCCGTGGACGCGCGAGGTGGCGTCGCATGCCGGGGTCGACGTCGAAGTGCGCCCGCAGCGCGGACAGCTCGCGGCGCTGGATGCCGGCGTGATGGTGCTGCGGCGGAGCGTCTTCTGGTCGAACGGCTACCTGGTGCCGAAAGGAGACGGCACCGTCATCGCGGGTGGGACTGAAGAGGACAGCGGCTTCGACGACCGGCCGACCGTCGACGGCATCGAGTCGTTGCTGGCGCTGGCTCGAAAGCTGGTCCCCGCTCTCGCCGGCGCAAACCTCCAGCGCGTGTGGGCAGGTCTACGACCGGTGACGCGAGATGGGAAGCCGATCGTCGCCATCAGCGATGTGCGCAACCTCATCGTGGCCACAGGGCACCACCGCAAAGGCATCCTGCTGGCGCCGCTGGCAGCGATCCAGGTCGCTGAGCTCATCAACCGTTCGCGCTAAAGAAGATGCCGGGGCTCCACAGAACCCCGGCGCTTACGCTTTACGAAACGACTGAAGAGAAGTGTCTTACTTCTTCTTCGAGGTCTTCTTGGCGGCCTTCTTGGCCGGCTTCTTCGCGGCCTTCTTCTTTGCAGCCATCATGCTGTACCTCCTTCTCCCAAAGATATGGACCCGATTGGTTCCATTGGTTTGGCGGGTTTCATGTGGTGGCTAGACGTGATCCGGATCTCTCCTACACGCACCTCCTCTGCAACCCCACGGGCTTCGCCACGGACCCTCATTGATAAGGAGTCCGAGACGTTGGCGGATTGTCGAGATGGTCCGCTCTCTCGCGTCGGGTCCGTTGCCTCTGTGGTGACAACCACGAGTCGCATCGCCATACAAGTGTTGTGATACTCGATGCACCCCTCTCACGTCAATGCCTCGCGAAGATTTTTTTTCAGCGAGGGTTGTGGAAATTTCTGCGGAGGTCGTCGTGATGACGACGATGATCGACCTCTTCAACACTGCGACGATAGACATCATGCGAGTCGTCCTCGGTCATGGAGCATCAGGCAACGCGGCGTCGATGAAACCCTACGTCGTCGGTTTCAAACGTCGAGGAATCGATGCCATCGCGGTCGATCTTCCTCGCGGTAATGCGGAGAAAGCCGTGCCCGTCTTCATCAAGACATCGGGTCGAGGCCGTGACGTCATCGGAGGTGGGCAATCGTTCGGTGGACGGGTCGCGAGCATGGCCTCTATCGAGGCGGACTTCGGCGGCCTGGTGCTTTTTTCCTATCCACTGCATCGTCCGGGCTTTCCCGAACAACTCCGGACCGAGCACTGGCGTCAGATCCGCTGCCCGACCCTGTTTCTCAGCGGCGATCGCGACCCATTTGCGAATCTCGCCCTGCTCAAAGAGAAGATCAAGCTGATTCCCGACGCGCGGCTCGAGATCTTCAAGGGTCAGGGTCACGGTTTGCTGCAGGTTCTCGACCAGGCGCTCGACGTGGCGACGGACTTCATTCAGATGAACGTGAAATGAGGCGCGCCCCCATCCGACCGGGCCGCGTAGCGGCCGGGTCACCCTCCCCGGCAAGCGGGGAAGGAAACGTGAAATGAGGCGCGCCCCCATCCGACCGGGCCGCGCAGCGGCCGGGTCACCTTTCCCCGGCAAGCGGGGAAGGAAATAAGTGACCGCGAGTCAGCACATGGTCC
>DASXSD010000182.1:0-5767 GCA_036506195.1 Candidatus Dormiibacterota bacterium
GACGCTGGACTAGCGAGCGCGGCCGCAATGATCCACGCTTCCTGATGAAGACATTGCGACGCCGATGCTCCTCGAAGAGGCGCTGTCTGATGAAGAGGTGAGACACGAGTGACGGGCGAGCCGAAGATACGGATGGCACCGCGCCCTGAGGACAGGGTGGGTCTGATGCAGGCCACGGGCGATCCAGAGGAGGTCACCTTCTGGGAGCACGTTCACCCCAGGAAGATCGACGACCAGGACTGGAGGAGGTTCGAGGGCTACGTCGCCGAGATCTTCCAGGCCCTCGGTATGGATCTCGATAGCCCGGGGACGAAGGACACCCCTCGGCGGTTCCTGCTTGCTCTTTTCGACTCCACGTCTGGGTACGAGGGTGATCACAAGCTGCTCAAGGCCTTCCCGACCGAGTGCCGAGGCGGCCCCGATTGCAGGATCAGCCAGATCATCGAAGGGCCTATCTCCTTCTTCGCGCTGTGCGAGCACCACGCGCTCCCGTTTCACGGCGTGGCCCATGTCGGGTACATCGCCCACGAGCAGATCATCGGGATCTCCAAGCTGACTCGGCTGGTGCGAATGTTCGCCCGGCGGTTCACCGTTCAGGAGCGCATAGGCCAGGAGGTGGCCGACCACCTCGACGAGCTGATGCAACCTCACGGCGTCGCCGTGTTCCTCGAGGCCACCCACCTGTGTACGCAGATGCGGGGGGTGAGGGAGGAACGGTCCAGCACGTGGACATCCTTCTGGCGAGGGGTCTACGAGGACGATCCCAGTCTTCGAGACGAGTTCCTCCGAGCCGTCGGTCGGCGGTGAGCCGCGTGCACGGAGTGGTGACCGGCGCCGGCGGGGTCCTCGGTGGGGCGGTCGTCGCGGAGCTGGTGAGCCAGGGACACCGGGTCGTCGCGGTCGGCCGCGCGCTGGAGGACGTAAGGCCTCTCGAGGATGCTCATCCGGGCGCGGTGGTCGGCGAGGCTGCAGACCTCACTAACCCGGACGCCGTCGACGAGCTTTGGCAGCGATTGGATAGCCGTTCCGAGCCGATCGACTTTCTTGTCAACGTCGCGGGCGGCTTCGGCAGCGGCACCTTGGTCGAGTCAAGCCCGGAGGACTACCGCCACCTGCTCGGGCTCAACCTGGACACGGCGTGGTGGTCCTGCCGTGCGGCGGCCCGCCGCATGCGCGAGTCGGGTGGCGGTGCCATCGTGAACGTCGCGGCTCGCTCGGCGCTTGAAGGAGGAGCAGGGTCGATCGCCTACGCCGTTACTAAGGCCGCCGTGGTCAAGCTCACCCAGGTCCTCGCCGGAGAGCTGAAGCAGACAGGGGTGCGGGTGAACGCGGTGCTCCCGTCCCTCATCGACACGCCGGCCAATCGGGCGGCGTTCTCGGCCGAGCGCATGGCCAAGGCCGTTGCACCGGAGGCAATCGCTCGCGTCATCACCTTCCTCTGTGGCGAGGACGCTTGGCCGATCAGCGGTGCCGCGATCCCCGTCTACGGCCGCAGTTGAGTGGAAGCCATGTCCGCCACCCCAGCACCGAGGTTCGAGACATTTCTCGAGACTCCGGGGTTGCCCAGGTTCGATCTCCCCGAGGCGCTTGAAGCGACCTACGGACCGTTCGGACTCCCGGAGCGGGTGGTGTACGCGAACTTCGTGGCATCTGTTGACGGCATCGTGGCGGTGCCGGAGACGCCGAGATCATCCGCGCTCATCAGCGGCGGCGATCCAGCGGACCGGTTTGTCGTCGCAATGCTGCGAGCGTGTGCCGACGCGGTGGTCATTGGCGCCGGCACCTTCCGTGCTCACGGCGGTCCCTGGACCGCGGAGAATGCGTACCCGGACGGCGCGGCGCACTTCACTGAACTCCGGCGGAGAGCGGGCATGGATCCGACGCCGACGCTCGTCGTCGTAACCGGCTCGGGACGCCTCGAGGGACCTGGATCGAAGCTTCGCGGCGCAATAGTCGCCACCACCGCACGCGCGGCCGAGAATCTGCGCGGATCGGCAAGCGGCGCAGCCGAGATCTGGCCGGTTGGTGAAACCGACACGCTGGAGCCCTCCAAGGTCGTCGCGGCCCTGTATAAGCGCGGCTACCGCCGGATCCTCACCGAAGGTGGACCAACGCTCATGGGACAGCTAATGAGAGCGGGAGCGGTCGATGAGCTGTTCCTCACGATTTCGCCGGTCATGGCTGGCGGCGGCGAGCATCCTCGGCCGACGCTGGCCGCCGGGGTCGACCTGCTCGCCGCGGGCTCGCCACGCGCGCATCTGCTGAGCGGCCGAAGCCACGGGTCCTATCTGTTCCTTCGCTATGCCTGCAATCCCGGGACTGAAGGGTCCAAGGTCGGCCAGGGACCCGATGACTGACGAGATGCTCGCTTGTCAGCCGCCTTGACGAGTTGCAATCGATCGTGCGGCGATCGCGCGCAGCCAGCGGCGGCGGATCAGCGCGGAGAACGGTCCGATCGCGAGCCAGTAGATCCGGAACGCGAGGCGTGACTTGCCGTCCAGCGCAAGCACCCGCGTCTCTGTGGAGATGCGCGACTGCCCATTGGCCACGGGCACAGTCTCGAAGTCCGCGGCAATCTGGATCCCGGTTGATCCCCAGGCACGCCAGCTGGTGACATCGGCCGCCCTTCTAGGCTGCCCACGAGGTCTCAGCGCCATCCCGAAGACGAACACCGTGGGCGTCTCTTGGAGAACAAGAAACCCGTGGTGCGCGAAGTATTCGCCGATCGACTCAGTTGGCGAGCCAAAGCTGCGAAGTCGGAAGAGCAGCCGCACAAGGCGGTCGGGGCACACAGGCGTCGCCAGCGCGACGGCCAGTGCTCGCTCGGGCGCGAGCGCGACGACACGCTGATGCCGTTCCCGGACGTCAAACCGAGGAAGCCACTCTGCGACGCCGGCCATGGTCCCTTCTATCAGGTCGCGACCTACGAGGTTGCAAGCCAGCTACAGGCGGTTGGCCCGCGACCGCACGGCAGGATCGGCCGACACGCGTGCCCGCCAGAGGCAACTGGAGCTGCGCGGAAGTGGCCGTTGTGGTCGATTTCGTCCGCGCATCACCGCCCGGCGATCATCCCGTTCCCTCGCTGAGGCGCCAGTTTTCGCGTGCGCTTCGCGTCGCCCGCGCACAGCGGACGCCACTATCACTCGTAAAGACCGCGTTCGGCGAGTATGTGTGCCACGGTCGAGGTCGCGCCCTTGATAATCGAGAAGGTGTAGAACGGCGTCCCCGACGTTCCCGCACGTCCAGTCGACGAGTCGGCAACGCAGGCAACCGCGTCGACCATGAGCTCGCCGTTCTGGTAGACGGCGGCTTGCACACCTCGCTCGGTTCCTGACTCGACCAACTGATCAATGGCTTCCTGAACCTGCTTCTGGACGGCAGACATAGATCCTCTCCTTGCTTGCGCTCTTGGCTGTGTCCTCGCCGGCGTCCTGGCCGGCGTTGACGTCGACTGCACGGGGGATAGACACGCGCCGGGGGTCGGAACCCATCGCTCGACCGCAAGCACCGCGCTCGGCCAATGCTCACCGGCACCCGGACCCTTGACGGCCGTCCAGAACGAGGTCGGCGCAAAGACGCAGGGATGTCGCAAGGCCGGTTCAATTCTCCCGGCCCCTCAATTTGATTGACTGCATTCAGAATTTAGCAAGTAAGATGTAAAACCAGAGCAAAATCGGATCGAGACCAAAGAAGCTTCACTAAAGCGTAAAGAAAATGCAAAAGCGCCTCGTTAGAGCGGGGTTCTCAGTCGGTGAGCCACCTCAATCACTCTGCCTGACGACAACCGCTTGGTCACGAATTAGCGACAACCTATCTCCAGTACATATTCTGCGTCACTTAGTGAGCCATAACGTGCAGGGTACTCGGCCGCGTCGGTCCACCGGCCCGTTCGACTGACGATCGGCCGAGTCCGGCTGCCATACGGGAGTCGGAACGCCACGAGGGAAGGCGGGGTCGACGCAATGGTGAACGTCCGTAGTTCGGCCAAGCTTGCCGCCGTTGCTGCTGCCGGCGCGCTGGTCTTGGCTGCCTGCGGTGGTGGAGATGACAACAACGGGGGTGGCGGCGCTGGCGGCGCCGCTACGGGTTTCAACCTCTCCACCAGCGCAATCGTGAATCCTTCTGACGCGAAAGGAGGGACGATCAAGCTGGGGTCGGGTGGCGACTGCGATTCGTGGGACCCAGCCCGTGCCTATTACGGGTTCTGCTGGAATCTCCAGCGCCTCTATGCGCGGGATCTGATGGGCTTCGCGCCGGACCCCAAGCAAGCGTCCAAGGTCGTGCCGGATATGGCAACCGCGCCGGGTAAGGCGAATGCTGATTTCACCGAGTTCACATACACGCTCAGGGACGGCCTGAAGTACGACGATGGGACGCCGGTCAAGTCCGCGGATATCAAGTACGCACTTGAGCGTGGATTCGCCACCGATGTCATCAATGGCGGTCCGACCGCCTACTTCTTCCCGCTCCTGGATGACGGCGCGAACAAGACGGGGACGCCGACCTACAAGGGCCCGTACAAGGACAAGTCGGGTCAGCCGATGGTGAACGGGAAGCCCTCGATCGAGACGCCCGACGACAAGACCATCGTCTTCCACCTCGCTCAGCCCTACGCGTCGTTCGATTACCTGATGGCGATGGGGCCAAGCTCGCCGATCCCGCAGGCTAAGGACGACGGCGAGAACTACACCCGGCACCCCGTCTCAACTGGTCCATTCAAGATCACGAAGTACGACCCCGACACTGGTATCACCTTCGAGCGAAACCCCAATTGGGATCAGTCGACCGATCAGATCCGTACGCCGAAGGCAGACGAGATCACGATCGACTACATCACCAACCTCGACGACATAGACGCGCGCATCAAGACGGGCACCCTCGACTCTCGCGTCGATAACGGGATGCAGCCGACGTTCAGGAACGAGGCGTTCGCCGATCCCAACCTCAAGAACCAGGTCGACGATCCGGTCGATGGCTCGCTTCGCTACCTGGGTGTCTCGCCCGACGTCAAGCCACTGGACAACATCCACTGCCGTCGTGCCGTGTTCTACGCCCTCAACAAAGAGGCGTGGCGGCTGGCCTTCGGTGGCGCGGTGCTCGGCGACATCGCACCCAGCCTCACTCCCGCCGGTTTGCCGGGTCATGACGCGAAGACCAACAAGTACCCGAACGGTGCCGACTTTACCGGCGACCTCAACAAGGCGAAGGACGAGCTGAACCAGTGCGGGCAGCCGAGCGGCTTCAGCACGAACTACGCGTTCGTCAATCAAGGAACCGGTGCTGCTCGTGCGGCGGCGGTGCAAGAAGCACTCGCTCGGGTTGGCATCAAGATCACCCCCAAGGCGGGCGAGTCCGACACCTACTACACGCAGTACATCGGTTCGCCGGACAGCGTGAAGAAGAACAAGCTCGGTCTAATGGACGCCGCATGGGGGGCGGACTTCCCGACGACGACTGGGTTCTTCTACACGATCGCCCATGGCAAGGCGAACAACCCGTCCAGCGACAGCAACTACGTCAACCTCAATGACCCGAAAGTCAATCAGCTGCTAGACGGGTTCCTGACCGCGAAGCCCGACCAGTGGGACGGCATCGGGCGCCAGCTCGATGACGCGATCATGGACGACGCGGTCTACCTCCCGATCATGTGGACGAAGACCCCGTACTTCAGGAACCAGCGGCTGACCAACGTCTACTCGACGAACTTCTTCGGGTTGTACGACTGGGTCAACATGGGCGTGAGCGATGGCACCTGATGTATCGCGGC
>DASXSD010000183.1:0-19697 GCA_036506195.1 Candidatus Dormiibacterota bacterium
GCCGTAGATACGCCGTGCCTTCTGCTTCGCGCGCAGCTGCAGGCCGTAGTCCGATGTCTTACGCTTGCGCGCCTGCCCGTGCATGCCGGGCGCGAACGCGCGGCGCTCGATGGCGCACTTCGGCGTGTAGCAGCGCTCGCCCTTCAAGTAGAGCTTGGCGCCCTCACGACGGCAGAACCGGCAGACCGGACCGCTGTAGTTGGCCATTTAGACGCGCCTCCGCTTGGGCGGACGGCACCCGTTGTGCGGGATGGGCGTCACGTCGGTGATGGCGCTGACCTCGAGGCCGGTCGCCTGGAGGGAGCGGATCGCGGCTTCGCGGCCGGCGCCAGGCCCGCGGACAAAGACTTCGATCGAGCGCATGCCGTGCTCGAGGGCCTTCTTGGCGGTCGTTTCGGCGGTGGTCTGGGCGGCGAAGGGAGTCGACTTGCGGCTGCCCTTGAAGCCCTGCGCCCCCGCCGAGCCCCAGGCGATCACGTTGCCGTCGAGGTCGCTGATTGAGATGATCGTGTTGTTGAAGGTGCTCTGGATGTGGGCCTGGCCGTTGACCACGTTCTTGCGCTCGCGACGGCGCGTCCGGACGACTTTCTTCTTGGTCACTACTTGCCGGCCTTGACCTTCTTCTTGCCCGCGACCGCCCGCTTGGGTCCGCGCCGGCTGCGAGCGTTGGTCCGCGTCCGCTGGCCCCGCACCGGCAGACCGCGGCGGTGCCGCTGGCCGCGGTAGGAACCGATCTCGGTCAGGCGCTTGATGTTCATCGCGACCTCGCGCCGCAGGTCACCCTCGATCAGGATGTCCTTGGCGCTCGCCATGCGGTCGACGATCTGGCGCAGGCGCGCCACCTCCTCCTCGCTGAGCTCCCTCGTCCTCTTGTTCGCGTCCACGCCGGCGTTCCTGACGATCTTCTCGGCCGTGGTGTTGCCGATGCCGTGGATGTAGGTCAGAGCGATCACGGTTCGCTTGGCCGGTGGGATGTCAACCCCGGCGATTCTTGCCATCTATGAACTTACCCCTGCCTCTGCTTGTGTTTGGGCGTCTTCGAGCAGATCACGCGCACGACACCGTTGCGCTTGATCACCTTGCAGCTCGGACACATCTTCTTGACTGACGGACGTACCTTCATCTCCAAATCTCTCGAATCCGCCCCCGCGACCGGTCGTCCGACGCGAGCTCGACACCCACCTTATCCCCGGCCAGGAGCCGGGTGAAATGGGTGCCTGCGCGGTCAGCGACGTGAGCGAGGACCTTCGCCCCGTTCTCGAGCTCAACCCTGTAGACACCGTTGGGAAGAGGCTCCACCACGACCCCCTTCACGAGCGAGGGGCGCTGGGGCACGAACGCCGAGTATACCAAAGGCCTGGATAAGCTCAGTCGAGGGCTCCCTTTGTGAGCACGACCGGCCCCTTTTCCGTGATAGCGACGGTGTGCTCAAAGTACGCGGACAGGGAGCCGTCGGCTGTGCAGATCGTCCAGCCGTCGGGCTTCATGTAAACCTCGTGGCTGCCGGCGTTGACCATCGGCTCGATGGCCAGGGTCATGCCCGGCTTGAGCCGGGGCGGCGTGCCTGGGGTGCCGAAGTTGGGAACCTGCGGGTCCTCATGCATCTGGCGGCCGATGCCGTGGCCGACGAACTGCCGGATCACGGAGAACCCCGCCGCCTCGACGTGCTCCTGGATGGCCGCGGAGATGTCGCCCAGGTAGCCACCCGGTCGCGCCTTGTCGATGCCGACGTAAAGCGCCTCCTCGGTGACCTTGATCAGTCGGGCCGCTTCGGGCGTGATCTTGCCCGCGCCGACGGTAATCCCGACGTCGGCCCAGAACCCTTCGAGCACCAGGCCCAAGTCGAGGCTGACAAGGTCACCTTCGGCGATCTTTCGGTTGCCGGGGATGCCGTGGACCGCCTCGTCGTTGATGGACACGCAGATCGAGCGCGGAAACCCGTGATAGCCGAGAAACCCGGGGGTCGCGCCGCCCTCTCGGATGAGCCTGTCGGCGATCCGGTCGAGCTCGATAGTCTTCACTCCCGGCCGGCACGCCTCCTTAAGCGGCGGCAGAACAGACGCGAGCAGGCTGCCCGCGCGGGCCATCAGGTCGATCTCGTGAGCGGTCTTGAGGTTGATCATGCGGTCTGCTTCTTGGGCGCCGCGGCCCCATCCCCCGGCTTGCTACCCCGCGGAGTCTCCGACTCCGCGGGGACCCCTGAGGCCGGGGACTTCCCCGCAAGCGGGGAAGAGTTGGCAGCGGCCAGCACCTGGTGGCTTATCTGTTCGATTGTCCCCCGCCCGTCGATCTCGGAAACCAGGCCCGCTGCCCGGTAGTGGTCGAGCACCGGGACGGTCTTCTCCAGGTAGATCTCAATTCGGGGCCGGACCGCCTCCGGTTTGTCGTCCTCCCGCTGGACCAGCCGGCTGCCGTCCGCCTCACACGCGGTCGTTTCTGGGGGGTATGTGCGCTGGCATTGCGGGCACACGAGGCGTCCAGAAAGGCGGCGCAAGAGCTCAGCGACTGGGACCTTCAAGTAGATCACGCGGTCGAAGCGCTTGCCGAGCTCGACCATCAGCGTGTCGAGTGCGTTCGCCTGCGGGACGGTGCGGGGAAAGCCGTCGATGATGAATCCGGGCTCGCAGTCCGGCCTGCGCAGCCGGTTCCTGATCATGCCGATCATGATTTCGTCGGAGACGTACTTGCCCGCGGCCAGGATGGGTTGCGCCTGCCGGCCGAGCTCGGTGCCTGCCTGGATCTCGGCGCGCAGCATGTCGCCCGTCGCGATATGCGGGATCCCGTAGTGCGAGCGAAGCATGTTGGCCTGGGTCCCCTTGCCGGAGCCAGGGGCGCCGTACAGAAGTAGATTCACTCCGCCCCATCCCCAGGCTGCGCCGGGGACTTCCCCATAAATGGGGAAGAGTTGCAAATCACTTGATGAACCCGCGGTACTGACGCATCACAAGCTGCGTCTGCAGCTGCTTCATAGTGTCGAGCGCGACGCCGACGACGATCAGGATGGCGGTGCCACCGAGGTACATCTGCTGCTGGTTGATGCCTGAGATCTTGGACGTCGCGATCGGCAGGATCACAGTGATGAAGCCCAGGAAGATGGCGCCCACGAACGTGACGCGGTTCATGACCGCCTGCAGGTAGTCCGCGGTTGGACGTCCTGGGCGAATGCCCGGGATGAAGCTCGAGTAGCGTTTCAGGTTGTCAGCCACGTCGTTCACGTCGAACGTGATCGCGGTGTAGAAGTACGTGAAGCCGAACGTGAACAGGAAGTAGAGAGCGTTGTACGTGATCGCCATCGGCACGTTGGCGGTGCTCGGAGAGAAGTTGCCCTGCACCCAGTGAGCCGCCTGGTAGTACCAGGTGTCCGGCGGGGCGGAGGTGAAGTAGTTGGCGACGATGGTCGGCAGGAACATCACCGAGATGGCGAAGATGATTGGGATCACGCCGGCGTGGTTGACGCGTAGTGGCAGGAAGCTTGCCCGGCGCCCCACCTCGCGGCCGCCCGCCACGCGCTGGGCCGACTGGATGGGTATTTTCCGCACGGCCTGCTGGACCTCGATGATCACTGCCGTCATGCCCAGCGCGATCAAGCCGAAGAGGATGAAGGGGATGTAGTCGGCGAGCCCGCCTCCGGCCGAGTGCGCGCTGAAAACCGCGGCGACCCCCTGCGGGCCGCGACCGATGATTCCGGCAAAGATGATCAGCGACACACCGTTGCCGATGCCGTACTCGGTGATCAGCTCACCGAACCACATCAGCATGATCGTGCCCGCGGTGAGGACCAGGATGATCTGCAGGCGCTGGAACCAGTCCAGGGGGCCGAGGATCGCCGGGCTGGTGTTCTGGAAGAGGACCGTAAAGCCGTAGGCCTGGCCGGCGCCGAGGGCAACAGTGAGATAGCGGCTCCAGCGCTGGATCTTGCGGCGACCCATCTCGCCTTCTTTCTGGATCTCCTTGATGCGTTCGGAGATCACCGTCATCAGCTGCATGATGATCGTGGCGTTGATGTACGGGTTCATGCCCATGGCCACGACGCTGAAGCGGGAAAGACCGCCGCCCGAGAAGAGGTCCAGCAGTCCAAGCAGCGCCTGGTTGTTGAAGAGGTTGGCGAGCGCGCCCTGGCTGGCGAGGGGAATGGTGACGTTGGAGAAGAGACGGAACGTGACCAGGATGCCGCCGGTGAAGAGGATCTTGTTCCGGAGCTCGGGCAGCCGGATCGCGTTGATGAGTGCCTCGAGGAGGTTCATCTAGCTACTCTTCGGGAGACGCGCTCTCAGTCGTTGATGCTGCTTCCGTCTTTTCGGTCTTCTCCGGTTTCGGCTCGCCGAGCACCTTGACCGAGCCGCCGGCCTTCTCGATCGCCTCGCGGGCGCTGTTGCTGAAGGCGTGCGCCTCGACCGCGAGCTTCCTTTTCATCCGTCCCGCTCCCAGGACTTTGATGTCCTGGCCCGCTCGCACGAGGCCGGCCTCGAGCAGCGCCTGGGCGTCGACCTTGGCGCCGTCCTCGAACTGGCTCAGCTTGGAGACGTTCACGACGGAGTAGATCTTCTTGAACGGGTTCTTGAAGCCGGGCAGCTTGGGGATGCGCTGCGACAGAGGCATCTGGCCGCCTTCGAAGCCGAGGCGGAAGCCTTCGCTGCGGGCGTTCTGTCCCTTCTGGCCGCGGCCCGAGGTCTTGCCCCGACCGGAGCCGGTGCCGCGGCCGACCCGGCGTGCCTTGCGGTGGGCGCCAGCGGCAGGCTTGAGGTCGTGCAGCTGCATCAGTTTCCTCTTTTATGCTTCTTGGTCGAGCGCGCGCGCCAGATCTTGTATCGGCTGCGCTTGGGGCGCTCGTACGGCTCGCCTTCGACGGCGACCAGGAAGTCCACGCGCCGCAGCATGCCGCGCACCGCGGGGTTATCGGGCAGCTCGCGGGTCTGGTTCATGCGCCGGAAACCGAGCGATTCCACCGTGGCACGGATCTCGGGGCGGGCGCCGATCGCGCTCTTCATGAGGGTGGCTTTGAGAGTCTTCTCAGCCACCGCCGGCTCCGTTGGTCGGCGCAGGCTCGGCGCCCTTGTAGGCCGCGGCCAGGCGCTTGCCCACCATCTGCTCGACCGAGCGGCCGCGAAGCTCGGCCACCTGGGGCGCGGTCCTCAGCTGCTGTAGGGCGGCGAGCGTGGCGCGCACCGTGTTGATCGGGTTGTTGGTGCCGTGCGACTTCGTCAGGATGTCCTTGATCCCGGCGGTCTCGATCACAGCGCGCATGGCGCCACCTGAGATGACGCCAGTGCCCGGAGCCGCGGGCTTGAGCATGATCCGCGCCGCGCCCCACTTGAGGTGCACCTCGTGCGGGATCGTGGTGCCCACCATCGGCACCGTGATCATGTTCCGCTTGGCGACGTCCATGCCTTTGCGGATCGCCTCCGTCACCTCGCGCGCCTTACCGATGCCGGCGCCGACGCGGCCGTTCATGTCACCGACCACGATCAGCGCGCTGAAGGAGAACTTGCGGCCTCCTTTGACGACCTTGGCCACGCGGTTGACGCGGACGACGCGGTCGGCGAGCTCGGAGCGCTCGCCGCGATCGCCCTGCGGATACCGGCCGCCCATGTTTCTGCTCATTAGATAGAGTCCCCTACCTTTCTCGGCGCGAAATCGCTTCCTTTGGGGGTCCCCACGGCGAAGCCGTGGGAGGCCGGTTTCGCGCCGAAGCGACCATGGCGCCAGGAGGCCTGGGTTTCCCAGGCCGACTCCACGCCGAGAAGCACGACAGCGTCACCGCTGGCAATGCGCATCAGGAACTGCAGTGCGGGCGCCATCGTCGCGTTCAAAATTCCAAACCTGCCTCGCGCGCGGCGTCGGCCAGCGCCTTGATTCTTCCGTGATACAGGAACCCGCCGCGGTCGAAAACGACGCTGCTGACGCCCGCGGCCTTCGCCTTGGCGGCGATCGCCTTGCCGACCTCGGCGGCCTGGGCCATACCGTTGCCCTTCGTCTTCAGGTCGACCGTCGAGGCCGCGGCCAGCGTGCGGCTCGCGGCGTCGTCGATGACCTGCGCGTAGAGGTGGCTCAGGCTGCGGAACACCGCCAGCCGCGGACGCTGCGAGGTGCCGGAGACGTGCACGCGCACGCGGCGGTGCCTCTTGGCGCGATTCTCCTTGCGGTCGTGACGCTTGATCATGCGGTGGCCTTGGCCCCCTTGCCTGCCTTGCCCGGCTTGCGGCGGATCTTCTCGCCCCGGTACATCACGCCTTTGCCCTTGTACGGCTCAGGCGGCCGGAGCCCGCGGATGTCGGCCGCGACCTGACCGACGTCCTCGATCGAGATTCCGTTGACCGAGAACTTGGTCGGATCCTGGACTTCGATCGAGATGCCCTGCGGAGGCTTGAAACGGATCGGGTGCGAGTAGCCGAGGCTGAGGACCAGCTCCTCGCCCTGTTTGGCGACGCGATAGCCGACGCCGACCAGCTCGAGGTTTTTGGTAAAGCCCTTCTCCACGCCCTCGACCATGTTGGCGACCAGGCTGCGGACCAGGCCGTGGAGGGCGCGGTGTCGGTAGCCGTCGGAAGGACGCTCGAAGACGAGCTGGCCGTCCGCCTGCTTGACGGTGATGTCCGCCGGCAGGGTGCGCTCGAGCCGGCCCTTCGGACCTTCCACGGCGACGTGGCCGGGCGTGAGGGTGACCTTCACCGAGCTGGGCAACTGGATGGGCAGCTTTCCGATCCGCGACAACTCTCTTGTTCTCTCTCCTACCAGACGTAAGCCAGGACTTCGCCGCCCAGCCCCTGGCGCAGCGCCTGCCTTCCGCTCATGACTCCCTCAGCCGTGCTGAGGATGGCGATGCCGAGACCGCCGAGTACTCTCGGGATCTCGGTTTTGCGCGCGTAGACGCGCAGTCCGGGGCGGCTGATCCTCTTCACGCCCGAGATCACGCGGGTGCGATCGGGGCGGGACTTGAAGATGATACGCATGGTCTGCGTCGGCCCGTCAGCTTCGACGTCGTAGCCCGCGATGTAGCCCTCGTCCTTGAGCACGCGCGCGATCTCGAGCTTCAGGCGCGAGGCCGGCACCTTCACCTCGGGGTGCCGCGCCGCGTTGGAGTTGCGAATCCTCGTGAGCATGTCGGCGATGGGATCGCTCACGATCCCGGCCGGCGCCCGCTTCAAGTTCTTCTGGCCGGCCTTGGTGTTGGTTGTTTTCGCGACTGCCGTTGCCATCACCAGCTCGACTTCGTCACGCCAGGGATGCGGCCCTCGGCAGCAAGATTCCGGAAGCAGATGCGGCACATGCCGAACTTGCGCAGGTAAGCGCGCGATCGCCCGCAGATGCGACAACGGTTGTGGAAGCGCACCTTGAACTTTGGGTGCGCAAGGTCCCGCTTCCAGCGCTCGATCGATGCTTTCTTCGCCAAAAGTCTCTCCCCTTTACCTCTTCCTGAACGGCATGCCCAGCCGTGTCAGGAGACTCCGAGCCTCGTCGTCCGTCTTGGCGGTCGTGATGATCGACACCTCCAGACCGCGAAGCTTGTCGATCTTGTCGTAGTCGATCTCCGGGAACACCACCTGCTCGCGCAGGCCGAGCGAGTAGTTGCCGCGCCCGTCGAAGCCGTCGGGGCTGACGCCGCGAAAGTCGCGGATGCGCGGCAGCGCGATGTTGAGCAGCTTGTCGAGGAAGTACCACATGCGCCGGCCGCGTAGGGTCGTCTTGATGCCGACCGTCTGTCCGGCGCGGAGCTTGAACGCGGCGACCGACTTCTTGGCCTTGATCAGCTGCGGCTTCTGGCCGGTGATCGTCTGCACGTCGCCAACAGCGGCGTCCAGCGCCTTGTCGTTGTCCTTCGCCTCGCCGATGCCGATGTTTACAACGACCTTGTCGAGGCGCGGCACCTCCATCACGTTGCCGTAGTCGAACTCTTTGGTCATCTGCGCGATGACGGTGTCGCGGTACGCGGTCAACATGCGCGGCGGTTGGTCCGACCTGGTACCAGGCGCCTTCGGGGCCTGTTCCTTCTTCGGCTGCTGCTGCTTCGCTTTTGCCACGACTACTGAGCCTCCGTCTTGCGCACGCGTTCGTAGGGCTCGCCGCAATGGCGGCAGACCAGGACGCGGGCGCCGGATTCGAGCACCATGTGCTTGGTGCGTGTCGGCCGGCCGCACGACGGACAGACGAGCATCACGTTCGAGTAGTCGAGGGCAGCCTCGAAGTCGACGATGCCACCCTGCGCGACCTGCACGCCACCGCGGCGCTGGCCGGCCTTGGTGTGCCGCTTCAGGATGTTGACTCCCTTGACGACGATCTTGTGCTGGTCCGGGATCGTGCGCAAAACCTCGCCTTGCTTGCCCTTGTCCTTGCCCGCAATGACGATCACGGGATCGCCCGGGGCGAGGTCGAGCCAGCGGCGCTTGGGTGCGGGTTTGTTGCGAAGCACTAGAGAACCTCCGGGGCGAGCGAGATGATTTTCATGAAGTTGCGCTCGCGCAGCTCCCGCGCCACCGGGCCGAAGATGCGCGTGCCGCGCGGGTTGTTGGCCTGGGCGAGCAGGACGGCCGCGTTCTCGTCGAAGCGGATCAACGATCCGTCGGGCCGCTTGTACTCCTTGTTGACGCGAACCACGACAGCCTTCACGACCTCGCCCTTTTTCACCTGCCCACCTGGCTGGGCGGACTTGACGGTGGCCGTGATGATGTCGCCGACGTAGGCGTATTTGCGGTAGTGGCCGCCGGCCACGCGGATGACCAGGAGCTCCTTCGCCCCTGAGTTGTCCGCGACCTTGAGCCGTGTCTCTTGCTGAACCACGTCGTTACTTGGCCTTCTCCACGATCTCGAGCACGCGCCAGCGCTTCTCCTTGGAGAGCGGGCGCGTCTCGGTGATGCGGACGAGGTCGCCCACGCCGCACTCGTCCTTCTCGTCGTGGACCTTGAACCGTGTCCGCTGCTGCACCGTCTTCCGGTACAGGCGGTGGGCCTTGGACGAGCCGACCTGCACGATGACGGTCTTGTTCATCTTGTCGGCGATCACGGTCCCCAGGCGGACCTTGCGCCGGCCGCGGGAAGGCGCCTGAACGGCGGCGCTGGTCGTGTCGCTCACTCGGCGTCCTCCTTCTTCTTGCCTCGGCCACGCTTGGGCTTGGGGGCCTCTTGCTCGGCGTCGGCCGAGGCCTCCGGCTCGATCTCGGCGACGGCCACAGCCTGCGGTTCGCCTTCGCTCGGTCCGATGCCGAAGTCTCGCTCTCGAAGCACGGTCATGATCCGGGCGATGTCATGGCGGACCTTCGAAATCTGGGTCGAGTTCTCCAGCTGGCCGACGGCGTGCTTGAACCGAAGCTCGTAGAGCTCGCGCCGGGCGGTGCGCAGGCGCACGCCGAGCTCGTCCGCTTCGAGGATGCGAAGCTCGTCGACCTTCATCTGGAACCTCCGGCGTCCGCCGCGGACACAAACCGCGTCTTCATCGGCAGCTTGGCCGCCGCGAGCTTCATCGCTTCCCTTGCCACCTGCGGCGTGACGCCCCCCATCTCGAACAGGACGCGTCCAGGCTTGACCACCGCGACCCAGCCCTCGGGGTTGCCTTTGCCCGAGCCCATGCGCGTCTCGGCGGGCTTCTTGGTGATCGACTTGTCGGGGAACACGCGGATCCAGATCTGACCGCCGCGTTTGACGTGGCGGGTCATCGCCCGCCGTGCGGCCTCGATCTGCCGGTTCGACATCCAGGCGGCCTCGACCGCCTGCAGGCCGTAGTCGCCGAACGCGACGGTGGCGCCGCGCGTGGCGATGCCCGTGCGCCGGCCGCGGTGCATCTTGCGGTACTTGACTCGCTTCGGGATCAACATCAGCTGTCTGTCTTCTTCGTTCTCGTGGTGGTCTTCTTGGCCGCGGGCTTGGCGGTTTCAGCGCTGGCCTTGGGCGTGGGGGCCTTGGCGCGTGCTGTCGTGGGCCGCGCCTTCGCCTCCGCCGCCTTGGCTTCAGCCTTGGGCGCCGCCGTGGCACGCGTGCGCCGCGGCGCCCTTGCCGGCTCGGCCACCGGTTGCTGGGTCACAGTTTCGGCGGCCGGCTGCGGGGCGGGCGCCTCGACAACCTCTGGCGGAGCGGTGACGGCCTCCGCGATCGGCACCGTCTCCTCGGCGACGGGCGCGAGGCGGCGTTGCGCCGGCGAGATCTGGTCCTTGTAGATCCAGACCTTGCAGCCGATCGCGCCGAAGGTCGTCTTCGCCGTGGCGCGGCCGAAGTCGATGTCGGCCCGGAGCGTGTGCAGAGGCACGCGGCCCTCGCGGTCCCACTCGCGGCGCGCCATCTCGGCGCCGCGTAGGCGGCCGCCGCAGTAGATGCGAACGCCCTTGGCGCCGGAGCGCATCGTGCGCAGGATCGCCTGCTTCATTGCGCGCTTGTAGCTGATGCGGCGCTCGATCTGGGACGCGATGTTCTCCGCCACGAGCTGCGCATCGAGCTCTGGCTGCTTGATCTCCTGGATCGAGATCCGGACGCGGTTGCCGAACCGCTTCTCCAGGTCCTCGCGCAGCTGGTCGACAGAGGAGCCGCCCTTGCCGATGACGATGCCCGGCTTGGCCGTGTGGATCGTCACCGTGAGTTGAGCGTTGGACGAGCGCTCCGTCTCGATCTTCGCGATGCCCGCGTTGCGCAGCCGCGCCAGGATGACCCGGCGCATCTCGAGGTCCTCGTGGAGCATCTTCGTGTAGTCCTTGGGGTTGGCGAACCAGTTCGCCTCCCACGGCCGGAAGACGCCCAGGCGAAATGCGTTCGGATGAACCTTGTGACCCAAATTACTTTTCCTCTGTGCGGTCTTCGACGACCGCCGTGATGTGGCAGGTGCGGTGGAAGTACTCGTGCGCCATGCTGCGGCTGACGGGACGGCGGCGCCGGAACGTCGGCCCTTCGTCGATCAGCAGCTGCTTGAGCACGAGGTCGTCGCGGTTCAAGTTGAAGTTGTGCTCGGCGTTGGCGGCGGCGGACTTGATCGCCTTCGCGACGTCGCGCGCGGCGTGCTTCGGCGAGAACTCGAGGTACGCGAGCGCGTCCGACACCTTCATCCCCTGGACGGAGTCGGCCACCAGGCGCGCCTTGCGAGGCGTCCTGCGAACGAACTTCTGAACCGCGCTGACTTCCATCGTTGCCAACTACTTCCCTTCTACTTGACCGTCGTCGTCTTCTCGACGTGCGTGCCGTGGCCGCGGAAGTGGCGCGTGGGCGCGAACTCCCCCAATCGGTGACCGACCATGTTCTCGCTGATGAAGACGGGCACGTGCTTGCGGCCGTCGTGGACCGCGATCGTGTGCCCGACCATGTCGGGATAGATCACCGACGCGCGCGCCCAGGTGCGGATCACCTTCTTGTCGCGCGTCTGGTTCATCTTCTCGACTTTGTCGCGGAGCGACGGGCTGATGAACGGTCCCTTCTTGGTTGACCTGCTCACTTACTTTTTGCGTCCTTTCTTTTCCCGGCGGCGGATGATGAGCTTGCCCGAGGCCTTGCTCGCCTTCCGCGTGCGATAGCCGAGCGCGGGCTTGCCCCACGGGGTCTTCGGATTGCCTCCCGGCCCTGTCTTCCCCTCGCCACCGCCATGTGGATGGTCGCGGGGGTTCATGGTCGAACCGCGGACCTCGGGACGCTGGCCCAGCCAGCGGCTTCTACCCGCCTTGCCGCCGGACTCGTTTTCGTGCTCGATGTTACCGACCTGGCCGATCGTCGCCTGGCAGCGGATGTGGATCCGGCGCAGCTCGCCGCTGGGCATGCGGATGACGGCGTAGTCGCCTTCTTTGGCGAGCAGCTGCGCGCTGGCACCGGCGGAGCGCACGAGCTGGCCACCGCGTCCCAGCGTGAGCTCGATGTTGTGCACCGTGGATCCGACGGGGATGTTCTCGAGCGGGATCGCGTTTCCGATCCGCACCGCGGCCTCGGGCCCTGCCTCGATCGGATCCCCCACCTTGAGGCCAAGCGGCGCCAGGATGTAGCGCTTCTCGCCGTCCTTGTAGTGGATCAGCGCGATCCGAGCACTGCGATTGGGGTCGTATTCGATCGTGGCGACCTTGCCCGGCACCCCGTGCTTGTCGCGCTTGAAGTCGATCTTGCGATAGAGCTTGCGATAGCCGCCGCCCTGGTGGCGGGTGGTGATGCGGCCCTGGTTGTTGCGGCCGGCGTGCGTCGGCAGCGACTCCAGGAGCGTCTTCTCCGGCCGCGCGGCTGTGATCTCGTCGAAGCCGGAGATCGTCATGAAGCGGCGGCCGGGGCTGGTGGGCTTGAACTTTCTAACCGGCATCAGACACTTCCAAAGAGGCCTTCGATCTTCTGCCCCTCTCCTAGCGTGACGATCGCCTTCTTCCAGTCGGTCGTCTTGCCCACGTTGCGGGTGCCGACGCGGCGGAAGCTGCGGCGCTTCTTGCCTCGCATCGTCACCGTGTTGATGCCCTTCACCTCGATGTTCTGGGACTCGTACTGCTCCTCGAGCGCCTTTTTGATCTCGGTCTTGGACGCGGACGCCAGCACCTTGAACGTGTACCGGCCCTGCGTGTACAGCTGGTACGTGCGCTCGGTGATGACCGGGCCGATCACGATCTCGGACGCCGCCCTGGTCGCCATCAGGCGGTCTCCTTCTGGCGAGATCTGAAGTTCTCCTCGAGCAGCTCGATCGAGTCCTTCGAGAGCAGCAGGTATGTGTGCGAGAACAGGTCTCGGATGTTGAGGTTGCGCGCGAGCACGATCTTGGCCCCGGCCAGGTTCTCGAAGGAGCGGCTGACGGTGTAGTTCGGCGCCGGCAGCACCACGAGCGCGGTGCTGTCGAAGCCGATCGCCTCCATCAGCTCCGCGGCCTGGCTCGTTTTCGGCTCGTCGAACACGAAGCTCTCGATCACGCGCACCTGGCCGTCGATCGCCTTCTGGCTGAGGGCGGAGCGCAGCGCCAGGCGTCGCATCTGGCGGGGCATGCGCTGCGAGAAGTCGCGAGGCCTGGGTCCGAAGACGTTGCCGCCGCCCTTCATGCTCGGCTCCCGGATCGAGCCGTGGCGCGCGCGGCCGGTCCCCTTCTGGCGGTACGGCTTGGCGCCGCCGCCGGAGACGTCGCCGCGAGTTTTCGTGCTCGCCGTGCCCTGGCGCGCGTTCGCGAGCTGGCGGACGTAGGCCTGGTGCATGACCGGGACGTTCGGCTCCTCGGCGAAGATCGTCTTCGGAAGCTCGACCTCACCGTTGCGCTCGCCCAGCGCGTCGAAGTACGGCACCTCTAATGGGTTGGGCTCCGCCTTCTCGGTCTGTTTGGCGTGCGGCTTACGCGGCGCCGTCTTGGTCGCGGGCATCAGCAGGGGCCCCCGAAAAATCGAAGATTTTTTGGGGACATTCAGACCTTCCTCGGGTTCGGCTTGCCGGCCGGGCCCTTGGGCTTGACCTTCTTGGTCGACTGGCGCACGAGCACCAGCGCGCCCTTGGCGCCGGGGACGCCGCCCCTGACCATGAGCAGGTTCCGCTCGGCGTCGACCCGAACCACCTTGTAGGCGCGCGAGGTCGCGCGCTCGTTGCCCATCTGGCCCGACATGCGCACGCCCTTGAAGACGCGCGCCGCGTCGGTGGCGCCGATGGCGCCGGGCTGGCGGACGTTCATCGAGCCGTGGCTCTCCGGGCCGCGGCTGAACTTGTGGCGCTTGATCAGGCCCTGGAACCCCTTGCCCTTGCTGGTTGCGGTCACGTCGACGAGCTCGCCGGCGGCGAAGATCTCCGCCTTGAGCTCCTGCCCGGCCTCCAGGCCGTCGTAGTTGCGGATCTCGACCACGTGCGCGTGCGGTTCGAGGTTCGCCTTCTTGAACTCGCCGAGTCGTGGGGCGCTGAGCTTGCCCTCTTTGGCGGGTGCGAAGGCGATTCGCGCGGCGCTGTAGCCGTCCTTCTCCGTGGTGCGGAGGCCCAACACCTTGCACGGGCCGGCCTCGAGCACCGTCACGGCGGAGATTGTCCCGTCGGGGTTGAAGAGCTGGGTCATGCCCAGCTTGCGCGCGAGCAGGCCTTTCACGACTTGATCTCGATGCTGACGCCGGCCGGGAGGGAGAGACGCATCAGGGCGTCGACCACCCGCGGGTTGGGGTCGAGGATGTCGACGATGCGCTTGTGGGTGCGCATCTCGAACTGCTCACGGGAGTCCTTGTCGATGAAGGGGCTGCGGATCACGGTCAGCTTGGAGATCTCGGTCGGAAGCGGGATGGGGCCGGCGGTGCGCGCGTTCGTGCGGCGGGCGGTGTCCACGATCTTGTCCGCCGCCTGGTCGAGGACCCGATGGTCGTATGCCTTCAGCCGGATCCGAATCTTCTGCGCCACTGCCTAAAAGACTCCTACCTTTCCCGGCCCGAAATCGCGGTGTCGGGGTGCGGATTTCGGGCCGAAGTGCACGCGGCAACAGGTGGCCTGGTTCATCCAGGCCACCTCTCCGTGACTGTGCACAGCAATCGCTGCACCTGCCATGGCCGTTGGTTGAGCGAGTTCAGTTGCCGCCTGCACGTTCCGGTTGTCCTCTCCCTCTTCCTTACTTGACGACCTCGGTCACCACTCCGGCGCCAACGGTCTTGCCGCCTTCACGAATGGCGAACCTGAGCCCCTGCTCCATGCCGATCGGCTCGCCGAGCGTGATGTCCATCACGACGTTGTCGCCGGGCATGGTCATCTCGACGCCCTCGGGCAGCTTGACCTCGCCTGTGACGTCGGTGGTCCGCATGTAGAACTGCGGGCGGTATCCCGTAAGGAACGGGGTGTGACGGCCGCCCTCTTCCTTGCTCAGGACGTAGACCTGGGCCTTGAACTGTGTGTGCGGCGTGATGCTGCCAGGCTTCGCGAGGACCTGGCCGCGCACGACGTCCTCGCGCTTGATGCCGCGAAGGAGCGTGCCCACGTTGTCGCCGGCCTGGCACTCGTCCATGTCCTTGTGGAACATCTCGATGCCGGTGACGACGGTCTTTGAGCTCTGCGGCTTGATGCCGACGATCTCGATTTCCTCGTTCCTCTTGAGCTTGCCGCGCTCGACGCGACCGGTGGTCACGGTGCCGCGACCTTCGATCGTGAACACGTCCTCGATCGGCATCAGGAACGGCTTATCGACGGGCCGCTCGGGCTCGGGGATGTAGGTGTCGACCGCGTTCATCAGCTCGAGGATCTTGGGCGACCACTCCGGGTCACCCTCGAGGGCCTTGAGCGCCGAGACGCGGACGATGGGGATGTCGTCGCCGGGAAACTCGTAGCGGTTGAGCAGCTCGCGGAGGTCGAGCTCGACCAGCTCGATGAACTCCTTGTCGTCGACCATGTCGCACTTGTTCAGAGCGACCACGAGGTACGGCACGTTGACCTGGCGGGCGAGGATGATGTGCTCGCGGGTCTGGGGCATGGCGCCGTCGTTCGCGGCCACGACCAGGATCGCGCCGTCCATCTGGGCGGCGCCGGTGATCATGTTCTTGATGTAGTCCTGGTGGCCGGGGCAGTCGACATGCGCGTAGTGGCGCTTCTCGGTCTCGTACTCGACGTGCGTGATCGAGATCGTGATTCCACGGGCCTTCTCTTCCGGAGCCTTGTCGATCCGGTCGAATGGTGTGAACTCGGCAAGTCCCTTCTCGGCCAGCACCTTCGTGATGGCGGCCGTCAACGTCGTCTTGCCATGGTCGATGTGACCAATGGTCCCGACGTTGAGGTGGGGCTTGGTCCGCTCGAACTTCTTCTTCGCCACTGTCTCCTCCTAACTTCTCCCAGTTGTGCGGCGGCCCACAGCCTCCGCCAGGTTGCCCGGCATCTCTGCGTAGTGACTGAACTCCATCGAGTAGGTCGCGCGACCTGACGTCATCGAGCGCAGCTCGGTGGCGTAGCCGAACATCTCGGCCAGGGGCACGTTCGCCTTCACGTTCTGCGACGTGCCGCGACCCTCCATACCGAGGATATGACCGCGGCGGGAGGCGAGGTCGCCCATCACGTCGCCGAGGTACTCCTCCGGCATCACGACGTCGACCTTCATGATCGGCTCGAGCAGGTACGGCTGAGCCTTGTGCATGCCGTCCTTGACGGCCATCGAGCCCGCGACCTGGAACGCCATCTCGCTCGAGTCGACCGGGTGGTACGAACCGTCGACCAGGGTGACCACGATGTCCACCACCGGGTAGCCGGCCGCGACGCCGGTCTGCAGCGCCTCGCGGATCCCCTTCTCGATCGCAGGGATGTACTCGCGCGGGATGCGTCCCTGCGTGATCTTGTCCTCGAACACGAAGCCAGTGCCGCGATCGCCCGGCTTGACGATGACCTCGGCATGGCCGTACTGGCCTTTGCCGCCGGTCTGGCGGACGAAGCGGCCGACGCCCTTGGCCTCGCGCTTGATCGCCTCCTTGTAGGCGACCTGCGGCTTGCCCTGGTTGGCGTCGACGCGGAACTCCCGGAGCAGGCGGTCGATGATGATCTCGAGGTGGAGCTCGCCCATGCCCTCGATGATCGTCTGGCCCGTCTCCTCGTCGGTATGCACCTTGAAGGTCGGGTCCTCCTCCGAGAGCCGCTGCAGGGCCATGCCCAGCTTCTCCTGGTCGACCTTTGTCTTGGGCTCGATGGCGACCGAGATCACGGGCTCCGGGAAGGTGATCGACTCGAGGACGATCGGGTGCGCCTCGTCGGCCAGCGTGTCGCCCGTCGTAGTCGACTTCAGGCCGACCGCGGCAGCGATGTCACCCGTGAAGATCTCATCGACGTCCTCGCGCCGGATGGCGTGCATGCGCAGGATGCGGCCGATCCGCTCCCGCTTGCCGGTGGAGGCGTTCATGACCGACGAGCCGGCCTTCAGACGGCCTGAGTAGACGCGGAAGAACGTCAGCTTGCCGACGCCCTGCGGGTCCATCTGGATCTTGAAGGCGAGCGCCGCGAACGGTTCGTTGTCGTCGTGCTCACGCACCTGGAGCGCCCCGGTCTTCGGGTCCGTGCCTTCCACCGCCGGTACGTCCGCGGGGGACGGCAGGTAGTCGACGACCGCGTCGAGGATTGGCTGCACGCCGCGGTTGCGCAGCGCCGCGCCGCAGAGGACAGGAACCAGTACGCCCGCGACCGTGCCGCGGCGCAAGCCACCCTTGATCTCGTCCTCGGTGATGTCCTGCTCCTCGAGGTACTTGTGCATGACGTTGTCGTCGAAGTCGGCGACCGCCTCGATGAGGTCGTGGCGGTACTTGCCGACCAGGTCCTGCATGCCGGCCGGGATGTCCAGCGACTCGGTCGACTTGGTGCCGAGGTCGTCGGTGTAGACGACGGCCTCCTTGCTGAGCAGGTCGACGTAGCCCTGGAAGGCAGCCTCGGAGCCGATGGGCAGCTGGATGGGCACGGCCCGGGCGCCCAGCCGGGTGCGGATCGAGTTCAGCGACCCGTAGAAGTCGGCGCCGATGCGGTCCATCTTGTTGATGAAGGCGATGCGCGGCACGCCGTAGCGGTCGGCCTGGCGCCAGACCGTCTCCGACTGTGGCTCGACGCCGGCCACGGCATCGAAGACCGCGACCGCGCCGTCGAGCACCCGGAGGCTGCGCTCGACCTCGACCGTGAAGTCCACGTGCCCGGGTGTGTCTATGATGTTGATCGCGTGGTCGCGCCAGTTGGCCGTCGTGGCGGCCGACGTGATCGTGATCCCGCGCTCCTTCTCCTGGACCATCCAGTCCATCGTCGCGGCCCCTTCGTGGACCTCGCCCATCTTGTGGATGCGGCCGGCGTAGAAGAGGATGCGCTCGGTCGTCGTCGTCTTACCCGCGTCGATGTGCGCCATGATCCCGATGTTTCGGACTTTCTCGATCGCGGTTGGACGCTCCTGCATCTTGAGTGCCACGTTCATCTCTCTTAGTACCGGAAGTGCGAGAAAGCCTTGTTGCTTTCGGCCATCCGGTGGGTCTCCTCTTTGCGCTTCACCGCACCGCCCGTGTTCTGGGAAGCGTCAAGAATCTCGAAGGCGAGCTTCTCCGACATGCTCTTCCCGCCGCGCTGGCGCGCAAAACGGACGATCCAGCGCCGGGCGAGAGCGAGCCGGCGCTCCGGCCGGATCTCGACGGGCACCTGGTAGGTGGCGCCGCCGACCCGGCGGGGCTTGACCTCGAGCAGGGGCGTGGCGTTGCGCAGGGCCAGGTCGAAGACCTCCAGCGGCTCCTTCTTGGCCTGCTTGCCGGCGCGCGAGAGCGCGTCGTAGACGACCTTCTCGGCGGTCGAGCGCTTGCCACGGTTCATGACCACGTTGACGAACTTGGCGATCGCCTCCGACTGGTAGACCGGGTCGGGCGCGACGACACGCTTGACGGGACGGTTGCGGCGAGGCATCAGGCTGCCGCCTTGCCCTTTTCCCGCTTCGCTCCGTACTTCGATCGAGCCTTCTTGCGGTTCTTGGTCCCCGCGGTGTCGAGGGTGCCGCGGATGATGTGGTAGCGGACGCCGGGGAGGTCCTTGACGCGGCCTCCGCGGATCAGGACGACCGAGTGCTCCTGCAGGTTGTGGCCGATGCCGGGGATGTAGGCCGTGACCTCGATCCCGGTGGTCAGGCGGACGCGAGCGACCTTGCGGAGGGCCGAGTTCGGCTTCTTGGGGGTCTGGGTGTAGACGCGCACGCACACGCCTCGCCGCTGCGGCGAGCCGCGCAGAGCCGGCGCCTTAGACTTCGCTCTGGCCGCCCTGCGCCCAAGGCGGACCAACTGCTGGATGGTTGGCAAACGTTTCTCCGGGTGACGGTCTGATTCCCACGCGGCATTAGCCGATTGGGCGACAAGCGATGAGTATACCCAAATCCCACTACTTCGAAGCTCGCCCGGCCGTGGCCTCGCGGCCCCGGACGGTGCGCCTGCGCCTGGGCGAGCTGGACCTCGAGCTGCAGGCTGACAGGGGCGTTTTCGGGTCCCGGGCGATCGACCTCGGGACCATGGTCCTGCTCCGGGAGGCGCCGCCGCCGCCCCAGTCCGGCGACGTGCTCGACCTGGGCTGCGGCTACGGCCCAATCGCCATCGCCATCGCCCGCAGGGCGCCCGAGGCGCGGGTCTGGGCGGTCGACGTCAACGAGCGGGCGCTCGAGTTGACCCAGGCCAACGCCCAGGCCGCGGGCACGCCAAACGTCTCCGCCCTGGCGCCGGAGCAGGTTCCGGACGCGGCCAGGTTCGACGCCATCTACAGCAACCCGCCGGTGCGCGTGGGCAAGGCGCCCCTGCACGCCCTCCTCCTGCATTGGCTTCCCCGGTTGAAGCCCGGTGGCGGCGCCTACCTGGTCGTCCAGCGCAACCTGGGATCGGACTCCCTCGCGAAGTGGCTTGCCGAGGAGGGATTTCCGGTCAAGCGGCTGAAGTCAAAGAAGGGCTACCGGGTGTTGGAGATCAGGAACAAGCCCGGTTCTTAACAGGCAGGGTTGTCCGGGCCTTGACCTCGTGCCAAGATCGCGCCACGTTCGGCCGGCGGGGGAGGGCCCGGCAACAAGAAGGGAGGGCCCCACCGGAGGTGCGCCCTGCCCACCGCGTCGGTGATAGCCGACCGGGTCCGAAAGTGCTTTGGCCGGCCGAAGTACGGATCGTCTGCCGTTGAAACGTGCTTTGGCCGGCATAAGCACACTTCGTCGAGCAAGTGACGCTCGCCGGACGGCGCGCCGGTCCCGGCCCCCGGGCTAGAACTGCCCCGCGAAGTGACAGGCCGCGACCTGGTCCTTTGCCCCATGCGGCTCCAGCGGCGGCTCCTCCTCGCTGCAGATGCCGGGCACGCGGGCGATCGGG
>DASXSD010000184.1:0-10510 GCA_036506195.1 Candidatus Dormiibacterota bacterium
TCGACCGGCTCGTAGTGTTCGGGGAACGGGCCGTCGACCATGCCGCTGCTGAAGAGCCGGCCAACGCCCTCGCCGTTCATGATGAACGGCAGCCACGCGGCCGGATCCTTGGGGTTCATCGTGGCCGGGTAGTCCGGGACATCGCCGACCCACCTCGTCCCGTCCCACGTGATCCCGGGTCGCGAAGGATCCCAGGGCTTGCCGTCGAGGTCGGCCGAGGCGCGGTTGTACATGACGCGGCGGTTGAGCGGCCAGCTCCACGCCCACCTGGGGAAGAAGCCGAGGCCGGTCGGGTCGTTCGTCTTGGGGTCCTGGATGCCCTGGCGGCGCTTCATCAGGTTGCCGTCCTCGGTGTAGCTGCCCGTGTAGATCCAGTCGCCCGTGGTCGTGGTGCCGTCATCTCTGAGCAGGGCGAAGGAGGTCATCTGCTTGCCGGTGGTCAGGTCCTTGCCGTTGATCTCCTTGGCGATCTCATCGAGCTCGGGCTTGAGCGGGTCCTTGTAGTTGAACGTCATCGCCATGATCGGGTCGGGGAACTTGCCGCCCTGCGCCTGGTACAGCTTCTTCACGCGCTGGAACAGGTCGGCGAGGATCCAGTGGTCGTGCCGCGCCTGCCCCTCCGGCGGCAGGACCTGGTCCTTCCACTGCGACCAGCGACCGCTGTTGACGAACGATCCGTCCTTCTCGATCCAGTGGGTGGTCGGGACCATGAAGACCTCGGTCTTGACCTGGCCCGCGGTCACCCCCGGCGCGTGCCAGAACTCGGAGCTCGTGGTCGGCAGGGCGTCCATCACGACCAGCCACTTGAGATTGCCGAGCGCCTGGCGGACCTGGTTGCTGTCGGGGCCGATGCTGGCCGCGGTCATGCCCGACAGGATCAGCCCCTCCATCTTGCCCTTGAGGGCCTGGTCGTAGATCGTCATCCAGGACGCGTTGCCGGCCGGCTTGGGGACGAAGTTGAAGGCGAACTGGTTGTCCTTCGTCGCCGCGTCGCCGTACCACCCCTTCAGCGTGCTGACCATGAACTTGGCGTAATTGGTGCCGAAGAAGTTCCAGGAGTTCTTGTCCGACTTCTTCGGCGCACTGATGGCGACGTAGTCGGCGATCGTCTTCTGTCCAGGGGCGGGGATCCGCAGGTACCCGGGCAGTATCTCCCAGGAGATCGCGTGGTCGGTGTTGCCCTGGATGTTGGCGTGCCCACGCTCGGCGTTCATCCCACCGCCGGGACGGCCCATGTTGCCGAGCAGAAGCTGCAGCACCGCACCGGAGCGGATCAGCTCGCCGCCCGTGGTGTGGTGCGTGAGCCCGACTGCGTAGACGATCGTCATCACCTTGTCGGGCTTGCCCATCTGGCCGACCAGGTCGGCGACCTTGTTGAAGTCCTGGACCGGGATGCCGGTGATGCTGGAAACCATGTCCGGCGTGTACCGCGAGTAGTGCGCCTTCATCAGCTGGAACACCGACCGTGGGTCCTGCAGCGTCATGTCCCGCTTCGCGAAACCCGTGGCGGGGTCGGTCTTGTAGCCCCAGCTCGAGATGTCGTAAGACCTCTTGGCCGGGTCGTAACCGGAAAACAACCCGTCCTGGAACGAGAACTCGTCTTTGACGAGGAACGACGCGTTCGTGTAGTTGCGGACGTACTCCTCGTGGATGAGGTTGTTCTGCAGCACGTGGTTGATCAGGCCGCCGAAGTAGGCCACGTCGCTGCCCGTGCGGATGCGGAGGTACATGTCGGCGACCGCAGACGTCCGCGTGAAGCGCGGATCGGCGTGGATCATCTTGGCGCCGCGGTCGAGCTTGGCGCGCATGAACCACTGGAAACCGACGGGGTGGGCCTCGGCGGGGTTGGCGCCGTTGATCAGGATGAGGTCGGTGTTCTTGATGTCGCGCCAGTGGTTGGTCATCGCTCCCCTTCCGAACGTGGCGGCCAAACTGACCACCGTGGGGCCGTGTCAAACCCTGGCCTGTTGCTCTAGATGTACCAGTCCCAGGCCCCGCATCAGCTTGGTGGCGAAGTAGCCCTCCTCCGAGCTGAACGCGGCGCCGCCCGCGAAAGCGATGCCTTCGGTGCGATTGACGGTGTTGCCGTTGCCGTCCGTGGCGACAAACGTGGCGTCGCGAGACGACTTGATGTTCTTCGCGATCTTGTCGAGCATCTCGTCCCACGAGATCTTCTGCCAGCCCGTGGCTCCGGCCGGGCGGTAGAGCGGTGATTCGACGCGGCGCGGGGAGATGGCGAGCTGCATGGCCGTGGCGCCCTTCGGACACAGGCGGCCCTCGTTGACCGGGCTGTCCGGGTCACCTTCGATCTGCAGGAGCTCTGTCTTGCCGCCGCTGCTCTGGCGCGTGTATGCGACCAGCGAGCAGCCGACCGCGCAGTAGGGGCAGATGCTGTGCAGCTCTTTGGCCCCGGCGATCCGCAAGGTCTGCTGGACCTTGGTCGATTTGGCAAGCGCAAGGTCGAAACCGAGCCCTGACGCCGCAAGGGCACCGGCACCGGCCGCACCCACCTTGAGGAATTCCCGACGCGTGACAGTCGGCAAGGCGTTCCTCCCCGAACCAGGTGACGCTAGCTCAGGAGGGACCTGACGTCAAGTATTCAGCCGACTGACATGAGGAGGTCGCCGCGGTCGTCCGCCTCGGGATTCCGAAGCAGGTCGACCACGCGGGGATCCCACGGGACGATCACGCCGGTCGCGCCGGCTGTCTCGTGCTGTTGCAGGATTGCCTTCCAGCCGCTCTTGTCGGCCGGGACAGGCACCTCGACCCAGGTCTCCCCCGCCGGCATGGAGGTGACGAGGCGGCCGCGACTCAACTTGTGCAGCAGGCCCGGGGGTTTCGCATCCGAGGACCGCAGCAAGATCCTGTCGGTGACGACGGCGATCGCAGCCAGGAGGATCGCCTCGTCGGGGCTTTCGGCCTCGAGGCCCACCATCTCCGCGCCCGCCGCTTCGAGGGCTCGCACATCGGCCAGGAACTCGCCCGCGTCGCCGACCGCGGCCGGCATCGTGACCGCGACTTTGATCACAACGCCAAATCTAGCGCGCAGGCCTAGCGGCGGCTCTCTGCCCTGGCGAGGTTCTGGATCGACTCTCGGTACGACTTCGCGAAACCGGCAACGCCCTCATCCTCCAGCTGCTGCGTGATCGCCGCCAGGTCGACGCCGTTCACCGCCAGCTGGTCGAGGACGCGCCTTGCCTCCTCGACGTCCTTCTGCAGCGTCAGCGCCACGCGACCGTGGTCTCGGAGCGCCTCGAAGGTGGCCACTGGCATGGTGTTGATGGTGGCCGGCCCGATGAGCTCCTCCACGTACATGACGTCGCGATAACGCGGATTCTTCGTCGAGGTGCTCGCCCACAGGCAGCGCTGCACCGACGCGCCGGCCTCACGCAGCGCGTCCCATCGTGGGCCCGAGTGCAGCTGCGTGAACATCTCGTAGGCGACCTTGGAGTTGGCGATCGCCGCCCGCCCGAGGAGATGCTCGACGTTCCCCTTCAGTTTCGAGAGCTGCTCATCCACCTTGGTGTCGACGCGGCTGACGAAAAAGCTCGCCACGCTGTGGACGCGGCCCACCTCCCCGCCTTTGGACCGCAGCTGCTCGAGGCCGCCGAGGAAAGCCTCGACCACTTTCACGTAGCGCTCGACCGCGAAGATCAAGGTCACGTTGATGTTCGCGCCCTCAGCGATCATCGCCTGGATCGCGGGAAGGCCGGCGGGCGTGGCCGGGATCTTGACCATGACGTTCGGTCGTGATACCCGAGCGTGCAGGTCACGCGCCGCCGCGATCGTCTTCTCGGTGTCGCCGGCAATCTCCGGAGAGACCTCGATGCTGACGAAGCCGTCACCGCCGCGCTCCCTTTCGTAGACCGGGCGCAGAACGTCGGCGGCGGCCTGCACGTCTTCGATGAGCAGGTCCCAGACGATCGATTCCGCGTCCTGGCCGCTGTCCAGGCGCCTGACCACATCGCCGGCGTACGCATCAGAGCTGGCGAGAGCCTTCGCGAAGATCGTCGGGTTGGCGGTCACGCCGGCCACGCCGGCATCGCGATACTTCGCGAGCTGACCGGAGCGGAGCATGGCCCGGTCGATCTGGTCGAGCCAGACGCTCTGCCCGAGCCGCCGCAGCTGCGCGATCGGGTCGTTCTTTTCCATACCCCCAAGATAGGCATACTCGATGGATGACGAACACCACCGAGCTGATTCGAGACCTGATGCCGTTTGCCGCGACGCTCGGCATCAGGGCCGTCGCGTACGAGGCGGAGGAGGTGGTGCTCTCGATGGACTGGTCGCCATCACTGTGCACGGCCAGCGGGATCCTCCACGGTGGCGCCGTGATGGCGCTCGCCGACTCGGCCGGAGCGGCCTGCGCAGTGCTGAACCTGCCCGAGGGTGCGAGCGGCACGACCACGATCGAATCAAAGACGAACTTCGTCGGCGCGGTGAGGCGCGGATCGGTGTCTGCAACCTCGACGGTCCTTCACCGAGGCTGGACGACGATCCTCGTCGACACGGTGGTGCGCGACGACGCAGGCAAGCTCGTCGCCAAGGTGACCCAGACGCAGCTCGTGCTGCGGGGAGGCTAGTGCTTGCTCGCGGCGGCGGCGACCTTCTCCCGAAGCTCTCGCTTCAGCTCTGAGGAGTCGAGCGACGCGCTGAGATGGCCGGCGACCATCTTCTTGAGTCGCTCCGGCAGCATGCGCTCGAACGTTGCGCGCGCCTCGTCGGGGCCGGCGACGTACAGCTGCATGTAGGCGCCCGATGCAATCTCGCGCTCGACGGTCTTGATGGCCGTCTCCAGGTTCGCCTTCGCCTTGTTCTCCGCCTTGCGCTGATTGCTCGGCGCCGACGTCCCGCCGGCGCGCGAGTGGCGGATCTCTGCTCCGTTCACCCGCTCGAGCGGGATCACGTGGTCGAGGATCGCGCCAAACGTCTTCGCGTGCTCCTTGTCGACGACCGCGATCAGCGCGGGCGGGTGGTGCTCCAGCTGGCGGAGGATGGGCGCGAGCAAAACCTCGCCAACCTCCAGTCTCTCGTCGGTCTCGTCTCTCAGCTTGATCAGCTCGAGGACGCCGTGCGGCTCGTCGGCGAAGCCCGCGACAGCGGGGCATCCCGCGGGCCGGACCACCGCCACGTGATGTCGCAGCCGGCGCATCTCGTACTCCATCAGCTCGCGGTCCTTCTCGCTCAGCCGGTGGCGATACCGATGCAGCAGGTCGCGAAACTCGATGTCGTAGAAACGCGCGTCGTAGCCCTCGTAACGCGCCGGAAGGAAGATGCTGACTGCGCGATTCGACGCGCGGCGCAGGCGCGGAGCGAGGACGAACAGCGCCAGCAGCGGGCTGTAGTTGGTCATCTCACCATCTTCCTCCGTTGAGAGGCCCGGTCAAGGATCCCTCGGCCGTGCCTCTCCTCGTAGAGTGGTAAATCGACGTGTTCGAGAACGAGACGCAGGTCGCGTGGCAGGCGATGCCGGAGCACGCCCCGGTCGTGGCCTCCGACGGGACCGAGATCGGCAAGACGGAGAAGCTTCTCGGCGACGTCGAGGACGACATCTTTCACGGGGTTGTGATCCGCCGTGGCGACGGCGAGGCGATCGAGATTCCGGCCAAGCGGATCAAGCGCATGACCGAGCGGCATGTCGTCACGGACCTCGGCGCCGACGAGGCCGCAAGCCTGCCGCCCTACCGCGCGCGCTGAGCCTGCTTCGCCTCCATCGAGCGCATGAAGTCCATCGCCTCCTCGATCGAGGGGACATTGATGACGTTGTCGCGCGCGAACTCTTCCGCGCCTGACCAGGGCTTGTCTCGGATTCGCCTGGCCGCCGCCTCGCGGTCGTAGTCCAGGCGGCGCAAGCTGACGCCGGGACCGAGCATGGCCCAGCAAGCGCCCGGCTCGCCGTAGGTCATACCTACGCTGCCCGCGTTGATGACGCGCAGCCGGTCGACCATGCGGTCGAACTGCATGTGGGTGTGCCCGCAAACGACGAGGTCGGCGTCGACTCCGGCCATGATCTCGCGCAGCTGCTCGAGCGGCGTCTCGGCTGTGAAGACTCCGGTGTCGTTCTGCGGCACGGCGTGGATGAACAGGACGCGGCCGACCCCGTCGACCCCGTCGATCGTCACGGTGGGCTCGAAGCCGGCCAGGAAGTCACGCTGCTCGCGATTGATCTGCTTTGCGCACCAGTCGGCAAACGGACCCGCCATCGGCGCCGGCGGCTTGCCGTCGAACTCCTCGACCAGGCCGCGGTCGGCGTTGCCGCGCACGAAGCGCGTCCGCGGCAGGCTCCTGAGCAGGTCGATCGTCTCCGACGGCATCGGGCCGGATGCGACATCACCGCAGAACACGGTCAGGTCCGGCTTTTCGCGCTCGACCTCCTCGAGCACGGCCTCCAGCGCCGGCAGGTTGCCGTGGACGTCCGCGAGGGCGGCAACCCGCATCGGCGGCTAGGCGCTCTGCATGCGCCGGGCCTCGGCTTCGGCCGCGGCGTGGTCCGGGAACGGACCGTCGAGCCTGACACCGTGGGCGCGGCCGCTCTCGTCGAGCTCGGCGCTGACCACGTACCACCGCTTGCCGAGGTGAAGGACGCCGTGATGGAACTCGGCCGTCCAGCTCTTGGGCGTGATGCCGACGCGCTCCTCCCCCACCTAGAGTGTCGAGCCTCCGATGATCGACGCATCTTCGCGCCCCCGGCGGCCGGGCGCCTGCGGCGCTGAAGCCTGCGTCAAGGGGCCCGGCGCATCCTCGTCACGCATCACGGGATGCGCTCCTCGTCGCGCCACCCTTTCCTTGGCTCCGGCCACCGAATGGCGCGAATCTGTCGCCGATCCCGGAGTCCCGACACTCTGCTCAGTCTAGGTGGGTACGTCTGCTCACGAAAGCGCCCAGGAGCGCCAGCCCGCCGAAGCCGACGAGCAGCACCATGCCCAGGACCAGGAGTGGCGCGCTGATCCCGTACCGGAGCGAGTTGACCAGGACCACACCGCCCCCCACGCAAAGGCCGAGGATCAGCCCGAAGGCCCACGGAGGCGTAATCGGCATACCTTAGAAACGCGCGACGGAGGCTTTTGGGAGGTTTGAAAATGCAGTTTCGAGACCTGGTGCGCAGGCGCAGGATGGTGCGCCGGTTTCAACCCACGCCGGTGCCCCGGGACGTGCTCCTGCGCGTCCTCGAAGTTGCTCGCCACGCCCCCTCGGGAGGGTTCAGTCAAGGCTTCGACTTCATCGTCCTCGACGAGCCGGGCCAGGTCGATTGGTTCTTTGAACTGGCCGAGCACCCCGACTTCCCGTTCGAGGCCGAGGAGCTCGAGGACCGACCGCCGTGCCTGGTGATCGCGATCGCGAACAAACCGGCCTACCTGGCGCGCTACTCCCTACCCGACAAAGCGAAGTTCGGCCTGCAGACCGCGGACCGATGGCCCGTCCCGTACTGGGACGTCGACACGGGGATGGCCGTAATGCTGATCCTTCTTGCGTTGCTCGAGGAGCAGCTCGGGGCGGTCTTCTTCGGGCTCTCCTGGGGCGAGGAAAAGCTGCTCCGCGAGCTCGGGGTGCCCGAAGGGTGCCGGCCGATCGGCGTGCTCGGGATCGGGTATCCAAAGCCTGATTCCTTCGACCCGGCGCGGTTTGAGGCTCGACGACGCTCGTTAGAGTCGATGGTGCACATGGGTCGCTGGTAGTGAGCGAGGCGCCGGTCGGCCTCTTCGATTCCGGCGTCGGCGGTCTCTCCGTCTTGCGCGAGATCCATGCCTTGCTGCCCTCGGAATCCGTCGACTACGTCGCCGACTCGGCGAACGCGCCATGGGGAGACAAACCTCCGGAGTTCGTGCGCGATCGCGGCCTGAAGATCGCGGGGTTCCTGGTCGCCCAGGGCGTGAAGGCGATCGTCATCGGGTCCAACACCGGGACGGCGGGGTCGGCCGAGGCCCTCCGGGCAGAGCTCAGCGTCCCGGTGATCGGGATCGAGCCCGGCATCAAACCCGCCGTCGCGGCGACCAAGAGCGGCGTGGTGGGCGCGATGGTGCCGGCCGCGGTCGGCGGCTCGGACCGTCTCGCGTCGCTTCTCGACCGCTTCAGCAGCGACGTCAAGGTGATCGTGCAGCCGGTGCCCGGGGTGGTCGAGCACATCGAGGCCGCCGATGTCGACGGCCCCGAGCTGCGGCGAATGGTCGAGGGCTACATCCGGCCGATGCTCGACGCCGGAGCCGACACGATCGTGCTGGGTTCCACCCACTACGTCTTTCTCAAACCGCTGCTCGCCGAGCTCGCCGGGCCGGACGTGACGCTGATCGAGACCGGCGAGGCCGTCGCCCGCCGCCTGGGTCACGTGCTCGAGGAGAAAGGATTGAAGGCCGTCGGATCGGGGGGGCACGAGCGGTTCTGGACGAGCGGCGATCCAGTCACGTCGCGGCGCGTCATCAGCGCGCTGCTCGGGCGCCCGGTCGAGGTCAAGCGGCTGCCCGAGCTATAGGTGAAAGCGGAGCTTCACGGAGCCAAACTCGAACTCGCACTCGCGCTCCAGGATGGCCGCCACACGCTGCGCCTGTGCCTCGAGGGAGGCGCGCTGCCGGCGATTTAGCGTGCGGTGCGGGTCGACGCGGACCAGCAACCGCTTGCCCTTGGGACGCCTCTCCCACACCCCCGACACACGGCCGCCCACGAGCAGCACCGCGAGCGGCGCCGCGGTGCCAGGCAGCACAGCGGCGAGCTGGGAGCCGGGTTCGATCAGCTGGTCTCGAGGATGCGAGCCGACGGTGAAGACGTCGAAATGCGGGACCAGGTGGACGGCATCCGGCGCGGGCTCCGCCGGCAATCGCAGGTCGCTGCGCAAGGTCCAGCGCCTGGATCCCTCGACGTCGACCTCCGCCAGCTCGGCGCCCAATCGCGTGAACAGCTCGCGCGTGATCGCGGGATCCAGAGCGAACCACCGTGAGAACTCGGCCTGGGTCGAGGGTCCGTAAGCGCGTAGAAACCGGCGCAGGGCGAAAGCACCGCCCTCCATCGGGTCGACCTCGCGCCACTCGCACCAGTCGGGCAGGCGGACGAAGGTGATCCGCCCTCCCTCGCCTGGCCCATAGCAGACGGTTCCAAGCGCCGCGGCCCAGCCCAACGCCAGCGGCCAGTTCCGGTAGCTGCCGATCCAACCCTGGTTGGTCGTCAGCGCCCAGCCGGGAGCTCGGTCCGCGAGCGCTGCTTCGAACTCGGGGCGGGTCATCGGATTCGGACCGACGATCTCTGCGATCGCCTCGATCACACGGCGGAATTCGCCCATCTCGATCCCAGCTCGCGCGAGGCGGCGTTCCTCCGCCGGAAAGCGAAGTCGCATGGCGGCCATCCACTCGGGGACCTCGGTCGCCGGCAACAGGTGCAGGGTGCCCCGCAGACCGACCGTCTTCACGAGGGTCCTGCGCTCGGCGAGCGCGGCCCTGATCTCGCGGCGGGTGATCTCGCGTACGCGCAACCCGAGCATCAGCTCGGCGCTGGCTCCGACCTGCGCGTGCGCGCCGCAGATGTCCGACGCGACCCTGGCCAGCTGGCGCGGAGGGGCGGGTTCGAGCAGGTGGTGCCGCGCAAGGCGGCGGCCGATCGCCTCGGCCCACGTCAGCCGAAGAGGCGCGGCTCTAGCCTTGGACGTGGAAGACCAGGCCGATGCCGTAGGTGACCGCGCCGACGATGATGCCGGCGACTGTCATCTCGAGGCCCGCCGACCACCAGGTGCGCAGCGTGAACAGCGACTTCGAGGCGCCGACGAGAAAGTGCGCGATGAGCGACACGATTGCCGCGGTGATGACCCCGGCGGTCCCGCGCAGCCAGAAGAAGGGAATCACGGGGATCATCGCGCCGACGAAGGTGCTGATGCCGGCTGCGATCGCCGACTCCACCGGACGACTCGTCGCCTCCATTCCGCCGAGCTCCTCCGGAGCGTGGACCTTGAGCAGCGCTTCCGGATTCTCGGCGAGCTGGGCCGCCAGGCGGTCCGCCATCTCCTTGTCGATGCCCTTCAGCTGGTAGAAAAGCGAGACCTCTTCCTTCTCCTCGTCCGGGTGCTCGAGGATCTCCTGTCGCTCGCGCTCCACGTTGGCCGCGGCGACCTCGCCCTCGGAGCGCTCCGCGAGGTACGCGCCGGTGGCCATGGACAACCCCGAGGCGATGGCCCCGAAGAGCCCAGCCGTGAGGACAAAGCTCGATCCGCCGGTAGCCCCAGAGACACCGGCGACGATGCCGAACACCGCGGCCAGGCCGTCGTTCGCACCGTAGATCGCGCCGGAGATCCATCCCGCCCCTGTGCGGTGCCACGACTCGCGACCCAGGATTCGGTTGAGCCTGCTCTGCACGCTGGTTGGCTGACGGTCGCCCGCGTGGTGCGCGACAGCCATCGACTCCAGGGAGCGCGAGTGAGCCTCTTCGTCGATGCGGATCTCCTGGAGGACGGCGTCGGTGGCCGGGTCGCCGGTGGACCGCTTGTAGCGGTCCGTGATCTCAGCCTCCTCCGCGGCCTCCATCCTCGCGATCA
>DASXSD010000185.1:0-14013 GCA_036506195.1 Candidatus Dormiibacterota bacterium
GATGTCCGACGACTTCGACCGCTGGTACACGGACGTCGTCCGCAAAGCGGAGCTGGCGGACTGGTCGGGGATCCGCGGCATGATGGTCGTCCGCCCCTACGGGTGGGCGATGTGGGAGGCGGTCATGCGCGCCTTCGACGACATGATCAAAGAAAGCGGCCACGAGAACTGGGCGTTCCCGCTCTTGATCCCCCGCGAGTTCCTGGTCAAGGAAGCCGAGCACGTCGAAGGCTTCGCGCCGGAGGTCGCGTGGGTCACCAAGGCCGGGGGCGGGATGGAGGAGCTCGAGGAGCCTCTGGCCGTACGGCCGACGTCGGAGACGATCATCGGCCCGCTGATCAAGCGCTACATCCAGAGTCACCGCGACCTGCCCAAGCTCACCAACCAGTGGAACAGCGTCGTGCGCTGGGAGATGCGCTCGCGCCTGTTCCTGCGCAGCCGCGAGTTCTGGTGGCAGGAGGGTCACACGTTCCACGCCTCGGCCGAGGAGGCCATGGAGGAGGCTGAGCTGATCCTCGGCTACTACCGAGCGATCGCTGAGGACTGGCTGGCGGTGCCGGTGCTGGTCGGCAAGAAGTCGCCCGCGGAGACGTTTCCCGGCGCGGTCTACACCCTGACGGTCGAAGGTTTGATGCGCGACGGCCTTGCCCTGCAGATGGGCACCTCGCATTACTTCGGGCAGAACTTTGCGCGGGCGTACGACATCTCGTTCTCGAACAAGGAGAACGAGCGCGAGCTGTGCCATTCGACCTCGTGGGGCATCAGCACGAGGCTGGTCGGTGCGCTGGTCATGGCGCACGGTGACGACTCGGGCCTGATCGTGCCTCCTCGGGTGGCGCCGATCCAGGTCGTGGTCGTCCCCATCTTTCGGGACGACGAGAGCCGCGCCAAGGTCGAGCGATTCATCAAGACCTGGACGCCCGAGCTGAAGGCCGCGGGCATCCGGCATCGTGTCGATTGGCGTGACGAGCGACCGGGCGACAAGTACGCGCACTGGGAGCTGAAAGGCGTGCCCATCCGGCTGAACGTGGGAGCGCGCGACGCCGACGCGGGAGCGGTCGAGATGGTCGACCGGCTGTCGCGGCAGCGTGTCAGCGTGCCGGTGTCAGGGATCGCAAAGCGGCTGAGCGCCGAGCTGGACGCGTTCCAGAAGAAGCTTTTCGAGCGCGCGCAGACGTTTCAGAGTGAGAACACGCGCGAGCTCGCGACGCTGGACGAGGTGATCGCGCACTTCCGCGAGCGCGGCGGCTTCGTCTGGACCCAGTGGTGCGGCGAGCCGGAAGAGGAGGCTCGGATCAAGGCCGACGCCGGCGGGGTGACGATTCGCACGATCGACGAGGACGCCAAATCGTCTGGAAAGTGTTTCGTGTGCGGCCGACCGGCCAAGTTCCGGGTGGCGCTGGCCAAGGCCTACTAGCGTCGATAGTCCGGCCTAACGCTGCTTTCCGGCGCCGGGAAAGCGTTGATAGTCCGGACTGTCGCGTAATCAGGCGACGGGGTTTTCGAACGCGCCGATCTTCGGCGCGTCCGGGTGGAGCGATTCCTGCGGGATCAGCTTCAGCGTGCCGCTCTCGGCGGCATCGAGCACGGCCTCAGCGACGTCGGGATGGAAGTGTGTGCCTGCACCCGCCCGAATCTGCTCGACGGCAACCTCCAGCGCCATTCCGCGCCGGTAAGGCCGGTCCGAGGTCATGGCGTCGATCGCGTCGGCCGCGCTCACGATCCACGCGAACATCGGCAGCTCCTCGCCCTTCTTGCGATCGGGATAGCCCTTGCCGTCGTACCGCTCGTGGTGTGAACGCACGATGACGAGCTCGTCGGTCAGCATGCGCAGGCCGCTGAGGATGTTGAATCCGACGACCGTGTGACTCTTCATCTTCTCGAACTCGGCGTCGGTGAGCTTGCCCGTCTTCTGCAGCACCACATCCGGCACGCCGATCTTGCCGATGTCGTGCAGCCGGCCCCCTCGTTCCAGCCGCGTCCAGGCGCCCGGGTCTTTGGGCGCGTAGCGCATCTGCCGCGCGATCATCAGCGAGTACTGGGTCACGCGCTCGGAGTGGCCGGCGGTGTAGGGGTCGCGCGCGTCGACCGCGTTGGCGAGGGCCTCGAGCGAGGCGAGGATGACTTCCTCACGGTCCTTGAAGAGCCGTGCGTTGTCGATCGCCACCGCCGCCTGCGTCGCCAGCTCCGTCACCAGGTTGCGATGGTCCGCGGTGAAGGCGTGCCCCAACTGGTAGTTGGCGAGGAACACAACGCCAAGCGGCTTGCCGCGCAAAGTGATCGGGACGCACAACACCGCGCGCGGGTTGAGCGGGCTGTTGGCCATCGACTCCTGCTCCATCGCCTCCATGGCCGGCTCACCCGATTCCATGACCTGCCGGCAAATGTCGCCGCCGAGGTCGAGCGCGAGCCTTTCGGCAGTCCCGTGATCGGTCCCGAAGCCGCCTTTGAGCACCAGTCGGCCGCCATCCTCCAGCGCCAGACAGCCGATCTGCGCCGACGACGCCTTCGCGGCGCCGGCCAGGACCTGTTGCAGCACCTGGTTCAGGTCGAGCGTCGAGGTCGCCGCCTGCAGCGCCTCCTGCAGATTGCGCAGCTCCCAGATGCTGCGTTCGTTCTTCTCGTAGAGCTCGGCGTTGCGGATGGCGACGACGCCCTGGTTGGCGAGTGTTGCAAGGACCCTCTGGTCGTCCGCCGTCCACTCGCGCTTCTTGGCATCGAAGACCGACAGCGTGCCCCACAGCCGTTCCTGCTCGAGCATGGGTGTCGAGATTGCGGACTCGAGCCCATAAGCGCGCAGGTCGGGCGGCGAGGCGAGGTCGGGGCTCGCGTCGATGTCAGGCACCGCGGTCGCGCGGAGGCTGAGCATCACGGCACCGATGGTGCCCTGGCCGTTCTGGAACTCGAGGCCGGCGACCTCGTCCGGGAGCCCGACCGACATGATCACGGCCTGGCGACCGTCTTCGGTGGCACGCGTGATCAGGCCGGCGGTGGCCATCGTCACGCGAACCGCCGTCTCGAGCGTCTTCTCCTCGAGCACACGGGCGCCCTGCGTGACGGTGGTCAGAGCCTGCGAGACTTCGCCCAGCGCGTCGAGCGTGGTGTCGAGGCGCGAAGCCTGGCCGGCCACGACCTGCAGGACGCGAGAGTTCTCGAGCGCGACGCCGGCGATCGAGCCCAGCTCGTCGAGAACGACGACGTCGTGCTGCGTGAAGCTCGACGTCCCGCTCCGGCCGAGGCATAGCGCCCCGAGCACGCCCGTCTTGCCCCGGATCGGCGTCAGCGCCTCGTTCACGGTCACCGCGTGCGCCTGCAGGCGCAGCCCGCTGAACGTCTGCTGCTCTTCGGTGACGGCATTGCGAAGGATCGTCTCGCCGTTGCGCACGCGGTTCAGCGGTTCGTCGAGCTGCTCGTCGGCGTGAAAGACGACCGCGCGGCCGGCGTCGTACTGGATGACCTCTTTACCCCTCTCCAGGACGAGGCTCAGCGCCTCCTCCATCGACTTCCCAGATGTCGCCTTCACGAGCTCGTTCATGAACGAGTAGCGGGCGGATTCCTTCTGCGAGAGTGCGACCGCGTGGGCCTGCGCCAGCTGCACGGCGGCGCGGAGGGTCAGCGTCGTGGCGAGGCGGCGGTCGTCTTCGGAAAATGCGATCGCCCGGCTCAGCAGCAGCATGAAGCCACCAATACGGTCCCCGATGGGCATCGGCGTGGCCATCGCGCCCCGCACGTGGAGTTCTTCGGGGAGGTAGGCGAAGATGTCCTTCAGCGCGGCATTGCCCTCGCCCGCGAACGTCCGTCCGGCCTCGACCGCGGCGAGCAGCGGTCCGGGGCCGTTCGGGGCTCGATCGACCGCCAGCGCGTGCATGCCGTCCATGCCCACGCCGGGAAGCTGGGGCACGAATTGGCGGAGGTCAGGCGAGGCGAGATAGCAGCAGGCGAGATCGGCGCCGACCTGGCGCGCGATGTTGGAGGTCAGACCGTCGATGTCGGCCGGCGGCGCCGGCTCGTCGACCTCCGCGGTGGCGGCCAGGAACGCGCGCTGCTTCTGCTCGAGGTCATGGGCCTGGCGGTCGATCGTCTGGACGAACGTCCGATAGGCCTGCCCGCCAAGCGCTCCCCCGACGCCAAGGAAGATCAGGCCGATCAGGTGCATGATCAGGTCGCCCGGGTCTGGATCGAGCTGCCCGACCAGGAGTGTGAAGACGACCGCGGCCCCGCCGACCGGGATCGAGAACCGCCAGTTTGTGTAGAACACGCCGGTCGCCACGGCGACCACGCCTGTGATCGCGGCCAGGACCGTCGCCCAGCCCGCCCGGCCCCCGCCCGTGAGCGTGGCGCCGAGGAGGAGGAAGGCGGCCGCACCGACCGCGGAGCCGACCTGGAACCCAGCAAGCGCCTGATTCGATCTCATCTGGCGGCAAGTAAGTCTAGGTTCGCGTTCCGCGGGGGAACCTGGATAGCGAACCTAAACTTGCATGCCAGGTAGAAAGTGACGGTTTCCGAGCTCCTCAGGATCGCCGACCACCTCGACCCGAAGGGCCAGCAGATGGTCCGCAAGGCGTACGAGAGGGCCGCGACTGCCCACACGGGCCAACGCCGGCTGTCCGGCGAGGACTACGTCAACCATCCGTTGGAGGTGGCAGCGATCCTGGCCGACCTCGAGCTGGACGCCGAGACCATCGCGGCCGCCCTGCTCCACGACACGGTCGAGGACACCAACGTGACCGACGCAGAGGTCAGGAAGGAGTTCGGGCCCGAGGTCGCACGTCTGGTCGATGGAGTGACCAAGCTGGGCCGGATCTCCCTGCGCACCGACCAGCAACAGCAGGCGGAGAACATCCGTAAGATGATGGTGGCGATGGCGGAGGACCTCCGGGTCGTCCTCATCAAGCTTGCCGACCGGCTGCACAACATGCGCACTCTGGAGCCGCTGTCAGAGGCCAAGCGCCGCAAGATCTCACGGGAGACGCTCGACATCTACGCCCCCCTGGCCCACCGGCTCGGCATCGGCCAGATCAAGTGGGAGCTCGAGGACCTGGCCTTCCGCAACCTGGAGCCCGACGCGTACGAGGATGTCGTCGGCCGGATCGCGCGCAACCGCGCAGACCGCGAGTCGCTCGTCTCGGACCTTCGCGAGATACTCGGTCGCGAGCTCGAGAAGGTCGAGATCCAGGCCGAGATCACCGGGCGGCCCAAGCACATCTACTCCGTCTGGCAGAAGATGACCCGCGAGAGCAAGGAGTTCTCCGAGATCTACGACCTGTCGGCGATCCGCGTCCTGGTCGACACGGTGCGCGACTGCTACGGCGTTCTTGGCGTCGTCCACTCGCTCTGGAAGCCGATGCCGGGCAGGTTCAAGGACTACGTGGCGATGCCGAAGTCAAACGGCTATCAGTCCTTGCACACGACGGTAATCACGCACACCGGCGACCCGATCGAGATCCAGATCCGGACGCACGAGATGCACCGGGTGGCCGAATTCGGGGTTGCGGCGCACTGGACGTATAAGGAAGGCGGCAAGGACGCGAGCTTCGATCAGAAGCTTTCATGGCTCCGCAGCCTGCTCGAGTGGCAGAACGAGGTCGGAGACGCGGAGTCGTTCGTGAACACAGTCAAGGTCGACCTGTTCCAGGACGAGGTCTACGTCTTCACACCACGTGGCGACGTGATCAACCTGCCCTCCGACTCGACGCCGGTCGATTTCGCGTACCGGATCCACACCGAGGTTGGCCACCGCTGCATCGGCGCCAAGGTCAACGGCCGGATGGTGCCGCTCGACTATGCGCTCCAGAACGGCGAGATCGTGGAGATCCTTACCTCCAAAGGCCCGCACGGCCCCAGCCGCGACTGGCTCAACTTCGTCAAGAGCGCGTCGGCCAAAGAGAGGATCCGCAAGTGGTTCAAGAGCCAGCGTCGCGAGGAAAACGTGGCCAAGGGCCGGGACCTTCTCGACAAGGAGCTCCACCGGATGCATCGGGTCACCCTCGCCGACCTGCCCGAGTCGAAGCTGCTGGAGATCGCGAACCTGCACAAGTTCGCCGGTGTAGACGACTTCATGGCCGCGATCGGGTATGGCGACCTGTCTCCACACGCGGTGGTGATGCGGATGGCGCTCAATCTCGACACCCCCGGCGGGGACTTGCGGACGATCCCGCTGATTCCCCGCGTCCAACCCACGCCGCGTGTGCTCGTCCGCGGCGAGAAAGGCATCCTGACCACCATGGCGACGTGCTGCCAGCCGGTGCCGGGGGATGCGATCGTCGGCTACACGACCCGGGGCAGGGGCGTGACCGTGCACCGGGCGGACTGCATCAACGCCGTCAACGCGCAGGACAGCGCGCGCGTGGTTCCCGTGGACTGGGAGTCGGACGCCTCGCACCTCTACCCGGTGGCGATCAAGATCGAAGCGTTCGACCGCCAGGGCCTGATGCGTGACATCGCCACGGTCGTGGCCGAGAACCGTGTCAACATGTCCGCGCTCGAGGTCCACGTGTACGACGACAAGACGGCGGTCGTTTCGGCGACCGTCGAGATCGACTCCCTGGCGCAGCTGTCGCGATTGATGGAGAAGCTCGAAGGTGTGAAGGACGTCCACACGGTGGCACGCGAAGCCTCGTGACCAAGGGTCATCGGGACGTCGGTCTCGACACCCCCGTCGAGACCGCCTGGACCGCGATCGTCTCTCCGGAACGGCATCGGTGGTACTACCGCCTGACGCCCGAAGGCGAGTTCAAAGAGGGCGCCACGGTTCGGTGGGTGGATGGCGGGGGCACGGTGGCCGAGGAGTCGGAGGTGGTCGAGGTCGTCGCGCCGAAGCGCCTCGTCTTGCACACGAGATTCCTTTACGCACCCACCTTCGCCAAGCAGCCGCCGCACACGTTGACGTGGGAGGTCGCGCCAACCGGCAATGGCTGTCGGGTCAGCATGTCATGGGACGCCACCGCGATGGTGGCCGGGCTCCTGGAATCTGAGGCCGACAACATCCTGCAGGGGCTGCGGCTCGAGCACGATCCCGCGGCACAGGCCGAGATCGCCCGGCTGCCGAGCATCGGCGAGATCCAGGTCCACGATGTGACGCCCGATCGACTCGCCGACTACCAGTCGTTCTTCGACCACGATGCGTTTCGCGACTTCCCCGGGTGGCAGTCGTGCTACTGCATGGAGACCCACCGCACGCAGACGGACGAGGAGTGGGCGGTGCGCACGGCGCAGGACAACCGGCGCGACATGAGCGAGGCGATCGGGGCGGGGAACGTGACCGCGCTGCTCGCCTACGTCGACGGCAAGCCGGTGGGTTGGTGCAACTACGGCGAGACGACGCGCTTGAACGGCGTGATGCATCGCTTCCGCCTCAACGCCGCCGAGCAGCAGGGCGTCGGCTCGCTTGCGTGCTTCGTGATCGCCGCCCCCTACCGGCAGCACGGGGTGGCTAGCGCGCTGCTGGATGCCGCCCTCGACCGCCTCCGCCGGCGCGGTGTCAAAACCGTCGAGGCCTACCCGGTCAAAGAGCTCAAGTCTGCCCAGTCGAACTACCGCGGTCCCCTGAGCATGTACCTGCGCGCGGGCTTCGAAACGCACCGCGAGACCGAGCGGCACCTGATCGTCCGCAAACACCTCGATTGACCTCGATTCGCGTCGAGGTCACCGCTGACCGCCGCTTCGCCACCAACTCCTATCTGGTCGAAGACGAGGACACGCATGACGCGGTCATCATCGACTCCAACCTGGAGCCCGAGCTCGCCATCGAGGCGGCGCGCCACCGCGGCGCGGATGTGAAGGCGATCCTGCTCACGCACACCGACCTCGACCACATCGCCGGCCTGCACGAGCTACGCGAGGCATTCGGACCGGTCCCGATCGCGGTCCACGACTCGGAGCGGGCAGTGGTCGCCGAGGGACGGCCGCTGCGCCGCGAGTTCGGTCCGATCGCGACCCAGGTCGACAACGTCACGAGCCTGGTCCCGGGTGAGAAGTACCGTGCGGGTTCGCTCGAGTTCGAGATCCTGCACACACCAGGCCACAGCCCGGGCGGGGTGACGCTCAAGATCGACGGCTACCTCTTCACGGGCGACGCGTTGTTTGCCGGTTCGATCGGCCGTTCCGACTTCGCCAACTCCGACGGCAGGGCGCTGATCGAAGGGATCCGTTCAGAGCTGCTGTCGCTGCCGGACGACCTGATCGTCTACAGCGGGCACGGGCCCGCGACGACGATCGGTCGCGAAAGAAGGACGAACCCCTTTCTGTTATGAGAGGAAACCCAAATTGTTTCCTCTCATCGCCCGGGCGCTTCGCGCCGGGGCTGCTCTCCTTCCGGTATACGGTTCGGATTTTCCTGAGCAGCCTTCCACGCACGATGTCTGGCGACAGGTTGCGACGTGGGTCGCGGCCGGGGTGAACCCGGCCGCCACGCCTACCGTTATTTCGAGGCGATCGTCAGGACGACGATCAGCGCCGGTCCCAGCAGGACGAGCCAAAGGGTCGGGAAGACGCAGCCGACGGTCGGGATGAGGATCTTCAGCGACGCCCGCGCGGCCTCGGTGCGAATTTTCAGGCGGCGCTTGACACGCATCTGGGCGGCGTGCGCGGCGATGGTGCGCGCGATCGGCACACCGGTTCGCTCCGCGTAGAGGATTCCGCGCACGAGCGACGAGAAATCGTCGATGCCCGTTGCCTCCGCCATCTCCTCCAGCGCCTCCGGGCGGGGCCGGCCGAGCTGGATCTCGCGCAGGGCGCGGGCGACGAGCAGCGTCAGCGAGTCGTCCTGGTGGCGCACAAGCTGCTCGAGGGCGCGGTCGAGGCCGAGGCCTGCCTCCATGCTGATGGCCACCACGTCCAGCGCGTTTGGAAGGGAGGCCTCGAGCTCCGCGCGGCGGTCGCGCACCAGCTGGTCGAGCCAGAACACAGGGAGGTAGAAACCGAGCGCGACTCCGATCACCAGCGAAAGGCCGATGGCGAAAGGCGTGCCGAAGAAGAGGCCGACCAGCGTGCCGATCGCGCCCAGGCCGGCGGCCGCGGCGATGCGCAGCGTCTGCAGGCCCGCCGGGTCGAGGTTGAGTGGATTGCCGACGAAGTCGAGCTGGCGCCGGAAGTTGAACGCCTGCGCCTCGGGCGTCATGCGTGTCATCTGGCGGTTGATCCATCTACGCATTGGTCCGAAGAGGCGCTCGGTGAAGGGCTTCTCGAGCTCGAGCGCGACCGCGCTCTGGCCCAGGCCGACTTCCTGGCGGGCCAGGCGCTCGCGCGCAAGGGCGGTGGCGTCGGCCGCGCGCGAGGCGATGATGCCGATGGTGAGCAGGTACGCGCCCGCGGCAGCGGCGATCCCGACGACAAGCGGGAGTCCGTTCATACGATCGTCGTCAGCCGCCGGATGATGAGGTTGCCGACGAACAGCAGGAATCCGGCCAGGATCAACATCACCCAGCCGAGCGGGTTCGTCAGCATCGGCAGGAAGTAGTCGCGGACCAGGAAGTAGAGAAGCAACGCCGCGACGATCGGCAGCAGCGTGATGATCAGCGCCGTCGCGCGCGACTGCGCGGTCGCGGCGTTGATCTCGGCCCGCATCTCTTCGCGCTGCCGCATCGTGTCGGCGAGCGTGGTGAGGATTGCGGGGAGGTCGCCACCGACGGAGCGCTGGATCGTGATCACCATCACCATCAGGCGAAGGTCGTTGCTGCCGATCCGCTTGACCATGTTGTTCAAGGCGCTGTCGATCGACGCACCCAGCTCGATCTCTCGACGCGCGAGCGCGAACTCGTCGGAGACTGGCGGCCCGGCATTGTCGGTGACCGCGCTCAGTGACTGCGCAACCGACTGGCCGGCCTTCATCGAGTTGGCGATCAGCTCCATCGCGCGCGGAAGGCCCGCGTCGAACTCGCGGAGCCGGTGTCCCCGGCGATTGCGCAGGTAGAGCGACGGCAGGATGTAGCCGATCACCGCGAGGACCAGGAACTCGGCGCCGATCCCGAACCGGAGCAGACCGATCACCGCGAACAGCAGAGCAAAGCCGCCCTGGATCAACCTGAACTCGTACGGACGCAGCTCGAGGTCAGCGCTCACCAGGTCGCGCTGGAGCTTGGTCGTGCGCTGGTCGGAGGCGATCCAGGTGGGGGTCCCAGTGGGCTCGAAACGGCGCCGCAGCTGCTCGCGGACGTCGGCCAGCGTCCGGTAGGAGGCGCGGACGGACCTCTCAGGGCTCGCGGCCTGCTGGGAACGGATCATTCCGTAGACGACGAGGCCCACCCCCGCGGCCGCGGCGACCGCGACCAGGATGATCGCGGTGCTCACTGGTGGTCCGCCTTAGTGGGTGGTGAAATGCCAGCGAGCGTCGACGTCTTTGGGACCCACTCCCGTGGCCGAAGAGACGCCTGGGCACTTCGTGTCGGGCTGCGTCGGCACGCCCTGGTAGTCGGTGTAGGACTCGAGCGCGTACTTCATGGAGGCGTTGTTCAGAAGCCAGAAAAGATATTCGGAGTCGCACGCGGTCATAAGCACGGTCAGGCTGCTGGTCACCACGCCTGATGCGCCGCTGCCGCTGTTCGCGGGACCGACGCGCAGCACGTCGACGTCCCGGAAGACGGTCAGCACCACCGAGCGGCCCGGGTTCTGGCCGAGGATCTGGGTGTTGACGGTCGCGAGCATCGTGATCCTGTCGCCGACCTGCACGTAGCCGCCGACCCCGACCTGCTCGTTCGTCGGCACCGTCACCGCCACCCAGCCTTTGGGGATCGGCAGATAGGCGACGTCGCTGCTGCTCACGAGATCACCCGACGGAGCGACCAGGTTGGCGCTTACCGCCATGCCGGCGGGGATGTTGACGCGCGCGCCTTTGCCGGCCACATCGGCGACCCGCGTGAAAGCCTCCGGTGGGGGAGAGGCGATGTTGCTGAGGGTTAGGTCGGAGGCCGAGATCACGGTCCGAGCTGCGATGTCATGACTGGCGACGACGACGCGGGACCCGGTCGTGCTGCCCTGGATCAGGGGGAGGCTGGCGATACCCGCGGCGGTCGCGAAAGCGAGCACGGCGAGCACGGCTCCGATGACGATGTAGAGGCGGCCGCGGCGCGGACGGGCGAGGGCGGAGGTGGCAATTGACATTCAGGTGGGCGCTAGCTTCACAAAAGGGACGCCCTAAAGCAACTAATAAGACGAGGTGGAGTTGCAGGCCGGATTCATTCCGGCCGTCACCAGGCGTTGCTCACCAGATGCCACCAGGCGTCCAATGTGGAAGGAGGGGATCCGCGGGGGAGGCCCGCCTCCGCGCGAGGGTCATTCGATGAGAATGGCCTCGAAGAGGGCGGTGCTGATCCCGTAGTCGCTTCCGACGGCGATCCCCGCTGCAGGGGCCGCGGACACTGAGAGGGTGCCGCAGGCCAGCGTGCCGTCGATCGTGCTCGAGCCGTTGACCGTGTCGGTGCAGGTCCCCGGCCAGAAGACCGAACCCAACAGCCAGTGGTCGGCGGCGGTGCCCTTGATCGCGATCTGGCCGGTGTTGCTTGCCGGCGCCCAGATCAGCAGGTTCCAGCAGGCGCGGTCGCCGGTGGGACACCACGCCGAGCCGGGGCAGCTCGCAGCGTCGCCGGCCGGGGCCTGTGAGCAGGGCGCCGCGAACCACGTGTACCCGCCACCGGCCGAGTCCAGCGCCGCGTTCGGCGGGCAGGCGGAGATCGAGCAGGGTGTCGAGCCGAACTGACAGGTCGCCGCGCTGCAGTTGGCGCCTCCGCCCGCGGCGCAGGTGCCTGTCGAGAAGCCGGCCTGGTTGACGAACTCGATCGTCACGTCCTGGGCCAGCAGCGTGCCGCCATTGAGGCAGATCCCGCCGCCACCGGCAAAGCCGGAGCCGTTGAAGTAGTAGAAGCCTGGATCGAGGACGCCGCCGCCGCCGACGACCGCCGCAGGCTTAAACGTCGCGATGACGGCGGACCAAGGAGTCGCCTGGCTGGCCGACACGGTCTCGGTCGCGATGCCGACGGGCAGGTTCAGGGCGTATTCGGCGCCGTAGCCGTTCGTGACGTCGTTGACGGTGTTGGTCCAGCCGGCGCCTGGACTGTAGGTCTGGCCGGCGGCGATCGTGAACGCAGAGTCGGTGATCGCCAGCTCACCGGCGACAGTCGTCACGCCGCCGGTAGCGTTTACGGCCGTGGTCGCTGCGACCGGGATCACCGTCGATCCCGTCTGATCGAGCGGCGCGACCGCGGCGCCGTTCCACTCGCTGATTTGCACCTCGCCGAAATCGGTCGCCGGGTTCAACGCGAACTGGAACGAGGAGAGGCCACCGGGGTTCGAGGGGTAGTACCAGATCTCGACCCTGCCGGCGCCGGCCTGGTTGGCGTTCGCCGCGAACAGCCACCCGGCGGGCTGCGTCGACTTGTTCGGCGACTCGTCGGAGGTCAGGGTGGCGACCAGGAGCGTACCGGCAGCGCTGGGCGCGGGTAGCGTGCCGGTGACGAAGTGGCGCTGGCGGGCGCTCTCGGGCCCGATCTGCCGGTTCGTGATCCCGCCCGCGCTCAGCGTCGCGAGGTTGAGGTAGCCGTAACAGCTCGGCTTGAAGTGGTAGAAGCCGCTCGCGTCGCGGCTGGCGGGTGACGGACCGAGGCCCGTGCCGACGACGACGCCGCCGGCGGTCATGTTCGGATAGACGCCGGCCGGGTTGCATGCCGCGCCGAGCGCCCCGCCGCTGCTGTTGCGGAGGGTGGCAATCGCCGCCGGGTCGGTGTTGGGCTCGGGCGGCAGGAGCACCGACACCGGCGCGACGGGTTGCGCCCCGGTTCCGCCCGCGCACGGGTTCGGCTGGATCGCGGCCACGCCGGCGGCGAGAAACGCGCTGGTTCCCGAGGTGCCGCAGGCCGTCGCGTTGTGGCCGGCCAGCTCAAAGCCATCGGCGCAGATGGCGCTCGTGGACCCCGAGTTGGAGCCCGCGACACATGCGCCGCCGCCTGCGACCCAGGTCTGCGCGTTGGCGTACACGGAGATGTTTCCCAGGTCCGAGTACGTTCCCGATGTCGCGTCGAAGCGGCTGTGCGCGTAGACGGCGCAGCCGCCAGCGAGCGTGATCGCGTTGGAGGCGAGGATGCTGCCGCCGATGTTGAAGTCGCCGCCGGTGCACGAGAGGCTGCCCGCGGTCACTGCGGGCGCCGAGCCGCTGAGCTGTTGGGCGACCGCACGCCGCGTCACGTTGGTCGTCGAAGCGCCGGCGTAGTTGCCGAAGGAGATGGGCAGTGACAGCGTGAGCGTCACCTCGACCTGCTGCTGGTGGGCGCGGTATGGGTAGCGGACCGTCTCGGTAAGGCCGCCCGTGAAGGTGTCGGTGCCGGTGTAGCCGGCGGCGCAGCTGCCCGCGCCGATGTTGAGCGTCCCGGTGCGTGTGCGCTGGGTGGCGACGAAGTTGTCGGCCTCGGTGATGACCGTGTTCGCAGAGCCGGCCGAGCACCCGACGCTGATATTCATCGCCGCGTCGAGGGCGGCCTGGTCGGCCAGCTGCTGCAGCTGGTTGCGCTGCCACTCGACCGACCCCGTGAGGAGGATCAGCGCCGCAGAGCCGATCAGGGCGAGGAGCCAGACCGCGATGATGACGAGCACCTGCCCCTTTTGCTTTTTGTGCACGTCAGAATTCGAGCCTCTCCACCGTCTGGGAGTCGAACGTGATCGTGCTGGGGATGCCGAGAAGGGTGTTGAGGACCGGCTTCCACTGGAGCTTCAGGTCAACCACGACCAGCTGGTGGCCCGACGTGCGCACCGCAGCGCCGCTCGCCCCGGCACAGGTCGGGCAGCTCCACCTCGGATTCGGATTGCCCCCCGTTGCGTCGAGCTCGTAGATGAAGACGTAGATGGTGCTGGGGTTGATGGCGCCGGTCAGCGCGATGGTGCCGGGGCGCAGCGGGTTGGCGTTGGGCGTGTAGGTGCCGTATGACGGCGGGCTCGAGATGGCGCTCGAGTCCTGGTAGACGACGGACATCCCCAGCGGGTCGAGCTGATGCGGGCCATTGGTGAGCGGGCCGAGCGAGCACGGCGCGG
>DASXSD010000186.1:0-7018 GCA_036506195.1 Candidatus Dormiibacterota bacterium
GCGAGAGCCTCGTCTCGCTCCACCGGACGACGAAAGGCTAGCTGAAGTAGTTGTGCTGCTCCAGGTAGGCCTTGGCGACCGCCTCGGCGTCCTGGTGCTGAAGCGCCACCTTCCCGTTCATCGTGAACAGGTCGTTGGTCGTCATGCCGGCGCTGATCTTGTTCAGGATGCCCTTGATGTCGTCGGTGACGACCTTGGTCCTGACCACGGGCACGACGTTGTCGGCGGCGATCATGTGCTTGTCGTCCTCCAGCACGACCAGGCCGAGCTGCTGCAGGTCGGCGTCGGTGCTGAAGACGAGCCCAACCTGGATGGTCCCGTTCTTGAACGCGGCCCGCGTCGCCGGCCCGTCGGTGTCCAGCACCAGCGTGTTCTTGAAATGCAAGCCGTACACGCTCTGCAGACCAGGTAGGCAGAACTTGTAGGTCTTGCATTCCGGTCCGGCGCCGAAGACGAGCTGCGACGCCACCGGCGTCAGGTCGGACAGCTTCTTCAGGTTGTACTTGTCCGCGGTGGCCTTGGTCACGGCGTAGGCATTGCCGTCAAAGGCCGACGAAGGCGTCAAAGCCTGGGCGCCTATGTCTTTCAGGTAGGTGTTGAGCTTGTCGGTGGTTGCCGCCGCATCCGGCGTCGCCTCACCCTTGCCCTTGTTCAGGTATTCGAGCTCGCTTGCCGCGTAGCCCGGGTAGAGGTCGATCTGGCCGCTCTGGATCGCGGGCACCACGACCGCGCGCGTACCGAGCTCGGTCTTGTACTTGATGTCATACCCGTTGTGGGCGAGGGTCTGGCCGTAGACCTGGGCCAGGATGTCGCTCTCGGGGAAGTTGAAGCCTCCGACGGTGACCGAGCCCTTATTGGTCGTGCCGGTCGATCCGCCACAGGCCGCGATCACCAGCACCGTCGCGGCGATCGCCAGAGTCCACAAACGTGAGCGTCGGATGCGGGTCATGGATTTCCTCCAAGGGCGAGCTTCGCCCTTTGCGATTGGGAACCCGTCCTTGATTCAAATTCTTCCATCTAGGCGGCCTTGGCCGTGACCGTCCGCTCGACCGCGCGAGCCGACAGCAGCCGGATGCCGCGCGGCACGAGCAGTCGCTCCAGACCGGCGAGCAAGAGCTCGGTCGCCATCGCGAGCGCGGCCACGAGCAGTGCGCCTGCGACCAGGCGGGGCTGGTCGTTGCGCGCCAAGCCGTCGATGATGTAGCGGCCGAATCCGCCCCCCGCGACCACGGCCGCGAGGGTGGCGGTGGCCACGACCTGCACGGCCGACGTGCGAACCCCGGCCATGATCAGGGGTACGGCGAGAGGTAACTCCACGCGTAGCAGCTGGGCCAGCTCGCGGTATCCCATCCCGCGGGCGGCCTCCTTCACGTCCGGGTCGACCTCGCGCAGCGCGACGTAGCTGTTGGTCACCATCGGTGGAATCGCGAGGGCAGTCAGGGTGAGGATGATCGGCGCATCGCCCAGACCGAGCGCCAGGAAGGCGATCACGATGATGCCGAACGAGGGAACCGCCCGTCCGACGTTTGTGATGTTGATCGCGAGATTGCCGAAGCGGCCGTAGTGTCCGAGCACGATCCCGATCGGCAGCGCGATGGCCGCGCCGAGCAGAAGCGACTCGATCGAGAGGTGCAGGTGCTCGGCAAGCCGGGTTGGGATCCCGTCCGGCCCCTGCCGGTTGGCGGGGTCGGCGAACCACTCCCAGACGTCGATGAGGCTCATGACGACCTCGCCCACGGAACGACCAGCCGCTGCGCGCCGGCCAGGAGGAGGTCCGCGAAGAGTGCGAGCACGATGCACAGCACAGTCGCGACTACGAGCGGGGTGTAGAAGTCCTGGATGAGGCCGCGCAGGATCAGCTGCCCAAGACCACCGATGCCGATCACCGCCGCGATGGTCACGATGCCGATGGTGGAGACGGTGGCGACGCGCAAACCGGCGAGGATCGCCGGCAGGGCCAGCGGCAGCTCCACGCGAAGCAGCCGCGCCAGGCGCCGGTAGCCCATGCCGTCGGCGGCGTCGAGCACGTCGGCGGGCACCGAGTCCAGCCCGACGATCACGTTGCGGACGAGGACGAGGACGTTGTACCCGATGAGCGGGATCTCGGCCGAGGTGCCGGACAGCCCGGTGATGGGGATGAGGAGCGCAAACATCGCGATCGAAGGGATCGTGTAGAAAATCCCGAAGATCGTCAGCACCGGAAGCCGGAATGCCGGCCAGGTGTGTGCGAGAACTCCCAGCAACAGCGAGATCGCGAGCCCGGCGGCGACCGCGATGACGGTGAGCTGAACGTGCTCTTGCACCGCGGCGAGGACGTAGGGCACGTGCGCGGCAAGCCAGCTCCAGTCGACCCACGGCTGCTCGACGAGGAATAGGCGCGCGGGCATTCGATTACGTTAGTAACTCGCGGGTGAGGGCTGCGGCCCTCCCCCGCGGGCCCCCTCCCGGGGTACTCGCAGCACCGATTGGGCGGCGTCTGGCGGTACACACCTGGAGACGGCCGGGATGAACCCGGCCTGATTGTGACCCTCGTCTTCACTAGATTGGTGGATCAGGTGATCCGCCTTGAAAACGTGAGCAAGCAGTTCGCGTCGGGCTCGAACGCGGTGCGCGACCTCACGCTCGAGATACCCGACGGTCAGACATGCGTGCTCATAGGTCCGTCGGGATGTGGCAAGACGACGACGCTGCGCATGATCAACCGGCTCCTCGATCCCGACCGAGGACGCGTGCTCGTCGACGGCGTCGACACGCGTGAGGTGGACCCCGCGGCGCTGCGTCTGAAGATGGGCTACGTCATCCAGCAGACGGGACTCTTCCCGCACATGACCGTCGCCGACAACGTGGCCACGGTGCCGCGCCTGTGGAAGTGGGATCGCCGTCGCATCGTGGCTCGCGTCGACGAGCTGCTCGACCTGGTGGGTCTGGCGCCGGGAGAGTATCGGAATCGCTACCCGCACCAGCTTTCGGGTGGGCAGCGCCAACGCGTCGGGTTCGCGCGGGCGCTTGCCGCGGATCCACCCATCCTGCTCATGGACGAACCGTTTGGGGCGGTGGACAGGATCACGCGCGAGCATCTGCAGATGGAATTCATCGGCATCCAGCGCTCCGTGCGCAAGACGGTCGTCTTCGTCACACACGACATCGACGAAGCAGTGGTCGTGGGCGACCGGATCTGCCTCCTGAAGATGCAGGCCGAGGTCGCCCAGTACGACACGCCCGAGAAGATCCTCACCCGACCCGCGAGCGATTACGTCGCCGAGTTTCTCGGCCGCGAGCGCCTGGTGCGGCGGATGTCGGTCGTGCAGATCAACGCGCAGACGCTCGAGCTCGACGGCGGCCCCAGTCCCGACGAGCCACGGGTGGCGCTCTCGAGCACCCTGACCGAAGCCTTCGCGGCGGCGCTGGCGAGCCCGACCGAGCGCGCCGCGGTCTTCGACGGCAACCGCTATGCGGGTGCGTTCACCGCGACGTCACTTCTCGAATCGTTGAGACGCCAGAGCGCGGAAGGAGGAGACCAGGTTGCCGCGGGAGTTTGACGTCGTTTGCCTGGGCGGCGGTGTCTCCGGGGAGGCGCTCGCGGGCGGCCTCGAAGGCAGCGGGCTGTCGCTGGCCGTCGTCGAGCGCGAGCTGGTGGGCGGCGAGTGCCCCTACTGGGGATGCGTTCCGTCGAAGACTTTTTTGCGGTCGGCCCAGACGATCGAAGAAGCCGGGCGCGCGCGCACGCTCGCGGCGTCGGAAGTGGAGTGGAAAGTCGACTTCCCGAAGGTCGCCAAGCGCGTGCTCTGGATGGCGCGCGACCTGGACGACACTCGGCCGGCGGCCGCGCTCGAGAAGACGGGCGCAAAGCTGTTCCGGGGTGCGGGCACGATGATCGACCTGCGCACGGTCGAGGTCGGCGGCGAGCAGCTCGTCGCGCGCCGAGCGGTCGTCGTCGCCAATGGAGGCACCGCAGCCATCCCGCCCATCGAAGGGCTGGCCAGGGTCGAGTACTGGACCAACCGCCAGGCGGCGGTGCCCAGTGAGCTGCCGCGGCGCCTGGTCGTGCTCGGCGGCGGCGCGGTCGGGGTCGAGCTGGCCCAGGGCTTCGCCAGGCTGGGCTCCAGGGTCACGATCGTGGAAGCGGGTCCCCGCTTTCTCGGCCTGGAGGAGCCCGAGGCCGCCGCCGCCCTGCTGCCCCACCTCAAGTCGGATGGCATCGAGGTGTTCGTGGGTGATCCATGCGTTGCCGTCGAGAAGCACGACACCGACGTCGTCGTCCACCTGCAGTCAGGCGCCCTGATCGGCGCCGACCGGCTCCTTGTGGCCACCGGTCGCCGCCCCAACTTCGAGGCGTGGAAGCCGAGCGGGCTCGCCCAGACCGAGAAGGGCTGGCTGAGGGTCGACCCCGAGACGCTGGAGGCGCGACCGGGTGTCTATGGCGCGGGAGACATCACCGGGCTGGGCGGCTTCACGCACCTGGCGTACTACCACGGTCAGATCGTGGCCAGGCGCCTCCGCGGCGAAGACGTGCGCGCCGACCACACGGCAATTCCACGAGTCACCTACACCGACCCGGAGGTGGCGTCGGTCGGCCTCTCGGAGCAGGCCGCGCGCGCGAGCGGCGCGGACGTGGTCGTCGCCAGCACCGACCCGGGCGAAGCTGCGCGCGGCTACATCCACGACTTCCACGGCGGGGTCATGAAGCTGATCGGCGACCGCGCGACCGGCAAGCTCATCGGGGCGACGCTGGTGACCCCGCGGGCGGGCGAGATCCTGGGCGAGCTCGCCCTGGCGGTGAAGGTGGGAACGCCGGTGCGCACGCTGGCCGACGTCGTACATCCGTTCCCGGCATTCAGCCGGGTGCTAGGGGCAGTCTTCGCCGATCTCGCGGCCAAGGTGAGTTGATCGAACGACGCGTTCTAGAGGTGGCCGGTCTAGTTTTGTAAAGGAGGCCTGATCTTAATGGTCATCTCGGTCAACGGTTCGCCACTGACGCTCGACCTGGACAACATCCTGTTGTGGTGTCTGGTCGGGCTGGTGGCCGGTTTTCTGGCCAGCCACGTCGCCCTCGGCCACGGCCTTGGCTTGATCTGGGACATCATCGTCGGCATCCTTGGCGCCTTGATCGGCGGCATCGTGCTGGCGGGCATGCTCCACTTCAACATCGTCATCGCCGGGCACCCGATCATCAGCGCGATGATCATGGCGTTCGTCGGAGCTTTCTTGCTCCTGCTTGTCTTCCGGCTGTTCGCTCGGAGCGGCTACCGGCGCCGCGCCTTCTGAACAGCCTCGCTCTGGCTTTGTAAGCGCCTGGGAGCTGTTCGCTCCCAGGCGTTTCTCACCAGCTTCTCCCCCAACCTCTTGTTGACGCGGGACAGTCTCACGCTCACCCAGCCAAACCTGCCGGTGTAGGCGGACGCCCAGAACGTCTGCGGGTCCATCTCGATCAGGCCCGCCTGGTCGTCGAGCGACGCCTTGAGGGAGACCGACGATCCCTCCGGCGACCCGATGGCGAAGATGCGTCCTCGGACGCGAAAGGTCGGCTCGCCCCACGTCTCGACCTCTTCCGCTTCCGGCTGCGAGAGGCAGAGACGGCGAAACTCGGCGAACTTCACAGGCCTCTAACGTAACCGCTGTGTTCGAGATCCCTCCCCTCGATGACGCGGCCATGCGCGCCGCGCGGCAGCGACAGGCCAGGCTGACCAAGCCGGCGGGCAGCCTGGGCAGGCTCGAAGACCTGTCCGTCCGCATCGCGGCGATGACCGGACGGCTCGACCCACCTCTCGTCCAGGCAGTGGTCTTCACCCTGGCCGCCGACCACGGTGTGGTGGAGGAAGGAGTCAGCGCCTACCCGGTCGAGGTGACGGCGCAGATGGTCCTGAACTTCGCCCGCGCGGGCGCGGCCATCAACGTGCTGGCGCACGCCCTGGGCGCGCGGGTCCTCGTCGCCGACATCGGCGTGAAGGTCGACCTGCCGGCGCAGCCCGGCGTACGCGCCGTCAAGGTGAGGCCGGGCACCGCCAACATCACCCGAGGCCCCGCGATGTCGGTCGCAGAGGCCCAGATCGCAATCGACGTCGGCCGGCGCCTCGTGCAAGAGGAGAAGCCGGACATCGCGATCACGGGCGACATGGGCATCGGCAACACAACAGCGTCCGCGGCCGTGATCTGCGCGTTGACCGGGCTCGACCCGGTCCTGGTCGTGGGCCGGGGCACAGGTGTTGACGACGCCGGGCTGGAACGCAAGCGCGACGCCGTGCGGCGCGCGCTCGCGGTCAACGCCGACGCCATCTCGCGTGGCGGCATCGACGCCCTGGCCGCGGTCGGCGGCCTCGAGATCGCAGGCCTGGTGGGCGTCATCCTCGAGGCCGCGCGGTCGCGCAAGCCGGTGATCGTCGACGGCTTCATCTCCGGTGCGGCGGCGCTGGTCGCGACCGCGGTCGCTCCGGCGGTCGTCGACTACCTGATCGCCTCGCATCGATCACAGGAGCTTGGCCACGGCGAGGTGTTGAAGAGACTCGGCCTGGATCCTTTGCTCGACCTCGACCTCCGCCTCGGCGAGGGCACCGGCGGCGTGCTCGCGCTACCTCTTGTGCGGGCGTCGATGCGACTGCTCAACGAGATGGCGACGTTCGAAGATGCCGGCGTCTCCGGCCCGCTTGGGCCGGCGCCATAATGTCTTTGCCTACAACTGAATAGCTCACCGGGACGCGGGAATCCGGTTCCTCATGAGGGGAGCTAAATCCGGAGCTGTCGCGCAACTGTGAGTGGGGAGCGTCCGGCCTTCGGCCACTGAGGCATCGACCTTGGGAAGGCGGCCGGCTCGCTGTGATCCACAAGCCAGGAGACCCGTCCCCATGAGCGTGTCTTCTCCCGCCTGCGCGGATCAGTGGGGAGCCTCCAGCGGCGAGGTTTCCCCTGCGAGGTGGGACGGTCGCCGCAGGAGGACCGTTCGATGCGCACGCATCAGCCTTGGGCCAGCGCGAAACTGGCCTGCATAGGGTTCGCCGTCATCATCACCGCCTGTGGCGGCACC
>DASXSD010000187.1:0-3406 GCA_036506195.1 Candidatus Dormiibacterota bacterium
CAACCGCGCGTGGCTCGAGGCCGCGCTCGCCCGGCTTGGCAGCCAACGAGCCCGGGCGGCGCATCTGGGTTCGACCTACGTCCCTGCGGACGACTCGTGCTTCTGCCGCTTCGAGGCGGAGACCGAAGACGACGTCAGGGATGCAAACGAGATCGCTGGTGTGCCGTTCGCCCGGGTCGTTGCAGCCGAGGAGATCGGCGCCGGGCAATCACGATCTATCGGGAAAGGAGACCGGTGATGAAGCGCACCTTGGCGCTCATCTTCGCGTTCGTCGCCGCGGGGATAGTGGCGATCGCGGGCCCCGCCACGGCGACGGAGCGCAATGGAGCTCTGCACGTCACGAAGGAGTGCTCGCAGTACAACTTCACAGCGGGGTCCTTCTGCACGATCACTTCCTCGAACATCCACACCATCAAGCCCGGAATGAGGGTGGTCTATTTCGCGGCTCCTGCTAACGGCGTGCTGGACAGCAGCATCGTCCTCTCGTCCGCGCACGGGAGCGCCGCGTTCGGCCACGTCCGGCTCGACTTCACGACGCTCCGGGGTCGAGTGACGTTCTCGAGCGGGACCGGCAAATTCACCGGCTTCCACGCGGACACCGTCGTCTCGCTCGACTCGACCGGCGTGTGGCATTGGGACGGGACCTACAGCTTCACCGGATCCGACGACGACTGAGCACGCGGTCCGCAAGCCCGGACTTGTTTGGGGCGACCGCGTACGTGCCGTCGCCCGACCGTTGGCGAATCGTCAACGTGAGGGCGGCGCGCACTCTCAGGCAGCGCCGCCAGCGTCTCGTCGTCTATCTAGTCCCGCCAAACCATCGCGTAGACGCTGCGCGCGGCCGCAGGTATCAGCGGGAGGCGGATTCGGTGAACGCTCGTGAGTACGGCAACCGGCTGTGGGGAGCTCGAGCTGGCAGACCTGAAGCGGCCTCAATGCCCGGCCCGTGAACCCCGGGTCGGGCAGACCGCCTTTAGCCGACGTGAGGAAGTCATAGAGCAGAGCCATCTACTGCGCCTCCGATCCGTGCGAGCTCGGTGAGGAGTGCATTCGGGTCAGGCCGGCGGCCGAGTACACCGCGGAGTACGTCACCGGACGACCGCTCCAGTCCCCAGCGATAGATCCGCTCCGATACCCACTCGTACCAGCCAGCGTCGCCTCGTACCCAGTCGCCGCGCTCGGCACGAATCGCGGCACGCAGGTCGGCCGCCAGGATCGGACCGATCGCATAGTTGACCATGTAACCCGGCTCTTGAACGAGCTGGCCGCGCAGCGCCCACCACGACTACTCGGGGTGCGGCGCGATGCTCAGGTAGGTGGACGTCAGGTCGGTCCAGACGTCGTTGGGCCGCCGGTCGGGATCGCCGTGTAGGCGGATCTCGAAGAGGGCCCAGCAGATGTCAAGGATGACCTCGGCGTACCGGCCACGCAAGGACACTGCATCGGGCGCAGAGACGCCAAGCCACTGCTGTTGCCAGGCGTGCTCCGCCGTGTCGAGAGCAGTCAGTTCGGCCAGTGCCTCGGTGAAGGCATCGCTGTCCGGCCAGTCGGCGAATGCCGGGCGAGTACGGATGGCGGCGAGGTGGAGTGCGTGCCCGGTCTCGTGTACGAGCTCGGTCAACTCGCCCAGACCACCGCCCGCGTAGGTCCCGATGACCCACGGCTCGGCACGAAGCCATCGACCGCCCGCCATTTCGCGCGACCTCCTGCCGAAGGTCGTGTACGCGACCGGCACGGGCGGACGGCTCGATCGCGGGTCGGTAGCGAAGCGGATGCCAAGCTGCGCAGGAGCCGCGCCGAGCGATGCGTGGTACGCGTCGGACAGCGACCGTAGCCGCTCGACCGGTATCGCGTGCGCCAGCACCCGTTCTGCCGCACCAGCGGCATACCACCAATCCCAGGGTTCGATCGGCTCGGTCGGTCGAACCGAGGTCTGCCAGATATCGAGGATCTCGACGAGCAGCGGCTCTATCGCGACAGGGTCGAAGCCCAGCGCGGACGCGTTGGCGGCTACCGGCGACCTGCCCCTCGCCCAGCGATCAGCGCTACAGAGCAACAACCTCTTGTACGGACTGGTGCTGTCGGCGTCGCCGTCAATCGAATGCCAGACCGGCTGAAGCGCAATGAAGAGCTCACGCCGCCGTACCGAGCTCGGCTCCACGGCAAGTGCCCCAAGGACAGCGAGCCGCGTGAGCGTGGTTCCGCCAACATCAACCGCGGACTGAGCCTCTGAATAACGATCCATGATCTGCCGAGATATCCGTTCAAGATCGTCGGTCGGATCGCTTCCCTTTGGCGCATCATCCGCAGCCTGCTGGCTGCCCTGCGTCTCCAGCACCTCGCGCACCCATTGCTTCATCGCCATGAGCGCGCGTACGTCCTCATCACCCAGCTCGTCGGCGGCAACGTGCTCGAGGGCGTACTCCAGTTCCGCGAGTCTCGCGGCAGCCAGCTGCCGAGATCGGACAGCGGCCAGCCCGCGAGCCTCAGCTAGCTCAGCCGCATCGAAGGCGTCACGTATGTCGAGGAAGCGCGCCTCTGTGCGAGACAAGCTCGTCGCAGGCATGGCGCGGAGAATAGACGGTCAACCTCGCAGTGCCATGCCGTCCTCTGCTAGCCGGGCGTGGTGTGGTCGAATGCCACGCGTGCGGGATGTGGTCCGAGACGGTGCGCCAGCACGCACCCTTCCCCCGTCCATGTCAACAGCGCGGTTGGGCGACAGGGAGCCGGGCGCGCTCCTCCAATCCAGGTGCCCATTTGAGCGCCGCTGACAGTGCCCTCGCCGAGAGCCGGCGCACGCAGCACTAGCCTTCAGGTGACCTCTCCCCCGGGGCGCTCCACGGCCGAGTCTGGGCTGGGTCGACGGCCCGCGATGGCCCGCCCGCGGTGGCGGATGAAGGGATCGACTGAGTCAGCATGAGATTCGACCAGCACACGCTCGTACTCCTCGTGCGTCCACCGGACGCTCCTGAGCTTTCCGATGACGAGGCGGACGCACTTCAGGATGCTCATCTGGCCTTCCGGGCCGGCCTCTATGAGAAGGGCTACATCATCGCCGGCGGACCCTGTCGGAGCAGGACGACGAGGGTTTGCGTGGAATATCCGTGATGTCGGTGGATCGGGAGACTGCGCGTCGGCTTTGCAACGAAGACCCGGCGGTTAAAGCCCGCCGGCTCGCCGTCGAAGTTATGACCTGGATGATGCCCGCAGGCAATATCCGCTTCGAACCCGCGCAACCGCCGCGCTCCATGGCCGAAGCGGAAGAGGAGTGACCTTCTGTCAAGCATCCGGACGCTTGCCGCGTTTAGCTGGTGGGCCGCCACGCCGGCGGTGACGGACTGGCGCGTGGATGGGGATACGTGAGGCGGGGCGGTGCGGCGCAGCGACGATCGCCGTCTCTGAGTCC
>DASXSD010000188.1:0-5124 GCA_036506195.1 Candidatus Dormiibacterota bacterium
GCGTGGGATCTCGTCCACGCGGTGTGGCACGTCGGGCACGTAGATGTGCACAGCGCCCGGAACATGACCGGCGACCCACTCGTGCTCGTCGCGCGTGTCGACCACGGTCATGGGTTCCGCGCTCAGGACCCACTGCGCCATGTCCTCGACGTCGACCGTCTCGAAGGTCGACAGCTCGCGGCCGCTGGAGCGCCACGCATCGACCCCGCCGTCGAGGACGCCGGACACGGTGTCGTAGCCGATGCGAAGCAGCTCACGATGCGCCTTGCGCACGTCTCTGTCGTTCCCGGCCACGAGCACGAGGGCACGGCCGCGCGCGATGAGCCATCCCACCCACGCGCTCACCGGCCCGTCGATGCCGACGTTGTAGCTTCCGGGGATGTGGCCGCGGTCGTAGTCGCGGCCGGTGCGCACGTCGACGATGGCCGCCCCGTCCTCTCTCAGGCTCGCGACATCGCCCGCCGAGAGCTTGACCAGCGGCGGCAGCGTCCGCCCGAGCAGCGTGGCCCCCTCCCTGTTGATCGCCGCCATGTCGCGGTAGTAGCTCGGATACCGCTGCTGGTTCAGGGCGCGGGCGAGAAACGGCATGACCTCGGTGGTCAGAAAGAACGGATTGGTCTTGCGCTCGTGGCCCAGCGTCGTCTCGTGGCCGCTGAGCCCTCCGGTGCCGCAGAAGGACCCTCCTCCGTGGGTCGGGAACACCCGGATGTCGTCGGGCAGCCCGCGAAGCCGCACCTGCAGCGTGCTCAGGGCCTCGAGGGCGAGGTGCACCGCGAGGTGAGGTCCGAACAGGTCGGTGCGGGCGATCGCGCCCAACATCACCGCCCCGCCCGAGAAGAGCGCCCGCGGCCGGCCGTCCTCGCTCAGCAGGTAGGACTTGTGGTCCGGCGTGTGCCCAGGCGTGTGGAGCGCGCGGAGCGTGATGCCTCCGACCTGCAGCCCGGCACCCGCTCCCAGCGGCTCGATGCCTGCGCCGACCTCGGCCGCCAGCTCGCGGCAACCCGAGACATAGTCGTTGTGCAGGTGGGTGTCGAGGGCGTGGGTGAGCTTGACGCCGAGGTCAGCGGCAACCGTCAGGTACCGCTCGATGTCGCGCAGCGGGTCGATGACCACGCCAACGCCGCGATCCGCGTCCGCGACAAGAAAGCTCGCGTTCCCCAGCTCGCCGGCTGGAATCGCCTCGACCGAATACATCGCGGCTAGAAGGTTATGGGTGCGGTGGTCAGGAGAACGTAGATGGTCAGGAGCGTGACAGCGATGGCACCGCCGTAGAAGACGACCTGAGCCGGCACGCTCCTGGCGGCGGGGATGCCCAGGTCGACCAGCAGGTAGCGCAGGCGGTGCGCGAAGTGAAAGAACGGCACCGCGATCAACACGAGCAGGTAGAGCTTCACGATCGGGCTGGCAAGGAGGCTGACGTCATCGGGCCGGACCACGTTGACGATGCCCAGCGGTCCGAGGATGCCCTGGAACAGGATGTGGACCGGGAGCAGGATGGCGGCGATCACGCCGCCCTGCGCAAACAGGAACCACCAGTAGAGGTGCATCAAGGCGGGTCGCGAGCTCACACGTTCCTCACTCATCGCGCCAGCCCGACCAGGAGAAGGGCGATGACCACTGAAGCGCCGATCCACAGCGCGAACTGCGAGGCGACGATGAGCCGCGCCGAGACAGGCCGGTCGAGGACCTTGAAGTGGATGATCGAGCCGGCGAGGCTCAGGAACGTCCAGCTGTGGTACAGCGCGAAGGGCAGGCAGACGATGCTGAAAATCGCGAACGCGGCGGGCTGCACCAGGCGCGTTTCGCGGATGTCGTAGAGCAGCCACAGCAGCCAGATCGCCAGCGGCACGGACGTGAACTCGCGAACCGTGTAGAGGAAGTAGTGGCGCTGGCGGGTCCACCAGTTGGGTGGCATCCGCCACGGGTATTCCCCCTTCAGCCCCTCGCCCCGACCCTCCCCCCGATGGGGGGAGGGAGCCAATGCTTCGGTCAATCCCGGTTGCCGTAGGGAAGCACGAAGCGCATCGTCGTGTCGAGCTTGGTCTGCTGGATCGCCTTTGCAGGATCCACGCCCTTCGGACAGACCACCGAGCACTCGCCGACGAAGCTGCACTCCCAGATGCCCTCGGCGTCGCCAATGATCGGCTGCCTTTCCTTGAGTCCCTGATCGCGCGAGTCCAGGTTGTAGCGCCTCGCCAAAGCCGTCGCCGCCGGACCGAGGAACTCGTTGTTCAGCCCGTAGACCGGACAGGCCGCGTAGCAGAGCATGCAGTTGATGCACTCGCTGAACTGCCTGAAGTCGTCGATCTGCTCGTTGGTCTGATGGTGCTCGCCCGCACCGAGCGGCAGCTCCTGCTTGCGGATGATCCATGGCTTCACGGACTTCAGCTTGTGCATGAAGTCCTCCATGTCGATGACCAGGTCGCGGATCACGGGGAAGTTGTTGAGGGGTTGGACCGTGATCGATCGCGGCCAGTAATCGCGGAGGAACGCGTTGCAAGTGAGCTTCGGCGTGCCGTTCACCATCATGCCGCAGCTGCCGCAGATGCCCATCCGGCACGACCAGCGATAGCTAAGGCTGCCATCGACGTGTGACTTGATGTGGTTCAGCGCGTCGAGCACGACCATGCTGTCGTCGTAGAAGGGGATGTCGTACGACTGCAGCCGAGGCGCCTGGTCTTTCTCCGGGTCATAACGGGTCGCGCGAATCGTGATCCTCTTGTCCGGCATGTTCAGTACGTCCTTGCCTGCGGCTGGAAATTCGTGATGTGGACGTCGCGGTACTCGAGGCGAGGCCGCGAGCCTTCGCGGCGGAACGCCAGCGTGTGCTTCAGGTATTTCGAGTCGTCGCGTTCAGGAAAGTCGCGCCTGGCGTGCGCTCCGCGGGACTCCTCGCGCGCCAGGGCCGAGACAGCGACCGCCTGCGACACCTCGAGCATGAAGTCGAGCTCGAGCGCGGCCACGATCTCGGTGTTGAAGGTGCGGCTCGTGTCGTCGATCTTCACACGCTCGAAGCGCTCGCGAAGACCGCCGAGCTGCTGGATGAGCTCTTCCAGGCCCTCCTTGGTGCGGAAGACGCCGGCGCCTGCATCCATGGCGTGCTGCATCTCCTCGCGGATGGTCCCCATTCGCTCGTCTCCGCCCTTCTTCTCCAGGTACTCACCCTCTACACGCCGCGCCTCGTCCCAGAGCATCGCGTCGACAGGGTTCGCGCTCACAGCTTTGGCGGCGCTGGCGTGGTATGCGGCGGCGCGGCCGGCCGCCGCGCCGAACACAAGGCATTCCGGCAGCGAGTTGGAGCCGAGACGATTGCCGCCGTTGAGGCCGACGTTCGCGCACTCACCGGCCGCGTAGAGGCCGGGGATCGGCGTCGCGCCTGAGATGTCCGCGTCGACGCCGCCCATCATGTAGTGCTGCACGGGGCGCACCGGGATCGGATCCTTGACGATGTCGATGCCCACGAACTCGCGGCCGAGCTCGCGCATGAAGGGAAGCTTGCGGTCGATCACCTTCTCGCCGAGGTGGCGGACGTCGAGGTGCATGTACTTGCCGTGCGGACCGTCGAAACCGCGACCCTCGTCAAACTCGGTCATCATCGCGCGGGAGATGATGTCGCGCGGGCCGAGCTCCATCTTGTTCGGCACGTAGCGCTTCAAGAAGCGTTCGCCCTCGTTGTTGAGCAGATAGCCGCCCTCTCCCCTCACTGCCTCGGTGATCAGGATCCCGGTGAAGGGCAGGCCGGTGGGATGGAACTGAACCATCTCCATGTCTTTCAACCCGACGCCGGCGCGGTAGGCGAGCGACATGCCGTCACCGGTGCAGATGTTGCCGTTGGTGGTGAACGCGTAGACGCGGCCGAGGCCGCCGGTGGCGAGGATTACGGACTTCGCGGTGAGCGCGTCGAAGCGACCGGTCCGAATGTCGAGGGCAACGACGCCGACGCAGCGGCTGTCCTCGACGAGGAGCTTGGTCACGAAGGCCTCGTCGTGGCGCGTGATCTGTGGGTACTTGAGCGAGGTCTGGAAGACCGTGTGCAGCATGTGGAAGCCGGACTTGTCGGCGGCGAAGCACGTCCGCCACGTGGTCATGCCTCCGAACGGGCGCACTGAGATCTTGCCATCGGGATCTCGGCTCCACGGGCAACCCCAGTGCTCCATCTGGATGATCTCGACCGGCGCCTCGCGCACGAACGCCTCGACCACGTCCTGGTCGGCGAGGTAGTCGGAGCCTTTGATGGTGTCGAAGGCGTGCGTCTTGTAGGAGTCCTCCGGACGCATCACCGCCGCCGCTCCACCCTCGGCGGAGACAGTGTGACTGCGCATCGGGTAGACCTTCGAGACCATCCCCACCTTGACCCTCGGATTAGTCTCCACGGCAGCTATAGCTGCCCTGAGGCCGGCGAGCCCTCCGCCGACGATCAGGACGTCATAGCTCTCACGATCCACTTGCCTTCTGATTCTATTGGGAGCCATGAGCACGCCGTTCTGGCCGCGCCCGGCCGAGAGATACGCCGGAAAGCTGCCCGACAAGGCCGACGTGCTCGTGATCGGCGGCGGCATCGCGGGCACGAGCCTGCTGTGGCACCTGGAGCGGCGTCACATCTCGGCCGTGCTCGTCGAGCGGCACCATGTCGCGTGGGGCGCGAGTGGGCGCAACGCCGGATTTCTCCTCGCCGGCGTCTCTTCGAGCTACGCCGAGGCGGTGCGTGCGTACGGACGCGAAAAGGCGCGCGAGGTCTGGGAGCTCACCACCGAGAATCACGAGCGGCAGATCCAGGCGGCTCGCGGCCAGGACGTCGGATACCGCCGGCTGGGCAGCGCGACACTTCCGGCCAGCGAAGAGGAACGCGCGCTGCTCATCGAGTCCGAGCACCTGCTGCAGGAGGACGGGTTCCACGTGATGTGGGACGGCACGCGGCTGATCAATCCGCGCGACGGCGAGGTGAATCCGTCGGCGCTGGTCGCGGCGCTGGCGCGGCAGGCCAGGCCGCGTGCGATCCGGGAAGGCGTCGACGTGACCTCGCTCCAGTCGCGACGCGATGGCGTGACGATCAGAGCGGGTGACGATTCGTGCGATGCGGGCGTCGTGATCCTGGCGACCAACGGCTACACGGCCCAGCTGGTG
>DASXSD010000189.1:0-15853 GCA_036506195.1 Candidatus Dormiibacterota bacterium
CGTCGGGCCACCGAGCAGCTGAGCTGTGTGCGCGGAAGCACCTGCCGCGGCGACCAGGAGAGCTCCCGCCACCACCGCAACGATCAGAACGCTTGGCCTCTTCATGCCTATCTATAACGTTTCGGGATACAGAGGCGGACAGTGAAGAGGGTGGACGGGGAATGTCTGGGTTACAGGAATCAATGTAAATTTACAGGACATCGCTTGCTAAGGCAAACAAAAGTTCGTATAATCTCAGCATGGCGGCCGAACTGCAAGCGCTGGAGGAAGCGGCTCGTGCCTTCGAGCTCGAGGCCGATGACGATTTCGTCGATCCCCGTCGCCTCTCGATGGTCATTGACCGTCTCGAGGCCAAGCGCTGCCGGGTGCTGGCGGCGGCCAAGAAGCGGGGCGACCACCTGCTGGCCGGAGCGGCCCCCTGCACCTGGGTCGCCCGCGAGTGCCGGATCTCCAAGGCCGCGGCCGCGGACAGGCTGTGCGTGGGCGAGCAGATGCGGCATCTGCCGCGAGTTTCAGAGGCGTTGACCGCGGGTGAGATCGGCTACCAGGCGACGGCGGTCATCTGCCACCTCAGCGAGCAGCTGGGCGAGGGTCGCGACCAAATTGCCGAAGAGGACTGGGTCGGCTTCGCCAAGCGCTTCTCGATCAAGGAGCTGCGCTACCTGACCTACCGAGCCCGCGAGGCCTGGGACCCCGACGGCTTCGAGCGGAGCGCCGAGGAGAGCCACGAGCTGCGCTCCTTCGCCATCAGCGAGACCCTGGACGGCCTGTACCGCATCGACGGCTGGCTTGACCCGGTCGGCGGGGCAGCCTTCAAGGCCGCCATCGACGCCCTCTCCAAGCCGCTGGGCGAAGACGACACCCGGACGGCCAAGCAGCGGCGGGCCGACGGTGCGGTCGAAATGGCCAACCAGGTGCTGGACTCGGGCCGGCTGCCCAAGCGCAACGGAGTTCGCCCGCACCTGACCGTGCACACCAGCCTCGAAGTCCTCAAGGGCGAGATTGGCGCCGCAGCTTCCGAGCTGCAGAGTGGGATGCCGATCTCGAGCAAGACGGTGCAGCGCCTGGCCTGCGACGGCCTCCTGCACCGCGTCCTCAAGGCCGACTCGATGGTGGTCGACGTCGGCCGGGCCAAGCGGACCGCCCAGCCGGCACAGTGGCGAGCCCTCAAGGCCCGCCACAAGACCTGCGCCTGGACGGGCTGCGACCGGCCGATTGGCTGGACCTACGCCCACCACCTCGAGTTCTGGGCCCACGGTGGCAAGACCAACCTGCGCAAGCTGATCCCGCTCTGCTGGTACCACCACCGGCTGGTCCACGAGGGCGGCTGGCAGGTGGTGATGGCCGGGGAGACACTCAGGTTCATCCCACCAGAGCGGGTCATCGAGAGCCGGCGGAGGTGGGGCGAGCGCTGGGCGGCGTAGCGACCTAGAGTTTTCGTCATGCCCATCATGTGGACCCAGGATCCGGCGGCCAACGAGCTGCTGGAAACCGACCCGTTGGCGTTGCTCGTCGGCATGGTGCTCGACCAGCAGGTGAAGATGGAGAAGGCGTTCGGCGGTCCATATGAGCTCAAGAAGCGTCTTGGGCATCTAGACGTCCGCAAGATCGCAAGCATGGAGCCCGAGAAGCTAGACGCGGTCTTTCGACAGAGGCCGGCGCTCCATCGCTTTCCCGGCAGCATGGCGCGGCGCGTGCAGGCGATGTGCGCGGCCGTGGTCAAGGACTACGGTGGCGATGCGGCGTCGATCTGGCGCGACGCGCGAAACGGCGCGGACCTCTCGGCGCGCATCTCGAAGCTCCCGGGCTTTGGAGACATGAAGACCAGGATCCTGGTCTCCATCCTCAGCAAGCGGTTCGACGTGCAGCCGCCCGGCTGGGAGCAGTACGCGGCCAGCTGGCACTCGGTGGCGGACGTCGACTCCGCGGAGTCGATGGCGCACGCCCGCGAGGTCAAGCGGGACATGAAGGCCAAGGCCAAGCGCTAAGTCGGCTTTCTGATAAGGTTTGCCCTCCGGCCCCGCCGCAGAGAGTGGGGCGGACAAGACGAGATGAGAGGACCCAGATGAGAGAGTGCACGCCTACCCGGGAAGAATCCCGGGCCCTCGCGCAAAACCATGCGCTGATCCCTGTCTACCGGGAAGTCCTGGCCGACATGCTCACCCCGGTCCGGGCCTACACCCTGCTCTGCCCGCCCAACGAGCCCGGGTTCCTCCTGGAGAGCGTGGAGGGCGGAGAGCGCCTGGCCCGCTACTCCTTCATCGGCTTCCAGCCCCGCCCGCTCGAGCTTGGCGACGGCAACCCTCTCGACGCCCTGAGCGCGGTCGCCAACGAGGAGACGGCGCCCCTCCCGGGCATCCCGCGGTTCCACGGCGGCGCGGTGGGCTACCTCGGCTACGAGGTGGCGCGCCACTTCGAGCGGCTGCCGGTGGCGAAGGGCGCTCCGCCACCGATGCCGGAGAGCGCTTTCCTGCGCGCCGAGGACCTGGCCGTATTCGACCACGTGACCCGGCGTCTCAAGCTCCTCACCATCCACCGGCCCGACCGCGAGGAGTACGCCGACGCGGTCGCGCGCATCGACGCCATGGAGAAGCGCCTGGCGGGGGACTCGCTGCCGGCAGCGATGCATGGGGCCGACGGCGCGCGCTGGGAGCCCAACGTGACCCAAGGCCAGTTCCACGCGATGGTCGATGCCGCGCGCGAGTACATCATCGGCGGCGACGCCTTCCAGATCGTCCCCTCGCAGCGTTTTCAGAAGCCGCTTGCGGCGAGGCCCTTCGACGTCTATCGCTGCCTGCGGGCGATCAATCCCTCGCCCTACATGTTCTTCCTGGCCCTCGGCGGTGACCGCCACATCGTCGGCACCTCGCCCGAGAAGCTGGTGCAGGTCGAGGGCCGGCGCGTCGAGACCAGGCCGTTGGCGGGAACCCGGCGTCGCGGGTCTGACCTCGCCGAAGACAGGCGCCTCGAGAAGGAGCTGCTCAGTGACCTGAAAGAACGCGCCGAGCACGTGATGCTCGTCGACCTCGGCCGCAACGACGTGGGCCGCGTCGCGCGGCCGGGAACCGTCACCGTGGATCGCCTGATGGAGATCGAGCGCTACTCCCACGTCATGCACATCTCGTCGACGGTCAGCGGCCAGCTGCGCGACGGCAAGACGTCGCTTGACGCACTCCGCGCCGCGTTCCCCGCGGGGACGGTGTCCGGCGCGCCCAAGATCCGGGCCATGGAGGTGATTGCGGAGCTCGAGCCCGACCAGCGCGGCGTCTACGCGGGCTCGCTCGGTTACGTCAGCTTCGGCGGCAACCTGGACATGGCCATCACGCTGCGCACCGTCGTCGCCGCGGAGGGAACTGCCTACGTGCAGGCCGGATGTGGGGTGGTCGCCGACTCGAAGCCCGAACGCGAGTACGAGGAGACGCTGGAGAAGGCGGGCGCGATGTTCAAGGCGATCGAGATGGCGGAGGCGATGTAGATGGCCCGCCTGGCGATGATCGACAACTACGACTCCTTCACATACAACCTCGTCCAGTACATGGCCGAGCTGGGCGCCGAGCCGGCGGTGTTCCGCAACGACGCGGTCACAGTCGAAGACCTCTCCAAATTCGACGGCATCGTCATCTCGCCGGGACCTGGGACGCCGGACGACGCGGGTGTGTCCAACGAGGCGATCCGCGCCCTGAGCGGGAAGGTGGCGATCCTCGGCGTCTGTCTCGGCCACCAATGCATCGGGCAGGTGTTCGGCGGCGAGGTGATCCGCAACGAGCCGGCGCATGGCAAGACCGCGTGGATCCACCACGACAACTCGGGGGTTCTCGCAGGCGTGAGCGAGCCGTTCGAGGCGACGCGCTACCACTCGCTGATCGTCAAGCGATCGAGCATGCCCCCCGAGCTGCTGGTCACCGCGTGGACCCACGACGGCGTGGTCATGGGCCTGCGCCACGCGAAGCACCCGACCTACGGTGTGCAGTTCCACCCCGAGTCCGTGCTCACGAAAGAGGGCAAGAAGATCCTCGGCAACTTCGTGCGCCGCGCGGCGAAGGTGTATGCATGATCGAGTCCCTGGCCAAGTTGGTGAAGTGCGAGAACCTCACCGAGCAGGAGGCGGCGGCCGCGTTCGAGACCATCATGCGTGGCGACGCGACGCCCTCCCAGATCGCCGGCTTCATGGTCGCGCTGCGCATGAAGGGCGAGACGGCGGAGGAGATCACCGGGTTCGCGCGGACCGCACGCGCCATGGCCACCCCGATCGAGGTCGAAGGCGCGCTGCTCGATACGTGCGGCACCGGCGGCGACGGTCTTGCGACCTTCAACATCTCGACGCTGGCCGCGATCGTCGCCGCGGCGTGCGGGGCGCGCGTCGCCAAGCACGGCAACCGGGCCGCGTCCTCGATGTGTGGCTCCGCGGACGTGCTCGAGCAGCTGGGCGTGAAGATCGACCTCGCACCCCAGGGCGTCGCCCGGTGCATCAACGAGGCGGGGATCGGGTTCCTCTTCGCGCCGGTGTTTCACCCGTCCTTCCGCTTCGCGGGCGTGCCGCGACGTGAGCTAGGGATGCGCACCGTGTTCAACGTCCTGGGACCGCTCTGCAACCCGGCCGGAGCCAGATACCAGGCGCTGGGCGTCGCCGACGGCTCGCTCGCGAGCAAGATGGCGGAGGTCCTGCAGCGCCTGGGCGTCGAGCGGGCGATCGTCTTCCATGCGGCCGACGGCATGGACGAGCTGTCCGTGGCCTCGCCGTCGTTCGTGATCGAGATCGACGGACAGAAAAAGGAATACGAGCTCGACCCTGCGGAGCTCGGCCTGGCCAAGGCGCCCCTCCAGGCGATGCGGGGTGGTGGGCCGGAGGAGAACGGGCGCATTGCGCGGGAGGTGATCGGCGGCGCAAAGGGGCCACGGCGGGACGTGGTCCTCTTGAACGCGGCGGCCGGCCTGCGCGCCGCAGGTCTTGCCAAAGATTGGAGGGACGGCCTGGGGTTGGCCGCCGAAGCCATCGATGCGGGACGCGCGGGCGACGTGCTTCAGCGGTGGGCCAGAATCTCGCAGGAGTGATCGACAAGGGCGAGGACGTCCTGTCTCGCCTGGTGCTGGAAGCCCGGCAGGACCTCCAGCGCCGGCGCCACCTGACCGGGTCCGATCAGCTCGAGCTCGCCGTCGCCGCGTATCAGCCGAAGGACTTCCTGGGCGCGCTCCGCAAACCGGCGCTGAGCGTGATCGCGGAGATGAAGCAGCGCACGCCGAGCATGGGCGTGCTGGCCGAGGACTACCGCCCCGCCGACATCGCTCATGCGTACGCGGAGGGCGGCGCGTCAGCCATCTCGGTGCTCACTCACATGGCCGGGTTTGGCGGCCGCCCGGAGCATCTGCGGATGGTTCGCGCGGCCACGTCGCTCCCCATCCTGCGCAAAGACTTCGTCACCGACCCATACGAGGTCGCCGAGGCACGGGCGCATGGGGCCGACGCGGTGCTGCTGATCGTCGCCGCGCTCGAAGCCTCACAGCTCAAGGACCTCATCGCGGTGACAAAAAGCCGTGGCCTGGTGGCTCTGGTCGAGGTGCACGACGAAAGGGAGACGGCGGCCGCGCTGGAGGCGGGCGCTCCGGCGGTCGGGGTGAACCATCGCGACCTCCGCGACTTCAGCGTCGACCTCGGCCTGACCGAGCGGCTGCGCAAGCTGGTGCCGAAGGAGGTGGTCCTGGTCGCCGAGAGCGGGATCCGCGGCCGCACCGACGCGCTGCGGATGCGCGAGGCGGGCGCGGACGCGATCCTGGTCGGCGAGCTGTTGATGCGCGCGCCCGATCAGGCCGCACAGCTCAGGGAGCTTCTGCAGTGATCCGCATCAAGATCTGCGGCATCTGCGACCTCGAAGGCGCGCGGACCGCCGCCGAGGCGGGCGCCGACCTGATCGGCTTCCATTTCTGCGACTCGGAGCGGCGCATCGCACCCGACGAAGCCCGCGCCATCCTCGACGAGATGCCTGTTCGCCCGAAGGTCGTCGGCGTCTTCATCGACGAGGAACCCGGCGAGGTGCGCCGGATCGGGGACCTCCTCGACCTCGACTTCGTGCAGCTGCACGGGTCTGAGCCGCCGGGATTCATGGCCGGCCGGCCGGTGATCAAAGTCCTGAAGGTGAGGGACGGCCTGATCGCCGGGGCCGACGAGTGGCCAGACCCGATCATGCTCGACTCCTGGTCGGCCGACCAGCGCGGCGGGACCGGGCGCACGTGGGATTGGGGAGTCGCGCGAACGCTGCTGAAGACGCGCGGCGTGTTCATCGCGGGCGGTCTGGAACCGGGTAACGTGGGCAAGGTCGTGAGCCAGTTCAAGCCTTACGGCGTCGACGTCTCGAGCGGGGTCGAGGCGCGCGTGCGCGTCAAGGATCCCGAGAAGGTGCGGGACTTCATCCGCAGCGTGCGGCTCGCCGAGGCGCGCGCGTGAGCTCACGCGCCGGGCTCACGCATCCCGTCGACGGACGCTTCGGCGCCTTTGGCGGCCAGTACGTGCCGGAGACGCTCATGAGCGCGCTCCAGGAACTGGAAGACATGTGGCACGAGGCCAAGGCCGACCCCCAGTTTCAGCTCGAGCTCGCCGGCCACCGCCGCGCCTTCATCGGCCGGCCCACGCCGCTTTACGCGGCGAGCCGCCTCAGCGAGCACTACGGCGGCGCGCACATCCACTTCAAGCGCGAGGACCTGTGCCACACGGGCGCCCACAAGCTGAACAACGCGGTCGGCCAGGCCCTGCTGGCCGTGCGAATGGGGAAAAAGCGCATCATCGCCGAGACCGGCGCCGGGCAGCACGGCGTCGCGACCGCGACGGTCTGCGCGCGGTTCGGTCTCGAGTGCGTCGTCTACATGGGGACCGAGGACATGCGCCGGCAGGCGATGAACGTCCGCCGCATGAAGCTTCTCGGCGCGGATGTGCGCGAGGTCACCGCGGGAAGCAAGACGCTGAAGGACGCGACTACGGAGGCGATCCGCGACTGGGTCACCAACGTCCGCACTACCCACTACATCATCGGCTCGGTCGTGGGCCCGCATCCGTATCCCGAGATGGTGCGCGACCTACAGCGCGTGATCGGTGACGAGGCGCGGGAGCAGTACCTCTCGCTCGACGGCAAGCTGCCGGACGCGGTGGTCGCGTGCGTCGGCGGCGGCTCGAACGCGATCGGAATGTTCACCGCGTTTCTCGACGACCGCGACGTCGTGCTGGTCGGGGTGGAAGCCGCCGGCAAGGGCATCCGGACCGGCGAGCACGCTGCGTCCCTGGTCGGCGGCCGACCGGGGGTGCTCCACGGCACGTACTCCTACGTGCTCCAGGACAGCGACGGTCAGATCCTGCCGACGCACTCGATCTCGGCGGGCCTCGACTATCCGGGCGTCGGCCCGGAGCATGCGTTCCTCCGCGACATCGAGCGCGTGGAGTACGTCGCCGTCACTGACAAAGATGCGCTCGCCGCGTTCAAGCTGTGCACGAGGCTCGAGGGCATCATGCCGGCGCTGGAGCCCGCGCACGCCGTCCACCACGCGGGCGTCATGGCGCGGGAGTTCGGGCCTGGCGGACGGATCCTCGTCTGCCTCTCGGGGCGCGGGGACAAGGACATGGACTCAGTAGATGAAGGCTGAGACCACCTCGCGGCTGGAGGGCGCGCTGAAGGCCAAGGGCGACCTCAAGCTCGTCCCATACATCATGGCCGGGTTCCCAAGCGCGAAGCGCTCGATCGACGTGGGGAAGAGGCTGGCCGCGTCGGGTGTCGCCGCCCTGGAGATCGGCATCCCACATTCCGACCCCCTGGCCGACGGCCCGATGATCCAGAAGGCCGGCCAGGCGTCGCTCAAGGCCGGCATGACGGTGGCGGGCGCGCTCGAGGTCGCGGCGGCGGTCGCCAAAGAGGGCGTGCCGGTCGTGCTGATGACCTACATCAACCCCGTCCTGTCGCACGACCCGCGCAAGTTCGCCGCGGAGGCGGCGCAGGCGGGCGTCGCCGGCGTCATCGTGCCCGACCTTCCGATCGAGGAGGCCGAGCCGGTGGCGAGCTGGCTGCGCTCGGCATCGCTCGACACCGTCTTCATGGTCGCCCCGACCACGCCGCCCGAGCGGATCGCCTCGATTGCCGCGCACTCGAGCGGGTTTGTCTATTGCGTGACCGTGACCGGCATCACCGGCGCCCGCAAGGATCTGCCGGCGGGGCTACCCGAGGTTCTCGCCCAGGTCAAGAAGCACACGTCACTGCCGGTCGCGGCCGGCTTCGGCATCTCGCGCCAGGAGCACATGAAGGCGCTCAAAGGGCACGCGGACGCGGCCGTGGTGGGCAGCGCGATCGTCGAGGAGATCGGCCGTGGCGGCGATGGGGTGGCGCTGGTGAGGGAGCTCTTGAAGGCTTGCCGGTAAGGGGTATCCGCGGCGCCACCACCGCGAGCGCGAACACGGCGGAGGCGATCACCGAGGCCACCGAGGAGCTGCTCGAGGAGCTCGTGAGGCTCAACGACCTCGACGCGTCGGAGATCGCGTTCGCCTACTTCACGACCACGCCCGACCTCACCGCGGAGTTTCCGGCGCTCGCTGCGCGCCGCCTGGGATGGCTCGACGTGCCGCTTCTTTGCGGCCACGACATGAACGTCCAGCAGCCCAACCCGCGCGGCGTCCCGATGTGCGTCCGCATCCTTTTGCTGTACAACACGCCTCGGCCGCAGACCGCCATGCGCTTCGCCTACCTGCGGGGCGCCGACGCCATCAAGGCCGACCTGGATTACATGCGAGGTTCGCTCAAGCCGTGATCATCGTGATGTCGCACAGCGCGACCGAAGCCGAGATCGACGCCGTCGTCGACCGCATCGACGAGATCGGCCTCAAGGCCGAGCTCTCGCGTGGCGAGGAGCGGACCGTCATCGGGGTGATCGGCGGCAACGCGTACGCCTACAAGGACGCGTTCTCCCACCTGGGCGGCATCCAGGAGATCATCCCGATCACCAAGCCGTTCAAGCTCGCGAGCCGCGAGTTCCGCCGCCACGACACCGTGGTCGATGTGGGCGGCGTGAAGATCGGCCAGGACGAGGTCGTGGTCATGGCCGGACCATGCTCGGTCGAGGGCGAGGAGATGCTCCTCGAGACCGCCCGCCATGTCGCCGCGCAGGGCGCGCGTGTCCTTCGCGGCGGCGCCTTCAAGCCGCGAACCTCGCCGTACTCGTTCCAGGGCCTCGGCGAAGCCGCGCTCAAGATGATGGCCGCGGCACGCGCCGAGACAGGTTTGAAGGTCGTGACCGAGGTCGTGTCGCCGGGCGATGTGGCGCTGGTCGCCAAGTACGCGGACATCCTTCAGCTCGGCACGCGCAATATGCAGAACTACGCGCTCCTCCAGGAGGCGGGCCGGTCGGGCAAGCCGGTGCTGCTGAAGCGCGGCATGTCGTCGACCATCGAGGAGTGGCTGCTCGCGGCGGAGTACATCCTGTCCCAGGGCAACCGCGACGTGATCCTGTGCGAGCGAGGAATCCGCACCTTCGAGACCGCGACTCGCTTCACACTCGACCTCAACGCAGTGCCTCTTGTGCGCGAACTGTCGCACCTGCCCGTGATCGTCGACCCGTCGCAGGCGACCGGCAAGTGGTCGCTGGTCGGGCCGATGTCACTGGCCGCCGTGGCCGCGGGTGCGAACGGTCTGATCATCGAGGTCCACCCGCAGCCGAACCAGGCGCTCTCGGACGGCGCGCAGTCGCTCGACTTCGAAGCCTTCGACCACCTGATGGTCGACGTGCGGCGCCTACTCGGCGCCATGCAGAAACAGCTGGCGTAACCGGGGTGCCGACCGTTGCGGTCGTGGGCCTCGGCCTGATGGGTGCGTCGTTCGCCCTCGCCCTGAAGAAGGCGCGGCCGGAGGTCACGCTCGTGGGCAGCGACCGCAACCCGCTTGTGGTGCGCAAGGCGCTCGAGCGCGGCGTCGTCGTCACGGCGAACACCGACCTCACGGTCGTCGAGGTCGCAGACCTGGTCGTGATCGGCGCTCCGCTCAGCGCCATGCGCGAGCTGTTTGCGAAGCTGGCGGGGCTTGCGGGCGGAATGCTGATCACCGACATGGCCAGCACCAAGGCGGATGTCATGGAGTGGGCCGCGGCGGAGGGCATCGACCTCGTCGGGGGGCATCCGATGTGCGGCAGGGAAAAATCGGGAATCGACCACGCGGACGCCACGATGTTCGAAGGCGCTCCGTGGGTGCTGACGCGGGACGAGCCGCGCATCACCGAGCTCGTCGAAGCGGTCGGCGCGCGGCCAGTCGTGCTGGACGCGGTCACGCACGACCGGCTGGTGGCGGGTGTCAGCCATGCGGCGTTTCTCCTCTCCGTGGGATACGTGCTCGCCCTGACCCGGCGCGACGACTGGCCGGAGGCGTCACGGCTGGCGGCGGGGGGTTTTCGCGATATGAGCCGCCTTGCGGCGGGCGACCCCGACCTCTACGCCGGGGTCGCGCGCACCAACCGAGAAAACCTGGTCGAGATGCTCGACGCCGTCAGCGCGGAGCTCGCACGACTGCGCAGGCACCTGGAGGCGGACGACCCGCGGCTCATCGAGCTGTTCGAGGAGGCGCGCCGGGTCCGCGAGCGCTGGTCACAGCAGTGATCGCGATCGTGCGGAACGCGCGGCGCCTCTCCGGCGAGATCCAGGTTCCGGGGGACAAATCGATCTCCCACCGGGCGTTGATGGCCGCCGCGATCGCCGACGGCGACAGTCGAATCCGAGGCCTGTCCGCCGGAGCGGACGTTGGATCGACGGCCGAATGCCTGCGCGAGCTCGGCGTGGCTGTGGACGGTTCGCACGTGGGGGGCATGGGTCTGCACGGGCTGCGAGGCGCGGCCAGGCCGCTCGACTGCGGGAACTCCGGGACGACGATGCGCCTGCTTGCGGGACTGCTGGCCGGGCAGCCGTTCGAGAGCGAGCTCGTCGGCGACGATTCGCTCTCGCGGCGGCCGATGGACCGCGTCGTCCAGCCGCTGCGGGAGATGGGGGCGCACGCAGACTGGCCGCCCCTCCGGGTGGGCGGGAAGACGGCGCTGCGCGGGATCGAATACAGGGCGCCGGTGCCGAGCGCGCAGGTGAAGTCCGCGATCCTCCTCGCCGGTCTCTACGCCGAGGGCCGCGTCGTGGTGATCGAGCCTGTAAAGACACGCGACCACACCGAGGTGATGCTCGCGGCGATGGGCGCCAATGTGGTCGTGGAAGATCTTCGCGTCGAAATCGAAGCGCCGGCCAGGCTCGAGCCCCTCGACATCGATGTCCCCGGCGACTTCAGCGCCGCGGCTTTCTGGCTCGTGGCGGGCGGCCTGGTCGCAGAGTCCAACATCCGCCTGGCCGGTGTCGGCGTGAACCCGACCCGGACCGCCTTCGCCGACCTCCTGGCCGCGGTGGGTTTCCACGTCGGGCGGTCGAAGCCCCGCCTGGAGGCTAATGAACCCGTGGCCGACCTGGCGACTCGATCCGCCTCCGACCTCAAACCGATCCACATCGACGGTGCAAGCGCGGCGCGGATGATCGATGAGCTCCCGGTGCTGGCGGTCGCCGCCACGCAGATCGCCGGCACGAGCGTCATCGCCGGCGCGGGCGAGCTACGGGTCAAGGAGTCGGACCGCCTGGCGGCGATGGAGGCCGGTCTCAACGCGATGGGCGCGGACGTCACCGTCGAGGACGAGGGCTGGGTGATCAAGGGGCCCCGCAGGCTCGAGGGCGCGCGCGTCGAGTCCCGAGGCGACCATCGCGTCGCGATGGCGCTGGCCGTCGCCGCCCTGGTCGCCGACGGGAAGACCGAGATCGAGGGCGCCGAGTGCGTCGACATCTCGTACCCGGCCTTCTTCGACCACCTGGAATACCTGGCTTGAAGGTCAGGTGCGAGATCGACATCGACGTGGTCGCACTCGAGCTGTACGAGCTCGAGGTCACGGCGCCCCGGGAGGACTTCGAGCTCGAGATCAAGCGCACCGAGCAGGCGGTCCGCACCGGTGACTTCGGCTCCATCAACCGGGCGCGCGAGCTTTACCGGCGGTTCCGGGTCGACCCGACTCGCGTCCGCCCGTCGTCGGAGGCTCTGCTCCGGCGCATGAAGAAGGGTGAGGCGCTTCCGCGAGTGAACTCGCTCGTGGACGTCGCCAACGCCCTCTCCGTACAGCTCCAGGTGCCGGTCGGCCTCTACGACCTCGAGAAGGTCAAGGGCGAAGAGCTGGTGATCAGGCAAGGCGCGGACGGGGAGGGATACGAAGGCATCGGCAAGGAGCACGTCAATGTCGCCGGCCGGATCTGCGTCGCCGACGCCAACGGCGTGTGCGGCAACCCGAGCGCCGACTCCCGGCGCACCATGATCACCACCGACACCGAGCGCGCCGCGTGGATCTACTTTCTCCCCGTGTCCGACGACGACATCGACCGCACCGCCGAGCTGATCGCGGTTTTCGGTCGCGGCCTTGTGCGCATGATCGACACGTGAGCCCGGCGTCCGAGCAGGTCCTGTGCGTGCCACGCGAGGACATCTTTCCCGACGGCGCATGGCACGGGTTCGTCAGCGAGAACCTCGACCGGTATCAGTCGCTGATCCGCGAGCGCTACGTCTTCAAGCCGCGCGCCGAGGTCGAGGATGACCCCAACTTTCAGCAGATCATCCCGTACGTGGTCTTCCGGCATCGCGATCGCTACTTCCTCACGCACCGGCTTCGGGCGTCGTCCGAGAAGCGGCTGCGCAAGCAGTACTCGCTGGGCATCGGCGGTCACATCAACCCTGGCGACCTGAATTCCGGCGACCCGATCCTCGACGGGCTCAAGCGAGAGTGGGAGGAGGAGGTCGTCTACGACGGCCACTTCGAAGCCAGGCTCCTCGGGTTGCTGAATGAGGAGTCGGCCCCGGTGTCCAAGGTGCACCTGGGCGTCGTGTTCCTGGTCGACGGCGACACGCCGAACATCGCCATCCGCGAGACCAAGAAGCTGGGCGGCGAGCTGCTCACGCTCGAAGAGATGCGGCGGCTCTACCTGCAGATGGAGTCGTGGTCCCAGCTCGTCTACGACAGGCTCGTCGATTGAAGTACGTCGAAGTTCTGGGAGCTCGCGTGTCGGTGATCGGCCTCGGCACCTGGCAGTTCGGCTCCCGGGAGTGGGGCTACGGTCGCGAGTACAGCGAGCGCACCGCCGGAGAGATCGTGCGGCGCGCCCTGGACCTCGGCATCAACCTGATCGACACCGCCGAGATCTACGGACCGCTCAAATCCGAGCGCATCGTGGGCAGGGCTCTGCAGGGTCAGCGGGACAGGGCGTTCGTGGCGACCAAGATCTTCCCGATCGGGTTTCCGTTCATGACTCGCTGGCGCGCGCGCAGAAGCGCGCGGCGGCTCGGCGTCGAGCAGATCGACCTTTACCAGCAGCACTGGCCGAGCCCTCTCTTCTCGCCGCGCTCGACGATGCCCAGGTTTCGCCAGCTGGTGGACGAAGGTCTCGTCCGCCACGTCGGTGTCAGCAACCACGGCCTGGCTTTGTGGCAGGAGTGCGAACGCGTCTTCGGCGGGCCGGTGCTCTCGAACCAGGTGGAGTTCAGCCTGCTTCACCGCTCGCCGGACCGCGAGCTCGTGCCGTGGGCGCAGCGCGAGGGACGGATCGTCATCGCCTACAGCCCGCTCGGCCAGGGGTTGCTTTCGGGCAGGTATCTCGACAAGGCGCCGGCGAACTTCCGGCGCATCCAGCCTGACTTCCGCCGTGTCGCGCGCCGGCGGTTGGAGCCGCTGCTCAATTCATTGCGCGAGATCGCCGAGGCGCACCACGCCACGCCGGCTCAGGTCGCGCTTGCCTGGCTGGTCCGCAAGCCCAACGTCGTCGCCATCCCAGGCGCGTCGAGCGTCCGCCAGCTGGAAGAGAACGCGGCCGCGGCCGACATCGCGCTGCGCGACGACGAGGTATCGCAACTGGATAGCCTGGCCGTATGAAGCTCCAGACTGTCGAGCTGCGGCGGATCAACCTGTCGCTGGTCGCGCCGTTCGAGACCTCGTTCGGCGTCCAGACCGAGCGCGACGTGCTTTTGCTCAAGGCGCTTTGCGACGAGGGCGAAGGTTGGGGCGAGTGCGTCGCGGGCGAGGAGCCTCTCTACTCGTCGGAGTACGTCGACGGCGCCGCCGATGTGTTGATCAAGCACCTCTTGCCGCGCCTGCTCGACCGCGACCTGGCCGCCGCCGACGTCGGCGCGCTCCTGCGGCCGATCCACGGGCACAACATGGCCAAAGCCGCGATCGAGACCGCGGTGCTCGACGCCGAGCTGCGCTCCCGGGGCGAATCCTTCGCGCATTTTTTTCGGGCTGTGCGCAAAGAGGTCGACTGTGGGGTGTCGGTCGGCATCCACGGCTCCATCGCCGAGCTGCTGCAAACGGTCGGCCGCTACCTGGACGAGGGCTATCGCCGGATCAAGCTCAAGATCAAGCCCGGCTGGGACATCGAGCCGGTCCGAGCCGTGCGCGAGCGATTTGGCGATGTGCCGCTGCAGGTGGACGCCAACACCGCCTACTCGCTCGCGGACGCCGAACACCTCGCCAGGCTCGATCCGTTCGGCCTGCTCCTGATCGAGCAGCCGCTGCCCGAGGACCAGGTGCTCGCGCACGCGCACCTCGCCAGGAAGGTGCGCACCCCGATCTGCCTCGACGAATCGATCACCTCGGCGCAGGCCGCCGCCGATGCGCTCGACCTCGAGGCGTGTCGAGTCATCAACATCAAGCCGGGGCGAGTCGGTGGGTACCTGGAGGGGCGCAAGATCCACGACCTTTGCGCCGCGCGCGGCGTGCCGGTCTGGATGGGCGGCATGCTGGAGACCGGGATCGGTCGCGCCGGCAATGTCGCCATGGCGGCGATGGAGAACTTCACGCTGCCCGGTGATACCTCGGCTTCGGACCGCTACTACCAGCGCGACATCACGGAGCCCTTCATCCTCAAGGACGGCCGGCTCGAGGTTCCGAGCGGGCCGGGGCTTGGCGTGTCGGTGGACGAGGCGTATTTGGACTCGATCACGTACTGGAGCAGGACGCTGGGGCGAGCCGGGGTCAGCTGAGGGCCACCAGGTCCGACATCGGGATCGCGCGAGCCGCGGCGCCGAGCCGGGGCACGCCAAGCATGTTCTCGATGGTGGCCAGCAGGTTGTAGTGGTTGTAGCCCACGCGGCTCGCGTTGATCTTCGGCCGGGGTTGCACGACGATGGTGAGCACCGAGTTGGCGCGGTCGCTGCCTTCGTCCCAGGTCACGAAGAGCACGCCGCCCTCCTTCCATGCGCTGGTGGCGAGGATGACCGGCACCGTCTTTGACAGCCAGGCGTCGGCGGTCGCGGTCGAGCAGTCGTGGCCGTCGTGGCACATGTCGGGGGTGATCCAGACGAAGCGTGGCACGGTGCCGCCCATGTCCCTCGAGAACTGCGTGAAGGGGACGACCTGGGAGGGGCAGGCGCCTCCGTAGTACGCGAACGGGTTGTGCTTGACCGCGTATGGGTAGGTGCTGCGGAGGCATCCGCCGGTCATGCCTTCCATGTAGGCACGCCAGGAGATGCCCGCCGCTGTCAGCTGGGCTCCCAGGCCCCCCGCGGGAAGGGCGTGGTACCCGTCGTCGGTGACGCCCCACGTGCTGCCCGACGTCATGGCCAGGTAGTTGGGGAGGCTCGGATGTGTGATGGCGTGGTACTTGGTGGCGTAGCCGTACTGCCTGGCGAGCTGCGACGTGTAACGGCCCGAGATCGCCTGGCTGTAGGAGCGGTTCTCCATCACGATGACGAAGACGTGTGACGGCGCCCGCGTCGGGGTGGGGGAAGGCTCGGGGCTGGGCGCTTGAGGCGTCGGGGACTGGACGGCCGCGACCGGG
>DASXSD010000190.1:0-14043 GCA_036506195.1 Candidatus Dormiibacterota bacterium
TGCAGCCGGAACGCATCTGGGCCCGAGATGGTCCTCCCGCCGCGCGCCGCGATCTTCTCGAACTGCTCCATGCCTGCATCGAGCGTGCGCGCAAACCGGTCCGTCTCGGTGTCGATGGTCTCGGTGATGACACGCTCCCGGTCCTTCAGCTCGGGATAGGATTCGTCGAACATCGCGACGGTGCGCTTCGCGCCTTCCGACAGCTTTCCGCCCAGGCCGATGTTGCGCCCGTGCAGCGCCGCGCGACGGATCAAGCGACGCAGGACGTACCCACGACCTTCGTTCGAAGGCACCACTCCGTCGCTGATGCAGAAGGTGACCGCGCGCATGTGATCCGCGATGATTCGCTCCGAAAGCGCCGTCGGCGCCTTGCTGTGCTCATGCACGAACTCGACCAGCGGCGCGAGGACATCCGCCTCGAACACGTTGCTCTTGCCCTGCAGGATGAAGCTGATCCTCTCCAGGCCCATCCCGGTGTCGATGGCCGGGTGCGCGAGCCGCACCAGCGCGCCGTCGGCGATGCCGCGCTGGATCGCTTCGGCCGTGGTCGGCGGACCAGAAAGATCCGCACGCTGGTCGTACTCCGGCAGCACGAGGTTCCAGAACTCGGTGAAGCGGGCGCAATGATCCGGATAGCAGTCGGGCTGTCCGCATCCTGCTTCGCGTCCTCGGTCCCACCAGATCTCGGTGTCCGGGCCGCACGGACCACGACCCAATCCCCACCAGTTGTCGCCGAGTCGGGTCACGTGCTCGGCCGGGATCTCGGTCTTCGTCGTCCAGACCTCGAAAGCCTGGTCGTCGGAAGGGTGCACGGTGACGCGCAGCCGGTCCACAGGCATCGCGAAGCCCTTCGTCACCAGCTCCCACGCCAGCGGAATCGCGGTCTCCTTGAAGTAGTCCCCGGTCGGCGCGAAGTTGCCGAGCATCTCGAAGAAGGTGTTGTGGCGGTCGGTCTTCCCCACCTCCTCGATGTCTCCGGTGCGAAGACATTTCTGGCAGGTGGCAATTCGAGGCGCGGGCGGCTTGCTCAAGCCCAGGTAGTAGGGCTGAAGCGGCTGCATTCCGGCCGAGATGAAAAGGGTGCTCGGGTCGCCGTGGGGCACCAACGGCGCGCTCGGCAGGACCAGATGCTCCCGGCTCGCGAAATGCTCTAGAAAGCGTCTGCGGATCTCGTTCCCGGTCACGGGGGTTGGCTCAGTCTAAGGGGCGAGACGTTCGATCCGCCAAGCGCCTGTGTAGGCCGACCGGAAGGTGTACCGAAGGCGGTCGTGGAGGCGGTCCTCGCGGTTCTCCCAGAACTCGATCCAGACCGGACGCAGCGCGTAACCGCCCCAGTCCTTCGGCAGCGGGACCTCGTCGGGATACCTGGCGGCCAGCTCGAGCACCCGCCGCTCCAGCTGCTCGCGCGAGCGCAACACGTGGCTCTGGCGCGACGCGAGGACCGAGATCTGCGCGCCGCGCGGACGGCTGTGGAAGTACTGCTCGGAAGCCGCGCGGCCGAGCTTGCGCACGGCGCCGTAGACCCTGATCTGGTGCCGCGTCACGGGCCAGTAGAAAACCAGGGCCGCGCGCCGGTCATAAGACATGTCACGACCCTTGCGGCTCGCGTAGTTGGAATAGAACAGGAAGCTGCCGTCCTGGATGCCTTTGAACAGGACCATGCGCGCCGACGGACCTTCCTCCCCGGACGTTGCCAGCGTCATCGCGTCGGGCTGCAGCGCCCCGGCCTCGGTCGCCTCCCGGAACCAGCGGTCGAAAAGCACGAGAGGATCGCGAGGCGCCTCTTCCTCCAACAAGGCCATCAGCCGGCGGATTCCTCAGGCACGTACTTGCGCAGCTGCTCGAGCGCCGCTCGCTGCAGCCGCGACACATGCATCTGGCTGATGCCCAACCGGCGCGCGATCTCCGACTGCGACATCTGCTCGTAGAACCGCATGGCCATGATCGCGCGCTCGCGCGGGGTCAAGTGCTCCATGGCGCGGTCCAGCACGTCACGCATCTCCACGCGCTCCAGCTCAGGGTCGGCCCCCCCGATCTGCTCCGCCACCGAGCGGCTGTCCTGGCCGTCGGTCGCCGCGACCGGCTGGTCCAGCGAGACCGGGACGTAGGCAGGGCCCATCTCCATCGCGTCAGTGACATCGTCCGGGGAGACGCCGAGACGTTCCGCCAGCTCACTGACCATGGGCTCCCGGCCCAGCTCGTTCTTCATCTGCTCGTTGACGCGGACGACCGACTGGTGCAGCTCTTGCAGGCGACGAGGAAACCGGATCGCGGTCCCCTTGTCGCGAAAGTACCGCTTGATCTCGCCGGCCACCGTCAGGGTGGCAAAGGTGGTGAACTCGTACCCGAGGTCGGGGTCGAATCGCTCGATGGCCTTGATCAGCCCGAGGTAGCCCACCTGCACGATGTCGTCCAGGGGCTCACCACGGTTCTGGAACTTGCGGGCCAGGAAGTAGACGAAGTCGTGGTAGGCGTCGACCAGCTGCGCCCGGATCAGGTCGCGCTCGGCGGGATCGTCCGTTTCCTTGTAGCGGCGATGTAGCGCGCGCAGCTCGTCGCGCGGTATCCGCGGCGTGGAAGCCACTCTTCCTTAAATCTTCCGCCGGTCGAAGTTCAGCCTGCCAGGTGTTTGACCATCCGGAAGCGCACGTGCCCTGTGCGCGGCTCGATGACCGGTCGGAAGTCATCGACGAAGCAGCGGATCATCTCGTAGGCAAGCCGCTGCAGCTCCGGGTCGACGTCAGTTTCGTGCTTGACCGCCGGCAGACGAAGCGCCGTCCCGCTCGGCATGAGGTCCACGTCGACGACCAGGGCGCGGTTGGTCGCGAAGTAGGTGAGCTTGAGGTCGGACGCCATGCCCATGTCGTTCGCAGCCGCGATCGCGCTGTCGCACGCCTGCGTGAGCGCGATCGCCAGCTCGTCGATATCCGTCAGGCTCAAACCCAGCTGGCCTCCGAGGGTCGTCGCCACTCGCTTGGCGACGGGAATGAAGGCCGGCAACGCCGGGATCTTCAGCTCAGCCAGGTCTCGCTTCGCCATCTCGGCCCGGCTACTCTTCCAGGTTGGTCGACGTGCGATTCATCCTGCGCGCCGCCGCCGCCTCGAGCTCTTCCCTCTTACGTCGAGCCGCCGCCACCCCGTCCTGGATCGCTTTGCCCACCGGGTGCTCGGGGTCCGTGACCATCGTCCTCGCGCGCTGCGCGGCATCGCGTGCGCGCTGCGCCGGCTCGCTGCCGCTGAGCTCAATGGTCTTGGTGCGGAGGCTCTCGATCTGCTCGCGGCCGGGTCCGGTCGCGATGTAGGCGCCGATCGCCACGCCGATGAGTCCGCCAAGAACAAACCAGCCGAATCCGCTCCCGCCTCTGTCGTCAGCCATCGCTACCTCCTTTAACTGAGCGAACGAGCGTCTGACCAGCCACCCTCACGCCGTACACGGCAGAGCTCACGCCCCGACCGAAAGCGGCCAAACCGCGGCCGCCGGTCCGCAGTCCGACGTTCACACCGGACGTGATGTCGTTCACGTTCTCGATGGTCTGTCGCACCTCGGGAAGTGTCTCTCTCATCTCTTCGTTGGTGGTGTCGAGCAGCTCCTCGACGGCGCCGAGCGTGCCCCGGAGCCGAATCAGGACCGCGGCCAGGGCCAGCGCCACGATCAAGGCGGCGACCCCAAACGCGATCCACATGAAGCTTTGACCGCTCACCAACTGCATACCCCCCGTGCCCCGGCGGCAAACACACCCGCAATCTTAAGTGCGCGGGTTGGAGTTGCTTGGGCGGGGCTCCCTCGGCTCTCGGGACGGTCGGGGGACGAAGCGGGCCAGGGGCTGGAGCATGAGCGCAAAGACCAACGCCGGCAGCAGGTTGGCCTGGCCGAGCCGCAAGGAGGGCAAGCCGAGAAAGTCCCACGCCTGGCCGAGCGCGAAGCCCAGCGCCGTCATAAGCAGGACCGGGACATAGGCCCGGCGACGGTAGGGAAGGATGGCGAAGCACAACTGCGAGACGATCAGGATGAGAAGGACGGCGACGATCAGCCCGGGCGGGATGAAACTCAAGCTGATCGCGCCTTGGCGACCGGGCTGCGCCCGGTCGCGACCCGCGATGCCCTGGGCCGCCACTCGCCGCTTGTCGTCAGGGCCTTGGGAACAGATCCACTTCGCCGGAAGGGGTTAGCGCCCCGAATCCCGCGCCTGTGGCGCAGGCGGTGTCGACCACCGCGAGGCGCCGTTGAGGGGCGCGGCGTAGGGGGAACCCGCCAGGGTTCCACCAGTGAACGGTGTGCTCCCTCCGAGCGGCGGGGGTGGGTTGTCCTGAGCATGCTCAGGTGGGTCCCCTGCCTCGGCTCTCCAAGTCCCGTCGCGGCGGGCATGTGGTCGGCCCTGCGGACTCCGGGGTCCCGATTGGCTGTCTGTTGGGCAAGCCGCACACAATCCGCAGCCCGTTGGGAGCAAGGCCAATCCTACGACGTCTTTTTCGGGCGAACGACACTGATGTGCAGCTCCTCAAGCTGCTTCGGGTCCACCGGGCTGGGCGCGCCCAGCATCAAATCCTGGTGGCTCTGCGTCTTTGGAAACGCGACCACGTCGCGGACGTTCTCGGTGCCGGTGATCGCCATCATCAACCGGTCGATGCCGGCGGCGATCCCGCCGTGGGGCGGCACACCGTACTCGAACGCATCGAGGAGATGTCCGAACTGGCTGCGAATCTTCCCTACGTCCATACCGAGGATTTCGAACACGCGCTCCTGGAGATGCCGGTCGTGGATGCGGATGCTGCCCCCCGAAATCTCGACGCCGTTCAACACGCAGTCATAGGCGCGAGCGCGGACGTCGTAGGGTCCCTCGGTCAGCAAGGGCAGGTCCTCGGGCCAGGGCGACGTGAACGGATGGTGACCGTACGTCAGGTTGCCCAGGTCGTCCTCCTGGAAGAGGTACATCGGGTAGACCCACAGGAACTTCCACTCGCCCTGGCGAATGAGCTTGCGCCTGCGCGCGATCTCGCGCCGGAGCAGCCCCATCACCGTCTCCGCCTTGCGGCGGCGGTCGGCGACGAGCAAGACCAGGTCATCCGTGCCGGCGCGCGTCGCGGTCTTGATCGCATCCATCTCGCCTCCGCCGAGGTGGCGGTCGAGCGGCCCGGGAATCCACGCCAGGCCTTTTCCCCCCGCGCCTTTCGCGAGCAGCGCCAGCTCGTCGAGCTCACGGCGGCTCATGTCCTTCCCACCCGGTACGGCGAGAGCGCGGACGACTCCGCCGGCTTCGAGCGCGCCCCGCAGCACCGTGGCGCCTGTCTCGCGCAGCGTGTCGCTTACGTCTGCGATCTCGAGCTGGAATCGGAGGTCGGGCTTGTCGGTTCCGTAGCGCAAGAGCGACTCCTGCATATCGAGGCGCGGGAACGGGGTCGGGATCTCCATGCCGAGGACTTCTTTCCAGACCTGGGCCCACAGATCCTCGATGAGCGTGAACACGTCCTCCTCGTCGCAGAACGACATCTCGACATCGAGCTGCGTGATCTCGACCACACGGTCCGCGCGTAGATCCTCGTCGCGAAGGCAGCGGGCGATTTGGTAGTAACGGCCGATCCCAGCGACCATGAGCAGCTGCTTCAGCTGCTGCGGCGATTGTGGGAGCGCGAAGAACTCACCCGGATGGAGGCGCGAAGGAACGATGAAGTCGCGCGAGCCCTCGGGCGTCCCCTTGAGGAGCATCGGCGTCTCGACCTCGATGAACTCATGCGCGTCCATGTAGCGGTGGATCGCCTGGACCACGCGATGTCGGAGCTCCAGGGTCTGGGCCAGCTTCGGCCGCCGGATGTCGAGGTAGCGATACTTGAGGCGCAGCGCCTCGTCCGCTTCGACGTCGTCAACGATCTCGAAGGGCGGCGTCTTGGCCTCCGAGATGACCTCTACCTCATCCGCCACGACCTCCACGTCGCCTGTCGCCATGCGGGGGTTCTCAGCACCCGGTCGGCGCCGCGCCACCTTGCCGGCGACTCGCAGGACGTATTCGTTCCGAATGTGGGTCTCGGGCAGCGACCTGACCACGACCTGCACCGTGCCCCAGCGGTCACGCAGGTCGAGGAACGTCACACCGCCGTGGTCGCGCCGGCGCGCCACCCAACCGTAGAGCTCTACGTCGCGGCCTTCGTCGCTCGCGCGCAGCGAGCCGCAGTGCGGAGCGGAGAAGCCACTCATGCGAGTTGGGCCGGAAGTTCTTGCCATGCGACCTCGGACTGCTCTCCGCTGGACATGTCCCTCAACCGCGCGACCCGGCGCGACGCGTCCTCCTCGTTGAGCAGGATCACCCAGCGCGCGCCGAGCTTGTTCGCGGAACGCATCTTGGCCGCCAGGCTTCGCGGCTCGTAGTCGACCGCCACCGACCGCGCGGCGCGGCAGATCCTCGCGACCTCGGCAGCCGCGATCGAGAGCTCGCCTTCCGGCACGACCAGCACCTCAGCGGCCGGGCTGACCGGAACCTCGCGGCCGCTCGCCGCCATCAACTCCGTCACCCGGTCCAGGCCGCCCGCGAAGCCGACCGCCGGTGTCGACGGCCAACCCTCGGCCTCCGCAAGACCGTCGTAGCGCCCCCCGGCGACAAGGGCGTCCTGCTGCCCGCTCGCGCCGCCGGGAAAGAACTCGAACACGGTGCGCGTGTAGTAGTCGAGGCCGCGCACGAGGTACGGGTTGTGCTGGTGCTCGACGCCGGCGGCGTCGAGCAGGCGTTGGACCCCGGCCCAGTGCTCGGCGCACTCTTCGCAAAGATTGTCGGTGATGCGAGGCGCATTGGCCTTGAAGGGCTGGCACTGCGGGACCTTGCAGTCCAGAAGTCGCAGCGGGTTCCGTTCCAGCCGCAGCTGGCAATCGCCATGCAGCTTCGATTTCAGGGGCCGGTAGTACGCCTTGAGCTTCTCGAGGTATGCGGGCCGGCATTTCTCGTCACCGATCGTGTTGAGCTCGAGACGGAGATCGCTCAGGTCGACCGCGTTGAGCCAGCTCTGCGCGAGCTCGACTGTCTCGGCGTCGAAGGCCGGGCTCGCGCCGCCGATCGCTTCCACGTTGAACTGGAAGAACTGCCGGTAGCGACCCTGCTGCGGCTTGTCGTAGCGAAACATCGGACCAATCAAATAAAGACGCGAGGGCTTGGGCCCCTGGTTGAGGCCGTTCTCGAAGTACGCGCGCACGACGCCGGCGGTCGCCTCGGGGCGCAGGGCGAGATTCTGGCTGCCTCGCCGCTCGAATCGATACAGCTCCTTGGAAACGGCGTCCGTGTCCTCGCCGATCCTTTCGATGAGCTCCGCCTGCTCGATCAGCGGCGTGACGATCTCCTCGTAGCCGAATCTGATGGCGGTCTCACTGGCCGCAGACTCCGCGGCGCGCCACAGCGGAAGATCCGCGGGAAGGATGTCGTGAACTCCCCGGGCGGCTTTGATCGGCTCGGTGCGGGGCATCGAGTGTTCGATTGTAAGAACCGGTGGTTTAGAGGGTTAAACTCACCGGCCGGTGACCACCGCCTACGTTCAGATGATCTCCTTGGTCCTCGCCGCGCTGGCGCTCGTCATGGGTGGGTGGCTGCTCATCGTCGGCAAACGTCCGTGGCGCGGCGGCGACGGCGTCGAGGTCGCACCCCGCGTGCGCCTTCTCGGCTTCAGCTACATCCTCGTGTTCGGCGCGGCGATGATCCAGATCATCACGCAGCCTACCGGCGCCGATGCTGAGGCGCTGGGTGGACTGATGGTGCTGGGCGGCATGATCGTGATCGTCGTCGTCTACCTCGAGGCGCGCGCTTCGCGCCGCTCCTCGCACGAAGACCGGCTCGACAGCCGCCTTCGGAGTTAGAGGCTACAGGCCGGCTCTTTCTCGGTTGGTGCGGTGGCCGGCCGCTGCCTTCAGCGCTTCCGTCAGGTCCTCGAGCCGCACCGGCTTGCTCATGTAGTCGTCGAACCCCGCCCGCAGGCATCTCTCCTGGTCGCCCGGTCCGGCCATGGCGGTCAAAGCGATCAGTCGTGGCCGGTTGCCGCGCGGCCATCTACGGCAGATAGCTTCCGCCGCGGCGAGTCCGTCCATCTCCGGCATCAGGACGTCCATGAGGGCGGCGTCGTAAGTCTGCTGCGCGACAGCCGCGACCGCCTCGCGTCCGTTGGAGACCACGTCGACCGTGTGGCCGAGCTTGGTGACCAGTCGCCTGAGTAGTTTCTGGTTCAACGCGTTGTCGTCCGCGATGAGAACGCGGAGTGTGCCGGGCACGACCTCCTGGGCGGCCTGAGGCTGGGCTCCACGTCCGCCGACCTGGATCATCACGTCGTGCAGCGTGCGAGGCGGCACCGGCTTGGTCAGCGTCGCCTGGATGACCCCGCTGTCGGCGGCCGCGGCTTCCGCCGGGCCCGGAGGTGCGGAGGCGATGAGCACGATCGGCATCTGGTCAGCCCTCCCGCGCAGCGACTCGGAGATGGCGAGACCGTCGATCGCGGGCGGGCGGTGCTCGATCAGCGCGATGTCAAATGGTCTGTCGCCCTGGATGGCACCGAGCGCTTCTTCCGGCGTGGCCGATGCCGCGTTGGCGCCCCACTGCTCGACCTGGAGCGCGAGCACCCGCTTTTCCGTGGGGTCGGCGGCGATGACGAGCACCTTCATGCCTTCCAGCGTCAGCAGCGTCGTCGCCACCGCACCCGGCAGCGCCTCCGCGAGCACGCTGAACTCAAATGTCGTGCCGGCATCCGGACCCGCCTCGACCCCGCCCTGCTCGACGCGCAGCTCCCCGTCCATCAGGTCGACGAGCTGCTTGGTCGTGCGCAGGCTCAGCACCGCGAGGCGGTCTCCCGGCTCGAGCTTGTCGTAAGGTCCGGTCACTCCGTCGAGCCCGCCGCGCAAGATGCGCGCCGGGACGCCGCGCCCCGTGTCGCGGATCTTGAAGTTCAGCGCGATCAGTCCGCCGCGGTCTTCGGACGAGAGCTCGACGCCGATGCCGCCACGGAATGTGCGGTCGACGGCGCCGTGCAGCAGCGTGAGCAGGATCTGCTCCAGCCGTCGCGAATCGCCGTTGACGACGTTCGGGACCTCGGGCGCGGCGTGAAATGAGACATCGAGGCCCTTGGCGCCGGCGGCCTCCGACACGAGCGACAGGCAGCTTTCGACCGTAGCGCGCGCGTCGAATGGATGCAGGGCCAGCTCGAACTTGCCGCTCTCGATCGTCGCGTAGTCGAGCACGGCGTCCACGATTCGCGCCACCTGCTCGGCCGCGCTCTCCACGATGTCCGCAAGCTCGCGCTCTTCGCTGCCCTCGGCCGACTGAGTGAGCAGTCCGGCCGCGCCCATGACGGCATTGAGCTGGTTGCGGAGCTGGTAGCCGATGTCGTCGAGCAGCTCGGCGTCGAACTGGATCATGCGCGGAGGCCTGCCGTCGGCGTGTTGCTCCGGCTGCGACGAGGCGAGGTCGCGAAACTCGTCCATCAGGAGAGCTTCTCCATCGGTGGTTGAGGGGTGGGCTCGAACATTGACTCTGGGAGCTCGGCGCCGTTGCTCTTGAAGTGCTCGGCAAACGTGGTGCCGGTTCCGGTCGCCGTGTGATAGCCGACGGCCCTCCCGTCGGGCGTCACCGCGACCTGCTTGAACGTGAAGAGCTCGTTGAGCCCGACCTCGCCATCGCGCAGCCCGAAAACCTCAGCGATGCTGACGATCTTGCGCGCGCCGCCGCGCAGCCGCTCGGTCTGGACGATGACGTTGATGGCCGACGCGATCTGACCGCGGATCGCGCGCGACGGCAGCTCAGTCCCGGCGAGCAGAACCAGCGTCTCCAGTCGCGTGATCGTGTCGCGTGCGTTGTTGGCGTGCAGTGTGCTCATCGACCCGTCATGCCCTGTGTTCATCGCCTGGAGCATGTCCAACGCCTCGCCGCCGCGGACCTCACCGACGATGATCCGGTCGGGGCGCATGCGGAGCGAGTTGCGAACCAGGTCGCGGATCGCGATCTGTCCGCGACCCTCGACGTTGGCGGGCTTCGACTCGAGGCTGATCACGTGCACCTGACGCAGCCGGAGCTCGGCCGCGTCCTCGCAGGTCACGATGCGCTCGTTGCCGGGGATGAAACCCGAAAGCACATTGAGCAGGGTCGTCTTGCCTGAGCCTGTGCCGCCGGACACGATGATGTTGAGGCGAGTCTTCACCGCCGCGTCGAGGTATTCGAGGATGGCCTCGGACGAGCCACCCGTGGCGACGATCTTCTCCGGCGTCAACACCTCACGCCCAAACTTGCGGATGGTCAGGCAAGGTCCGTAGATCGCGACCGGCGGGATGACGACATTGACGCGCGATCCATCCTTCAGGCGCGCGTCACACATCGGCTCCGACTCGTCGACGCGACGCCCGATCGTCGACACGATGCGGTCGATCACGCGGCGCAGGCTCGCCTCGTCCTCGAAGGCGAGGTTGGTGAGCTCGATCCGTCCACGCCGCTCGACGAAGATCTGCTCCGGCCGGTTGACCATGATCTCGGTGATGTCGGGGTCCCGGAGCGGCGCTTCCAGCGGCCCGAGTCCGATCACCTCGTCGAAGAGGATCTCGACGAGGCGCTCACGGTCGGCGGCGGTGACGAGCGCGGCGGGCGGCTTGTTTCGGAAGTGGTCCTCAGTGAGTTGCATGAGCAGCCGGCGGATGCCGGCGCGGTTGCTGATGTCGATGGCGGCGGCGTGGCGGCGCAGGAGGTCGCCGTGGATCTCGGCCTTGGCCGCCGCGAGAGCGGGGCTGAGAATGGCCGGGCCGTCCGAAGGCCGGGCTGCCGTCTCGACCATGGGCTCGGTCGACGTCATGCTTTCGCGGGGAACCGCGCGCCGTTCGACCGGGGCGATGGTCGGCGCCCCGTCGACGGGCGCCTGGGGAGCCGGAGCGGATGCCTGCGGGTCGGCCGCCGGGGTCTGCGGCGCGGTCGCCGGCGTTTGCTGGTAGCGGCGGTCGAAACGTTCGGAGAGCTTCACTTCTTCGCCCCCACCGCCCTCTTGACGAGCCTGCGATGCGCCCGCTCGGCGGACGCCTTGACCTCGGCGTCGGGGTCGTAGAGGGCGAGCCGCTTCAAACCGTCGGCGGCCGAACGCTCGCCGATGGTGGCCAGAGCTTTGCACGCGGCCTTGCGCACCTTCCGAGGCCAGCGCCGGTCGTGGGCGATCCCCAGCAGTGGGGAAACGCGCAGCACATCGCGCCGCAAACCGCAAGCGAGGACGGTCGCCACGGCCGCCCGCTCCGACTCCGGCTGTCGCATCAAGGCCTCGATGTCGAGGTCGGAGGCGGCACGGGACAGCGCGATCGCGAGCCGGTACGGCGGGATGACCTCGGACGATGCCATCAGCACCTCGACCGCCCGGCGCCCGCCGAGCTGGGCCAACGCGCGGACTCCCGCATCACGGACGCGCGGGTTCTTGTCCCCGACCATGTCCTCCAGCCAGACCACCGCGTCCGTCATCCGGGCGGCGCCGCATATTCGGGCGGCCGCGGCTCGGGTCACGGGGTTGGGGTTGGCGAGGCTGTTGAGGAGCTCGTCGTGAAGCCTCGACCGGCGGAAGAGCTCCTGGATCATCCAGTGGCCGATGACGCCCACACCCGGGCGGTTGAGAGCCGCGTCCAGCGTCCGGGCCACCGGCCCCGGCTCGGCCAGCAGCTCGGCAGAGGTGACGTTAAGGACGGCCGCCCTCTCGCCGGCCATGGCGGTATTAAGCACACGGTCAACGCGTCCGGCCACGCGAGACCGCCCAACAGTGCGGGTCGGGGCCTGGACGGTAGGCCTGTTGTTTGAGCCGTTGCTGCGAAGCGGGGGGTCCATGTGGGGGGCGCGCGCTACAGTATCCGCGTTTTGAACGCCCGCGAGGCCCCCGAAACCTTACAGCGGGCGCGGGAGGAAGAGGGAAGCAAGGTGGGTACCACTCGCAACGAGCCCGCCGGAGACCAGTCGCCATCCGCCGTCCAGATGCGGATGCGGATCCTGGAGATGTCCGCCGTTTTCTCGGAGCTAAACGACGGCGTATTGCGAGCCGTGGCCAGGAGGATGCGTGCGGTCGGCCTGGCCGCCCGTGACACCCTGCGCCTGGGCGGCCAGGGGGGCGATGTGGTCGTGTTTCTTGCCTCCGGCCAGGTGGAGGAGTCGATCACCGACGCCAACGGGAAGGTGCTGCTGACCCGGCGGCCGGCTCCGGGCGACCTGGTCATCCTGCCCGCGGCCCGCACGGGGGACCGCTACGTGACGAGCATCTACGGCCTGACGAACGCCGTCCTCCTCACCCTCGACCGCGACGGCCTGCTGGAGGGCCTTGGGCCGGAGCTGGAGAAGGTCGCGATCACGCTCGAGAAGCTGTGGGACCAGGAGCTGGCGGCGGCGGCCGCGGTCGCTGCCCAGACCGCATCCCGCACGGCGGCCCCGATCGTCGCCTTCTTCTCGGCCAAGGGAGGCGCGGGGACGACGACGCTCGCGATCAACACCGCGGCCGCCCTGGCCAGGAAATTCCCGCGCCAGGTCCTGCTGATCGACCTGGCCGCGCCCTTCGGGCACGCCGCCCTGTTCGCGGACCTGATCGCCACGGGCTCGATCGCGAGCGCGACCAAGGCGGCGCAGGTGGACTTCGAGTCGGTCCTGCGCGGCAACATCGTGAATCACAAGAGCGGCATGGGCGTCCTGCCCGGTACGCTGCGTCCCGAAGAGGTCGACACACTGACCGGGGAGCGCGTCGGCCGCGTTCTTGACGTGGTGGTCTCCTGGCAGAAGGTGATCGTCGTGGACCTGGGGACCTCTCTTGCCGAGGCAGCCCTCGCGGTCATCGAGCGCGCCGAGTGCCTGGTCATGGTCACCCCGCCGGAGATCGCCGCCATGACCGATGCTCGCCGGTCGCTGGCGATCTTCCGCGACATCATGAACGTGCCCGACAACCGCATGGAGCTCGTCCTGAACCAGCGGTCGCCGCATCCGCCGCTCGACCGCGCCGCTATCGAATCCATCCTCGGTCGCAAGATGTCGGTCGTCGTCGGCTTCGACGATTCGCGTCCAGAGGACTCGACGCTCGCCGGTGGCCTCGTCCTGCAGCACGACCCGTCGTCGATGGTGTCGCGCGGAGCGACCGACGTCGCGCGGGTAATCCTGTCCAGCCTCAAGCTCGATGCATGAACGAGGCGGGTCCGTCCCCCTCCTGCCCCGGCGATCGGGGGAGAGAAGGGGGCAGGCGCTGGTCGAGTTTGCCCTCACCCTGCCCGTGCTCGTCCTCCTCGTCGCCGGCATCCTCGAGCTGGGCCGTGGCTACGCATTCGCCATGGAAACCTCGGACGCCGCGAGCGACGCGGCGCGATTTCTAGCCGGCAAGACCTCCAGCACCAACGGCCCCGGGCTGGCCGCCATGTGCAACCTGATCACCGCCGACCTGGCCGCGGTGACCGCCAACGTCAGTTGTCCGACGCAGGTGAACCACGCGCCGCCGTTCGTGGCGGGGGTCGACTACACCGTCCCGGTCGCCGGCCAGGCGGTGGTCGCCGTGTACTGCGGGACCAGCGCGAACTGCACGGGCTCCATACCCACGCTTTACCAATCGGAGGTCGACGTCTTCGTCTACTACGGGTTCAGCGACCTCAACATTCTCGGGGGCGGGATCACGATCACGGGGTCGAGCCGCGCCACGACGTCGTGGTGAAGGGCCCCGTCCGCCCCATCCCCCGGCTGCGCCGGATTCTTCCCCGCGAGCGGGGAAGAATCGGCCAGGCGCTGGTCGAGTTTGCCCTCATCGCGCCGGTCGTGTTTCTGCTCATCGGCGCCACGGTCGACCTCGGCCGCGGACTGCTGATCTACACCATGCTGCAGGGCGCCTCGCGCGATATGGCGCGGCAGGCGGTGCTCGGATACTACAGCGGGTCCAACACGCTGCCGCCGACCTGCACCGCGCTGGCCGCGCCGTGCTCGCTCGGCCCGCTCACCAATGGCCCGCATCAGCTCGACCCGCTGGGGATGTCCGTCGTCTACCAGGACTCGAGCGCCATCTCGAGCCCGCCGTCATACGGCACCTACACGCCCAACGCCAACCCGCTGC
>DASXSD010000191.1:0-7397 GCA_036506195.1 Candidatus Dormiibacterota bacterium
CTCCACGCGTGGGCCGAGGGACGTCAGCACCTCGTAGCTGATCGTCCCCGCCCACGCCGCGGCACCTTCGGCCGTGATCGCGTCGGCGCCGTCGCGCCCGATCAGCGTGGCGGCGTCGCCCAGCTGGACATCGGGGATGTCGGTCACGTCGACGGTGATCGCGTCCATGCTGACCATTCCGATCAGCGGCGCGCGCCGGCCTCGGATCAGCACGTCACCCTTGTTGGCGCGTGCTCGATGGATGCCGTCCGCGTATCCGATGGCGACTGTGGCCACGCGCGTGGTGCTCGCCGCTTGCCACAGCGCGCCATAACCGACGGTCGCGCCCTTCTCTACGGTCTTCAGGTGCGTGATCGCGGCGCGAAGCGCGAGCGCAGGCGTGGTGCCGGGCCATTCGCAGCCGTAGATGGAGATGCCGCACCGCACCGCGTCGAGCGCGAGCTCAGGGTGACGCAGCGCGCCCGCGGAGTTGCACGCGTGGCGCAAGCCGGGTCCGAGCTCGAACCGCGAGACAGTGTCGAGGAAGAGCTGGAACTGACGGCGCGTCATCTCGCCGTCCGACTCCGACTTCGCGAAGTGGGTCCACGTCCCGGCCAGCCGTGTGCCCCGTGATCCGTGGATCAGGTGCGCCAGGCCGGGCGCGTCCTCCGGTGCGCAGCCGAAGCGACCCATCCCGGTGTCGATCTTCAGGTGCACGGGGATGTCACGCTCCAAGCCTGCGAGCGCCTCGACCATCTCCCGGTTGGAAACGGGGAGGCTGCAGCCGGATGCGGCCGCCGCCGCGGCCTGGGAGGGCAGCAACCCGCCCATGACCAGGATCTGCTCCGGACCGACCAGGCCCCGAAGCTGAGCCGCCTCGTCGAGCGTCGCGACGGCCAAGCCGGTGGCGCCGCCCTCGAGCGCGGCGTGGGCCACGGGCACGGCGCCGTGGCCGTAGCCGCCGGCCTTGACGACGGCGAACAGCCGGGTCCCCTTCGGAAGGTGGCCCAGGATGAGGGCGCAGTTGGCGCTGATCGCGCCAAGATCCACCTCAGCCCAGCGCAGGGAAGAGCTGTTCAGAGGCCGCCCTGGCGCAGGATGTTCATGACGAGCGGGATCTCCGGCAGCAGGTCGCCGGCCAACAGGCCCGAGTCCCCGAGGCGCTCGGAGATTCTCCGGCCCGCGGCCGCGTGGATGTAGACCCCGGTCACGGCGGCCGCGAACGGGTCCGAGCCCTGCGCGATGAGGCCGCCGATGATCCCCGAGAGCACGTCCCCGGTCCCGCCAGAGGCCAGGGCAGGGACCTCGTGCGGGTCGTCGCTCACGCGGCCGTCCGGATGGGCGACCACTGTGTGCGCACCCTTGAGGACGACGATCGCCCCCCACTCCCTTGCCGCCGTGCGCGCTGCCCGCTGGCGGTCGGCGTTGATCGCCTCGGCCGTCTGGCCGGTCAGGCGGGAGAGCTCGCCCGGATGCGGTGTCAGGACCCGATTTCTGCCGAGCCTGCCTCTCGCTCGAGGGGCGTCGGCCAGCGCGTTCAGCCCGTCGGCGTCGATGACGAGCGGGCACCTCGCCTGCATGGCCAGGTCGACGACCAGGCGCCAGGTCGAGCTGTCACGACCGAGGCCCGGACCGATGATCCCGACCTCCGCCCCAGCCAGCTGACCGAGGATCGACTCGTAGGCGGTCTGGCCGACCGCCCCTGGCGCGACCTCCGGCACCGGGGTTGCCATCACCTCGGTGCACTTGGCGGCGAGGATCGGGTAGATCGTATCGGCGACCAGGAGCCGGACCAGGCCCGCCCCGGTCCGCGCCGCGGCGGTGGACGAGAGGAAGGCGGCGCCCGTCAGGCCGAGGCTGCCCGCGAGGACGACTGCCGTCCCGAACGTGCCCTTGTGAGCGTCCTTTGGGCGCTCCGGGATCATGACCGCGTCCGGCGTAGGAAGCATGGTCGACGCTTCCGGGATCTCGAGGTGCGCGGTGGCCACGGCGAGGCGGCTGTGATGGGTGATGCTCACCTCGACCTGCGCGCCGCGGCCGTCGCCGAGGAGCCGGGCGCGCGGCGCCCCGTTCGGCCCGGGCAGGACCTCGATCCGGCGCCGCGGAAAGCAGATCCCGGTTCCGTCGAAGCACTTGATGACGGCCTCCTTGGCCGCCCAACGGCCGGCCAGCCGTTCCTCGTTGCCCGCGCAGTAAGCGAGCTCGGCGGGGGTGTAGACCTTGTTCAGGAATCCGCTGCCGGAGCGCTTGACGGCAAGCGCGATCCGATCCACCGATACGGCGTCGACGCCGATGCGCTGCACAGCACCATTCTCGCGCGCCGTGCCCGCCCCTCCCCCTCCGTGCCGCGAAGCGGCGCGGCCCCCATGAATGGGGAGGACTATTCGACCGTGACGCTCTTGGCGAGGTTCCGCGGCTGGTCGACGTCCCGGCCCAGCTTCGTCGCCACGTGATAGGCGAACAGCTGCAGCATGACCGTGTTGAGCACGGCCGAAGCCGCCTCCTCGACGGCCGGCATCTCGAAGATGTCAGTCGCCACGCCGTTCAGTGAGCGATCCCCTTCCGACACCAACGCGAGCACGGGCGCGTTGCGCGCGACGATCTCGTGGACGTTGCTGACCATCTTGTCCTTGGTGGAGCTCGCGGTGCAGATCGCGACCACCGGGAAGTCCTCGTCGAGAAGCGCGATCGGCCCGTGCTTCAGCTCACCGCCCGACGTGCCCTCGGCGTGCACGTACGAGATCTCTTTCAGCTTCAGCGCGCCCTCGAGGGCGACCGGGTAGCCGATGCCGCGACCCGCGTACATGAAGTTGCGGTACTTGCTGTACTTGTGCGCGAGCTCGAGGATCTCCTTGTCTCGCGCGAGGATGCCTCGTACCTGGTCGGGCAGCGTGTGCAGCGCCTCGACCAGCTCCTGGCGGCGCTCCAGCGACACGCGAGCCTTGGCGCTCGCGAGCCGCACTGCCAGCAGGTAGAGGCTGATCATGTGCGCCAGCAGGGTCTTCGTCGAAGCGACGCCGATCTCGGGCCCTGCGTGCAGGTAGATCGCGCCGTCGGCGTCGCGCGCGGCGGAGCTCGCGATGACGTTGGTCACGGCGACGGTCAGGGCGCCGCGCGCTTTCGCCTGCTGCAGAGCGACCAGCGTGTCCGCGGTCTCACCAGACTGGGTGATCACGACGCCGAGCGTCTTGTCGCCGACGGTGGGGCGGCGATAGCGAAACTCAGAGGCGTCCTCCGCTCGGGCGGGAATCCCGGACCAGTCCTCGATCACGTATTCGCCCATCATGGCCGCGTGGAGTGACGTGCCCATGCCAAGCAGGAGCACATCCTTGATGTCGCGCAGCCTGTCGTCGGGCACGTCGAACTCGCGGAACGAGACGACGCCGTCGCCTGAGAGCCGTCCCCGGCCCGCGTTGGCCACGGCTTCCGGCGTTTCGTGAATCTCCTTGAGCATGAAGTGCGGGTAGCCGCCCTTCTGCGCTTGTGCGACGTCCCAGTCGACGTGGATGACCTTTGGCTGCACCGTCACGCCGTCAAGCGTCGACACGTCGGCCCCGAGGGGCGTGACCGCCGCGACCTCACCCTCCCCCAGCACCAGCACGCGCTTGGTGTAAGGGATGATCGCCGTGATGTCGGAGGCGATGTAGTACTCGTCATCTCCGAGACCGACCACCAGCGGCGCGTTGAGGCGAGCGCCGACCAGCAGCTCGGGATCGTCGCTGGAGAACATTGCCAGCGCGTATGCGCCGTGGATGCGCTTCAGCGCCGCGCGCACGGCGGCGAGGAAGTCTCCCTTGTAGTACTTCTCGATGAGGTGAGGGACGACCTCGGTGTCGGTCTCGGAAGGGAACTCATGCCCCTCCCCTTCGAGCTCGGCCTTCAGCTCGGCGAAGTTCTCGATGATCCCGTTGTGGACGACGAAGATCTTGCCGTGGCAGTCGGTGTGCGGATGGGCGTTGATGTAGGTCGGCTTGCCATGCGTGGCCCAGCGGGTATGGCCGATCCCGAGCTTGCCCGAGGGCATGTTCGCCTCGAGCTTCTCGATCAAGGTGTCGACCTTGGCCTCGGACTTGGTGATGCTGGTCCGGACGGCCTCGCCTGCCCTCGGCAGCTCGAGGACGGCTACGCCCGCCGAGTCATAGCCCCTGTACTCGAGCCGCTTCAGGCTCTCCATGAGGATCGGCGTCGCCTCACGGCCGCCCAGATAGCCGATGATCCCGCACATCTTCTATACCTCTACTAGAACTTCCAGACTGCTTATTTCGACTGCTGCCGGGACGTTGGAACGGGCGCTGAGGGCGTCAGGTTACTCCTAGGCGCCCGAGCTTACGTTTGGATCGCGCGAGATCGAGTACTTGACCGTGGCGGTGGCGACCGAGCCGGTCACGCCGTTGGGGTAGTTGATCCCCACCTCGAACGTGACGTCGGACGTGCTGCCGCTCAGGTCATCCGGGGGCAACGTGATGTTGCGCACACGCTGGAGCAGCGCGGCTGCCCCGCTGATCGTGACGGTCAGAGGCGTGATCGTGACGCCGGTGAGGCGGTAGCCCGCCGGCGGCGGCTTGGAAGGGGGCGCGGCGATCAGGGGCACCGAGGCGCTGGTCGTGCCCGCGACCGACTCGGCGTGAAGGTTGACCGCCGTGACGTCCAGGCTGGAGGCCGGCACGGTTCGCACCGACAGGTCGAGGGTGCCGCTTGAGTTCTGAAGCGTGATCTGCTGGTTGAGGGAATTCGACACTCCGACCACGTCGCCGGGGAAGGTCGCGACAGCTCGGAGGTTGTTCTCCCAGCTGACTGGCCCCACGAAATGGACCTTGCACGGGCTTGGACTCGGCGTGCCCGGACATGTGGCCAGGGTCTTGGAGGGATCGAGGGACCAGCCGTTGGCGGCGCGGGCGTTGACCACCACCGGCAGCTCCACCGCCTGGTAGGTGTCGATCGTCACCGCGATCGGTGGGGGAGCCTGGACCGCGACTCCCCGGACGGTGGTGGTGGCGTCGATGTTCAGCCTGACGGCCGAGCCCGGCAGCTCTCCCGTGGCATTGGCGGTCGCGACCATGTTGCTCGTGTCGACCCGGCTGATGACGTCCGCCAGACCCGAGTAGGTGACGGTGGTCTTGGCCGGGGGGTTGATGAGGACGAGGTTTGGCGGCACCGCAAAGTTGAGCGGGATGGTGATCGTCTTGATGGTGGGCGGGTTCTGCGACAGCGCCACCGCGCCCAGCATGAGCACGGCAAGCGCGAAGGCCAGGAGCTTCAGGCGCCACTCGTTGGTGATCAGGTGCCAGCTCATCGGCGGAACCCGAAGATGCCGTTACCGTTCTGAGAAGCCACCTTCAGCGCGACCCTCCGGCGAAGGCTGTCGGGGTCGAGGTTGCGGCTGATCTTGCCCTCTTCGACCACCGAGATGTTGCCTGTCTCCTCGGATACCACGAGCACCAGCGCGTCGGAGGCCAGGGACAGTCCCAGCGCCGCCCGGTGCCGCGTGCCGAGCCGCTCCCTCACGGTCCCCTCCTCGGGCAGTGGCAACAGGCAACCGGCCGCGACGACCCTGTTGCCGCGCACGATCACCGCGCCGTCGTGGAGCGGCGAGTTCGGATAGAAGATCGACTGCAGCATCTCGGCCGAGATCTCACCATTGATCTTCACGCCGGTCGCCGCGTAGTCCTCGAGCCCGACCTCGCGTTCGAACGCGATGAGCGCACCGGTCCTCTTGGCGCTCAGCCGCTCGGCGGCTCGGATCGACTCCGAGATCGCCTCGTTGTACTGCCGCGGGCTGAAGCGCGAGAGGGGACGCCCGATGTGTCCGATGCGACCGAGCTGGTCCAACGCCCGCCGAAGCTCGGGCTGGAACATGACGATGACCGCGATGATGATGAAGAACGTCGCGTTGTGGAACAGCCAGGAAAGAAGGATCAGGTTGAACGTCGTCGACAGGAAGCCGACGACGGCCAGCAAGATCAGGCCGACGAGGATCTGAATTCCCTGCGTCCCGCGAAGCAGCCGCAGCAGCTGGTAAAGGATGAAGGTGACGACCGCAACATCCACGATCTCCAGCAGGCCGATGTGGCGGATGACCTCGCCCAGCTGCGCAAGGAATGAGTAGAAGGCGCTCATGCCGCGAATAGCTCCGCCATCAGCGCCATCTGCGTGTAGAGGCGGTTTTCCGCCTGCTGGAAGACGACCGAGCGAGGCCCGTCGATGACCTCGTCGGTGACCTCCTCACCTCGGTGCGCGGGCAGGCAGTGCATGAACACGGCGCTCGGGGCGGCATCCATCACGGCGCGATTCACCTGGTAGCGCGCGAAGGCTTCGCGCCGGACCTGCTGCTGCGCCTCCTGTCCCATCGATGCCCAAACGTCGGTGTAGATCGCCGTGGCGTTCTCTAGCTCTGCGATGTCGTTTGTCAGGGTGACCTGGTGGTTTGCCGGGTTGATCCTACGCGCGCGGTCGAGCACTTCAGCCGGCGGACCGTACCCGGGCGGGGTGACCACGGTCAGGGTGACGCCGGTCAGGGCGGCGCCCTCGATCAGAGAGCTGGCGATGTTGTTCCCATCGCCGATGTAGACGACGTGCTGCTGGGCGAGGTCGCCGCGGACCTCTTCCATCGTCATCAGGTCGGCCAGGATCTGGCAGGGGTGCGAGCGGTCGGTCAGGGCGTTGATCACCGGCTTCTCAGAGGCCGCGGCCAGCGCGACGAGGTCGTCATGCGAGCGCAAACGCGCGACGATCCCGTCCACGTAACGGTCGAGGACCCGCGCCGCGTCGGGCACGCTCTCGCGCACGCCGAGCTGGACGTCGTTCTCGGTCAGGGTGGTCGTGGCGCCGCCCAGGCGGGCGATCCCCACCTCGAACGAGACCCTGGTCCGGTGAGAAGGCTTCTGGAAGAGCATGGCGACATGGCGGCCCGCCAGCGGGCGGCCGGTCCACCGCCCGGCCTTGATGTCGCGGGCAAGGTCGAGGATCCGGCGCAGGGCGTCACGGTCGAGGTCGGCCACGTCGATGAAATCGCGTCCCTGAAGCGAGATCACAGGAGCGATCATGATCGCTCTACTGGACCTCCAGGCGCCTCAAAGGCGTGGGTCGATGAGCTCCCCAGCGACCACCGGCGAGATCGCCAGGTCGCGCAACGAGTCGAACTCAGGCAGCCGGGACCGCAGCTTGGGCTCGTCCCTCAGGCGGAGGATGAGATCGCGGCAGGCGGCGGGCTCGAGGCCGAAGGCGGCGGGCTTGAGCAGGAGCGGCGGCTCGTTCTTGAGCTGAATCGTCAGCCGGTCCGTGATCCGAACCTGGGGCCAGGTCCCAGGCTCGGAGAGCGTGACGGCCTCCATCGAGTTCCAAAGGGCGCGCATCTCGTGGCGGCCCTGGATGGCCACCAGTCGATCCCGGAACAGGCAGAGGCGGGCCGGGGGCCAGCT
>DASXSD010000192.1:0-6672 GCA_036506195.1 Candidatus Dormiibacterota bacterium
CGCCGACGACCGGCTGCACGACCTCTACGACTGGCGCGTGCCCGTGGTGCTGGTCGACGACCGCGTGGTCGCCGAGGGCAAGGTCACCCTCGAGCAGCTGGAAAAAGCGGTGGGCAAGGGCTCCAAATAGCCTCCGTCCCGCCTCATTATGGACGCGATAATCACTGTTCTAGACAGCCTAAGCTCGCGTAAAGAATGCCAGGGCCGGCCAAAGCACTGTCGCCGGCGTCGGCAATAGTGCCGAGGCCGGCCAAAGGACAAAGCTCAGGCAGCGACCGGTCAGGCGGAGCGCTGCAGCGCCGGCTCGGCATCCAGGCCCCGCAGAAACACCTCCAGCGGTAGCGCCGCCGACTCGAAGTCCCCCCGCAGGAGCTCCAGATCGGCCCCGGCCTGGCCCAGGCCGGCGATCGCCAGCTCCACGGTTCGCAGGGAATCCTTGACGTAGCGCTCCAGGGACGGCTCCAGCGGCCGGAGCAGGCTCTCCCGGCGCCAGCTGTCCCGGAGGTCGCCGGCGAGCTCGAGCAGCCGGTCCACGAGCGCGCCGACCGTCCGGCGCTCGACCGGCTCGGTCGCCAGCCGGCCGCGAGCCTCGGCGAAGGCGCGGATCAGCCGGCGCAGCTTGACCTGGGTCTCCAGCGTACGCATGTTCGTATCGATATCATACCAAACGGGCGTTCGGAGGGCAACCGGAGGTTGTTAAGCTCGCCACATGCGCCAGCTTCTGGTCACGGCCGGCCTCCTCCTCCCCCTCGCCCTCGATACCTTTGCCCTTGGCGCGGCGTTGGGGATCGCCGGCCTCGAGAAGAAGGACCGGCTGCGCGTCTCGCTCGTGTTCACGCTCTTCGAGGCCGGGATGCCGATCCTCGGCATCTTCATCGGCCGCACCGTTGGCGCCCTGGTCGGCGCGACGGCGGGCTGGGGCGGCATCGCCGCCCTCCTGCTGGCCGGCCTGCTGCTGCTCCGTCCCGGCGGCGATGAAGCCCGCGAGGACAAGCGGCTGCGCCTGCTCGCTCACGCCCGCGGGCTTGCGATCATCGACCTCGGTCTCGGCATCAGCGTCGACGAGCTGGCGATCGGGCTCAGCGCCGGTCTGCTCGCGCTGCCGATCGCGCTCCTGGTGATCTGGATCGCGGCCCAGGCCTTCCTCGCCGCCCAAGTCGGGCTCAGGTTCGGGGCCAGGGTCGGCGAGGAGGTCCGGGAGCGGTCGGAGCAGGCGGCCGGTGTCGCGCTGATCGTGGTTGCGGTGGTCCTGCTCGGTCTGAAGCTCCTGAACGTCTAGGGGGCCGCCGGGCGCGCGCAGGGCGCACTAGGGAGCAAAGATCACGCAGAGGCTCGCGGCCAGCGACTCGGCGTCGACGCCGGGATGAGTCAAGAAGTAGCCGACCGCATCGCTCACCGCGCCCACCACCGCCCGGCCGAAGACCGCGGGGTCCTTGTCGGCATAGAAGGCGTCGTGGTCCATCGCGTGGCGGACCTCCTCCGCCACCGCGTCGGCAAAGCGCGCCTGGAGCTCGCGGCGAACCGCCTCCACGCCCTGGCTCAGGCCCACCGACTCGACGATCAGCATCCGAGCCACGTCCGGCCGGTCGAAGCACTCCCGCACGAACCTGGTGATGCCCAGCCGCAACCGCTCGTGATGGTCGTGACCACTCGCCGCCTCGGTCAGCACGTCATGGATGAGCGCGCCCCCCTCGGACGCCAGCACCTCGCGAAAGCAGTGTTCCTTGGACTCGAAGAATTCGTAGAAGGCTGACTTCGAGACCCGTGCCCGGGAGACCACATCGTCGACCGAGGTCACGGTGTAGCCGCGGCTGGCGAAATTGGTCAGCGCCGCCTCGACGATCCGTCGCCTCCGTCGCTCGATGCGTGCGTCCCGTCGCAGCTGAGCAGACGGCAGAGCCATCGAGGCTAGCCGGCCGCCAGAGCCCGCGAGATCACCAGGCGCTGGATCTCGCTCGTACCTTCAAACAGCGTGTAGATCTTGGCGTCGCGGTGCCACTTCTCGACCGGGAAGTCGCGGATGTAGCCGTAGCCACCGCAAATCTGGATCGCCTGCTCGGTGACCTTGACGGCGACCTCGCCTGCTTTGAGCTTTGCCATCGATCCCTCTGCCTTTGTGAACTCCCCACCGTTGCGACCTTCCCAGAGCGCCCGCCAGATCAATGCGCGCGTCGCCTCGATCTCGGTCGCCATGTCGGCCAGCATGAAGGCGATCGCTTCGTTCTCGATCAGCGTGCGTCCGAACTGCTTGCGCTGCTTCGCGTAGTCGAGCGCGAACTCAAACGCCGCCCGCGCGATGCCCAGCGCCTGGGCGCCGACGATGGGCCGGGAGAGCTCGAATGTCTTTAGCGCGACCGACGAGCGCTGGTGCGTACCCTCATGAGCGCGCTTCAGGCGCTCTTCGAGCTTCTCGACCCCTCCGAGCACGTTCTCGAGGGGCAGGGTGCAGTCTTCGAGCAGGACCTCGGCCGTGTGCGAGGCGCGGATCCCCATCTTCTTTTCCTTCTTGCCCATGCGCAGGCCCTTGGTGCCCGGCGGCACTACGAAGCTCGCCTGGCCACGTGTGCCCAGCTCCGGCTCGACCGCCGCCACCACCACGTGGACGTCGGCGATGCCGCCGTTGGTGATGAAGATCTTCTGGCCGTTGAGGACCCAGCTGCCGTTCTTGCGCACGGCGCGCGTCTTCATCGACGAGACGTCGGATCCGGCCTCGGGCTCGGTCACGCAGAAAGCGCCCAGCGCGGGCTTCTCCGGCGTGCCGAAGCAGGCAGGGATCCACTGCGAGATCTGGTCAGGCGTGCCCTGGGAGAAGATCGCCGCCACGGGCAGGCCGGTGCCCTGGATTGCCAGCGCGATGCCGGCGCAGCCCCAGGTCAGCTCTTCGGCCACGAGGGCGGGCATGATCCCGGTGCCGTCGCCGTATGTCTGCTGCAGGAACTCGGTCCCGTAGAGCCCGACCTCGGCCGCCTTCTTGACGACCGGCCAGGGGAACTCCTCGGACTCGTCGTACTGGTGCGCGACCGGGCGGATCTCCTTCTCGGCGAAGCCGTGGACCCAGTCGCGAATCTCTTTCTGTTCGTCGCTCAGCTCAAACGAAACCATGTCGTTTTCCTTCGTTCTCCTGGATCTAGAACGCGACGGTACTCGTACGTACCGTTTCCGAAAGCGGACATTACGCGGCATGCAGGCGGTCTGTCAATCGACTAAGGCGTCTTCTGAGACTGGTGCCGGCCCTGCATGAAAAGCCGGTAGGCGCTGAAGACCAGGAAGGCGCCCCAGATCCGGGCCAGGATCGGCCCCGGCACCTCGACCGCCACCAGGGCCCCGATCACGGCGCCCACCACCCCCCCACCCCCCATCCAGAGCGCCGGCCGAACGAGCACGTTGCGCCGCCACAGGTGCGTGAGGCCGCCCACGATCGCGGTGGGCACGATCGCCACCAGCGAGGTGCCCTGGGCGACAGCCTGGGAGACCCGGAAGCCGACGGTCATCGTCGGCACGAACAACAGACCGCCGCCGATGCCGATGGTGCCGCTCAGGAACCCGGCGCCGAAGCCGCCGAGGATCGCGAATGCGTCGGCCCAGGTCACGGAAACAACAGCTCCTTGACCCCGACGATGCCGAGGATCGCCGCCACCGCGAACTTGAGCTGGCGGTCCGGAATCCGGCTCAGAAGGCGGGCGCCGAGGTAGGCGCCGACCACGCTGCCCACGACCAGGAAGAGAGCCAGGTGGAAATCGACCTGCGGCGAGCCCTTGCGGAAGTAGTAGATGGGCAGGGCAGCGATCGCGATCGGGATGATCGCCACCAGGGAGTTGGCGTTCGCGTTTCGTTGCGGCGTGTCGGTCCACAGCACCTGGAGGGGAACGAGCACGAAGCCGCCGCCCACGCCGAGCAAGCCTCCGAGCAGTCCGCCCAGAAAACCGATCGCAGCGAAGACGGCGCGGCGGTCTATTCCGTGGTCCGGACGGGCGGCTCGGGCTGGTTCACCACCACCGTGTGGTGGCGGAACTGGACGTTCGAGGGCCCGGCGGGCGCCGGCTGCTTCGGCTTCTTCTTTTTCTTCGCCTCGCGGCCCTGCTTGTTCCGGCCTTTAGCCATGGCGCCCAGTTTCCATGACCAGGGCCAGTTCGCGCAAGAAGGACTCCACGTCGGTCACCAGCCCGATCGACTGCCAGCTGCCGCGGTCGGCCAGCTTGGTCACCACCGCGGGGTTGATGTCGACGCAGACCGTGCGCACTCCTGCGGGCAGCATGTTGCCCGTGGCGATCGAGTGGAGCATGGTCGACAGCATCAGCGCGATGCGCACTTCATGCAGCGCCGCGCGCATCCGCCGCTGCGCCTCGACCATCTCCGTGATCACATCCGGCAGCGGGCCGTCGTCGCGCACCGAGCCGGCGAGCACGATCTCCACCTCGTGCTCGATGGCTGACTTCATGACACCGGACTTGAGCTGGCCGCTCTCGACCATCTGGCGCAGGCCGCCCGCGGCGCGCACGCGGTTGATGGCGCGCATATGGTGCTCGTGTCCGTGCTCGATCGCGAGGCCGCTCGAGATGTTGACTCCGAGCGCCGTGCCGAACAGCGCCGCCTCGACGTCGTGGACGGCGAGCGCGTTGCCTGCGAACAGGACCTGCACGTAACCGAGCTCGATCAAGCGCGAGAGATAGACGCCCGCCCCGGTGTGCACGACCGCGGGCCCGGCGACCACCAGTATCCGGCCGCCCGAATCGCGTACCTGTCGCATCTCGTCGGCGATGCCCGCTATCAGCACCTTCTTGGGCTTCTCGGCCGAGACCTCGCTGCCCATGAAGCTGAAGATCTCCGTCTGTCGCGAACGCTCGAGCGGTGTGACCCGCACGCCCTGGTGGCCGATGACGACCTCCATTCCGGGTTTCGCGTCCTGGAAGACGATGCACCATGCCCGGTGCGCCTTGCGGTCGACGGCGATGGCGGCATCCATCTCGACGTTGTCGACCGCGATCCAGCGACCATCGAGGAGGACCTCGGTCGGCAGGTTGCTCGTGGAGTAGAAGCCTTCCGGAAAGACACCTTCGCGCGAGACCTTGTCGAGGCGCACCGGCTGCTCGTGCTCGGCGGTGGCGCCCAGCGCCCTTGCGCGCTGCACGATGCGATCGAGCAGCGCCGCGGAGTCCGCGTAGACCTCCATCCGGCAGACCGAGGTATCCGTCTTGTGCTGGCCTACCTTGAGCTCCTCGATGGTGAAATTGCCCCCCAGGTCCATGACGATGTCCATGACCTGCGGCAGCATCATCGAGTCGATGATGTGGCCCTGCAGGACCAGGCGCGCGCTGTGCCTTCCCTCGCTCATGCGCGCACTCCCGCCGCTGCGTTGATCTGGGCCCGCAGGGCGGCCGCCTCACGGGCTGGACTCTCGGCGAAGATGACGCTCCGGCTCGCCGCGACCAGGCACGAGGCCGGGTCGCCGTTCCAGGCTGCGCGCACCGCCGCCTCGACATCGCCTCCCTGCGCGCCGACTCCGGGTAGAAGGAACGGCAAGTTGGTGGCGCGGCGGACCTCGGCCACCTCCGCGGGGGCGGTCGCGCCGACGACCAGCCCGACGTTGCCCTTTGTGTTCAGCCGTTCCGCGAGCGCCACGACGTGGCGGTAGACCGGCTTGCCTTCGGCGGCGAGGTGCTGGAGGTCGGTCGCGCCAGGGTTTGAGGTGCGGCACAAGACATAGACGCCGCGGTCTTCATGGGTGGTGAATTCCTGGAGCGAGTCAGATCCCAGGTATGGGTTTACGGTCGCCGCGTCCATCGCCAGCGTGCCGAACACCGCGCGCGCGTACGCCCGCATCGTGTTGTCCATATCGCCCCGCTTCGCGTCCAGCAGGAATGGTGTCGTCGGGGCCTCGTCTCGCAGCTCGAGCAGCGCCGCCCACCCGTCAGGCCCGTACTGCTCCCAGAACGCGCTGTTGGGCTTGAAGCAGCACACATGCTCTTCGGTCTGGCGCACCACCTCGCGGCAGTGCCTAAGCGCGCCGGCCGCGCCGCCCGCGATACGGTCGGGATCCGGGTCCAGGCCGACGCACAGCAAAGTGTTGCGTTCGCGCGAGAGCGCGCGGAGACGTTCGAAGTAGCTCAATCAGCTCAAATCCTAGGTGCCCGCGGCCGGAGCAGCGAGTAGACGACGATGTCGTGCCACGCGTCGGCCCGGAACTGCGCCCCGCGCAACACGCCATCGCGTGCGAAACCAGCCTTCTCGAGCGACCGCTGCTCGGGCACGTTGTCGACGTCCGTCATCGCCTCCACACGGTTGACCGTGGTGGTGGCAAACAGACGCTCCGCCAGCAGGCGCTGGGCCTCGCCGCCGTAACCATGCCCGCGCGCTTCCGGGACCAGGTTGATGCCGATGTTCCAGACCAGCGACTGGGGATTGGGCCCGTAGCGAACGCCATGCCACGAGACGGACCCGATGGCGCTGCCGTCGGCGGCGAGCTCGACGATCAGGGCGCCCCGCTGGTCCTCGATCAGCCCGTTCTTCCGGCTCGCCGCGGCCAGGGGCTGAAAGGGAAGGCCGAAGTCGTTGAACTCGCCGCGGTAGTCCGGACCCTGCCACAGCTCGAGCAGGCCGGCGTCCGACGGGGTGGCCTCGCGCAGCCGGACTCGTGGCGCCATCAGATTGGAAAAGTTACTTCCAGGCGACAAT
>DASXSD010000193.1:0-9596 GCA_036506195.1 Candidatus Dormiibacterota bacterium
CGACCGGAGCTTGACGCTGGACCAGGCGGGAAGCGGCGCCTCCGAAACCGGACGCCAGGCCGTCCCGTCCCAACGCCAAAGGCCGTCGGGCGAGAGTTGACCCACGTGCGGCGGTATGACGTCGGCCACCAGAGCTCTAAACGAAACAAGACCGCGGAATGGTTACAGCGTGGATGCGAACACTCCTGCGACGAGGTGCGTTAAAGGCGACGTGGTTTGGTAGCACAACCGCCACCCCTCTCCCGGCAACGGGAGAGGGCTTACTTCATATATGGCGCGACCGCCGGCGCTCGCGGTGCTGGATCAGCCTGATTTCGTGACCCGGGACAGGCGACGACATTTTGACGACACTTTTTGCACGGCGCGATGTATCGTTCCTGGCAAGGCTGCAGGGGTGCAGCGGCGTGGGTATGGTGGGGGGAGCAAGGCTCCCGAGATTGGGCCTCCACACGCTGGGCGTCCTGCAGCCTTCCAACTCCGCCTCGTATTCACCGCGTTCGACTAGGCGACCGATCGCCCTGATGCGCAAACGCTCGGGAGTGCGGAGGGGGAGGGATTTGAACCCCCGAGCGCCTTGCGACGCTAACGGTTTTCAAGACCGCCGCCATAAACCGGACTCGGCCACCCCTCCGAGGGTGTGAGCGATTATCGCGCTCCGATCAGTTCTACCCCACCCATGTACGGCTTCAACGCCTCCGGCACCGCGATCATCCCGTCCGCTCTCTGGTAGGTCTCGAGGATGGCGTCGATCGTCCGCGGCAGCGCCAGACCCGAGCCGTTGATCGTGTGCGCAAATTTCGGAGCCGCGCCACGGCCTGGTCGATAGCGGATATTGGCCCGCATGGCCTGGAAATCGTTGAAGGTCGAGCACGACGACACCTCCAGATAGCGGTCGAGGCCGGGAGCCCACGCGTTCAGGTCGTACTTCTTGTACTGCGCGAAGCCCATATCGCCGGTGCACATCGCCATCACGTTGTAGTGGAGGCCCAACCGCTGCAGGATGTCCTCGGCGTCGCGCGTCAGCTTCTCGAACTCGTCCAGCGACTGCTCCGCGGTCGTGACCTTGACCAGCTCGACCTTTGAGAACTGGTGCATGCGGATGAAACCGCGCGTGTCCTTGCCCGCCGCCCCGGCCTCAGTCCGCCACGACGGCGCGTAGGCGACGTACTTCAGCGGCAGCACTTCGGCGTCGAGGATCTCGTCGCGGTGGTAGTTCGTCACCGGCACCTCGGCGGTCGGGATCAGCCACAGGTCCCGGTCCTCGACCTTGAAGGCCTGGTCGGCGAACTTCGGCAAGTTCGCGGTGCCGACCATCGCGGCCGAGTTGACGAGCATCGGAGCCCACACCTCCGTGTAGCCGTGCTCGCGCGTGTGGACGTCGAGCATGAACTGCACGAGCGCCCGCTCCAAGCGCGCGCCTTCGCCGAGCAGAAACGCGAACCGCGAACCCGTCACGCGCGCCGCGTGCTCGAAGTCCAGGATTCCCAGCGCCTCGCCGAGGTCGAAATGGGTGCGCGGCGCAAACCCGAGGTCAGGCTTGCTCCCCCACTCCCGGGTCACCACGTTGTCGGCCTCGGTCTCGCCGATAGGCACCGACTCGTGAAATACGTTCGGCACCTGAAGCAACAGGCCGTCAAGCTCGCGCTTGACCGCGTCCGCGACCGCGAGCTCGCTCTTGGCCGTGTCTGCCATCTGGCGCAGCCGCTCCTTCAAGGACTCGTCGCGCGACTTCGCGAACTCTCTGGACTGCTTGTTCTGCTCGGCTTTGATGGTCTCTGCCTTGCTCAAGTGCCCGCGCCAGACACCGTCCAGGCGCAGGATCTCGTCGACCGGGGCAGGCTCGCCTTTCAAATCCGCCGCACGCCGCACCTGGTCCGCGTTCCGGCGAATGAACTCCAGCGAAAGCACCCGTTACGACTCCGACTTCATGACGGGAAAGAGGATCACGTCGCGGATCGAAGGCTGGTCGGTGAGCAGCATGACCAGCCGGTCGATTCCCACCCCCAATCCTCCGCACGGCGGCAGGCCGTACTCGACCGCGCGCAGGAAGTCCTCGTCCATCGGGTGCGCCTCGACGTTGCCGGCCGCGCGCATCGCGGCCTGGGCCTCGAAACGGGCGCGCTGGTCGATCGGGTCGGTGAGCTCGGTGAAGGCGTTGGCGTACTCGCGGCCGAGGACGATGAGCTCGAATCGCTCGACGAACCGCGAGTCGTCCTGGCGTGGCCGCGCCAGCGGCGAGATCTCGACCGGGTAGTCGAACACAAAAGTGGGCTGCCGTAACCGCGGCTCGACATGCTCCTCGAACAGGTCGTTGAGCTCTTCGCCGACGGCGTGACGCCCGGTGTGCTCCAGCACCAGGTCGGCCATCCGCTCGCGTCGATAGGGCGGCGTCAGGTCGACCGACTCGCCCTGGTACGACGTCTGCAGCGGGCGGTCTGCCGCCATTGCCGCAACCACCATCAGGTCCTCAACCAGCTGCATGACGTCCTCGTAGTCCGCGTACGCCTGGTACGACTCGAGCAGCGTGAACTCCGGGTTGTGGCGCGGCGACAGACCCTCGTTTCGAAACACGCGGCCGATCTCATAGACGCGCTCGAAGCCGCCGACCAGCAGCCGTTTCAGGTGCAGCTCCAGGGCGATGCGCAAAAAGAGGTCGCGGTCCAGCGAGTTGTGATGCGTCAGAAACGGGCGGGCGTGGCCCCCACCGGGAATCTCCTGGAGCACCGGCGTCTCGACGTCGATGAATCCGCGCTCCTCCAGGAGGCCGCGAATCGCGGTGATGATCTTCGTGCGCGCCCGAAAGACCTCGCGGACCTCGGGGTTGGCGATGAGGTCGACGTAGCGCTGGCGGTAACGGATCTCGACGTCTTTCAATCCGTGCCACTTTTCCGGCATCGGCCTCAGGGATTTGGTAAGCAGCTGAAACGACTGGACCTCGACGGTGATCTCACCGCGCTTGGTCCGAAAGATCGGCCCGCTGACCCCGATGATGTCGCCGAGGTCGAGGTCAGCGAAACGAGCAAGCTCCTCGTCGCCGAGCACCGCGCGGTTGGCCATCAGCTGGATCCGGCCCTTGCCGTCCTGCAGGTCGGCGAAGACGAGGCCTCCCTGCTGCCTCTTCACCATCAGCCGGCCGGCGACCGAGACGGGGGGCGTCCGCTCTTCGTCCCCGATGAGCTCCCTGGCGGCGACGGTGCTGTGCGTGGGCTTGAACCCGCGCGAGTAGGGGTCGATGCCAGACGCGCGCAAGCGGTCGACTTTCTCGAGCCGGTCGTGCAGGAAATCCTCCGTCACGATCGGAAAGACTAACTACAGGGCTAGTTCCTGTTCCTCCGCCGCTGGGAAGGAGTTCACGTCGGCGCCGCCGGCGCTGCGGTGGTTGCCCAACGCCTCCTCTATCAACGCGTCGACGTCTGTGTCCGAGTGGACCGGGTCGTGGTGGAAGAATGCGAGCTCCTTCACCCCGGCCTGCTCCGCCAGCGACAGGGCTTCCTCATAGGTCGAGTGTCCGAATCCCGCGTGGGTCTTGTATTCCTCGGTGCTGTACTGCGCGTCGTGGACGAGAAGGTCGGAGTCGCGACACCAGTTGGCGAGGTCCTTGAGCGTGCCGTTGGAACCGTTCGCGAACAGCGCGATCTCGTTGTCCGTCGCGAAAGTGAAGCGTGAGGTGCCCTCGTCGATGCGATAGCCGAAGGTCGGGATCGGGTGCATCAACAGGTGCGGGGTGATCCGCAGCGCGCCGACCTCGAACGTCTCACCCGGGTTACGTTCGATGAACTCCATCTCGGCCGGCATGTGGCTCAACCTGACGGGAAAGTACGCGGGGTCCGTCTGGTCGGCGAAAGCCGCCTGCAGCGACTTGGCCGAGCCGGCCGGTCCGACGATCGTGAGGTGCGTGCCGGGCACAAACGCCGGAAGGAAGAACGGAAAGCCCTGGATGTGGTCGAGGTGGGTGTGCGTGATCAAGAGATGCGCCTGAAGGGGATCGGTCGGACTGAACGTGTTGCCAAGCTCCGCGATTCCGGAGCCCGAGTCGATGATCAGCAGGTTGTTCGCCTTGTCGCGGACCTCGATGCAGGTCGTGTTACCGCCGTACCGTAGCGTTCGGCGTCCCGGGGTCGGTCGCGTGCCTCGCGTGCCCCAGAACTTGACCCTCATTGGGGCGGTGCGTAGATCTGCTTCGTCACGAAGACGTCGAGCAGGTCGCTATCGAGCTTGCCCTGCTTGGCCTCGTCGTGCAGGATGTCGAGCGCCACCGTCGGTGTCACGGCCCTCTTGTACGGCCTGTCCTGCGCCGTGAGCGCGTCGTAGATATCCGAGATCGTCATCATCCGCGCCTGCAGCGGAATCTGGTCGCCGGTCAGGCCTCGCGGGTACCCCGATCCGTCCAGCTTCTCGTGGTGTCCGTAGGCGATCTCGGGAATGCCCTTCATCACTGGCGTCCACGGGATCTTGGTCAGGAAGTGGAAGCTGTGCGTCACATGTGACTCCATCTCCAGGCGCTCCTGGGGATCGAGCGTGCCCTTGCGAATGCTGAGGAATCGGAACTCCTGGGGCTCGAGCATCGGATGGGAGCTCCCCGACATGTCGACATACGTCTGCTGAGCCAGAAACTCGATCATCGAAGCCTTGTCCTCGGGCAGGACCGTCGGCTCGTTGGCTGCGGCGATGCTCTTCGCCCACTCTTCGAGCTGCGCCAGCTCTTCCTGCAGACGGCGGTCGATCTCCTCGAGGGCGGCGCCGTTCTTGCCCGCGCGCAAGGCCTCGAGCTTCGCGGTCGCGTACTTGACCTGGACCGAGCGCTCGATGAACTCGAATCGAGCCTGTATCACCTCGAGCTGGCCGGGAATCAGCTTTTTGGCCTTGACCAGGATGTGCTCGCGGACTCCGACCTTGCCGAAGTCGTGCAGCAGGCAGGCGTAGCGCAGCTCTTTGAACTGCTCATCGGTCAGCCGGACGTCGCGGTACCTGCCTGTCTCGATCTCGGTGACCGCGCGCGCAAGCCTCGTCGTCAGGCCCTCCACGCGGCCAGAGTGGCCGGCCGTGCTCGGGTCCCGTTGCTCGATCGCGGTGACGCTGGCCTGGACGAAACCGTCGAACAGGGCCTGGATCGACTCGAGCAACCTCTTGTTGTCGAGCGCGACGGCGGCCTGGCTCGCGATGGACTCGATCATCTCGACGTCGTCCGCTCGGAAGCTGACTACCTCGCTGTCGACGTTTTCCCTGGTCAGGCGCGTCTCGAATTCACGCTTGGCGTTGATGAGCTGGACCGCGCCGACGACATCGCCCTTGTAGTCGCGCATCGGCACCGTGAGCATCGACTTCGTGCGGTAGCCGAACTGGGCGTCAAAGCTCTTGCCGCCGGCCGGTTTGCCCGGCGGCGGGTTATACGCGTCCTCGTAGATCTGGCTCTTGCCGGTCGACACCGTGTAGCCAACGACCGTCCTTTCGTCGACTGGCACCTTGAAGGCCGAGTATGTGTTCTTGTCGATCGAATCGTTCTGACTCGACGCCAGGAACAGCTTGGGAGCTCCATCCTCCTCCTCCGTGCGCAGCCACAAGCTCGCCCCGTCGGCGTGGGTGAGCTGGCGCATCGTGGTCAGGATGAAAGCCTGGAGGCGGTCGATGTCCCGTTCGGCCGAGAGCGCGATTCCGATCCGGTTCAGCTCGCGGAACTGGCGCAGGCGGCGGTGCGCCTCGCTCTCGAGGTCGGCCACCTGGAGTTTGAGCTCGATGTTATGCGTCGCCATACGGACGAGCTCCTTCACCGTTGAGGCGGGTGCGTCCGCGGGCACCTCGACGGCGATCGGCTTGAGGTCGTCCGGCACGTTCTGGCCCTGGGCAAGAAGGACCAGGGCCGGCTCCTCGATCAGCGTCGGATCCTCGAGCCGCTCGGTCTCCAGCCCGGCTTCTTCCAGGGCAGCTATCTTGCCGCCGTCCATGACGTACAAGTGAAACCTCGGCGCCGTCTTCATGCGAGTGCTACGTTCTAGCACCCCCGTCCGCGTTTTGGACGTAGATAAGGCGTAAACCCTCGAGGGTCAAAAGCGGGTCGGTGGCTTCGATGACATTGGTCAGGTCGGCGACCAGCGAGGCCTGGCCGCCGGTCGCGATCACCCTGGCTTTGCCGCCCAGCTCGTCGACCATCCGTTTGACCATGCCCTCGACCTGCGCGACAAAGCCCCAGACCAGCCCGGACTGGATGGAGTTGATTGTGTTGCGGCCGATCACGGAGTCCGGCGCCACCGGCTCGACCCGCCGGAGCATGGCGGTCTGGGAGACGAGGGCGTCCAGGGAGATGTCGATGCCGGGGGCGATCGCGCCGCCCAGGTAGTCGCCGTCGGCGCTGATCGCGTCGTAGGTGACCGCGGTGCCGAAGTCGATGACCACGATCGGGCCGCCGTACTTGGAGAAGGCGGCCAGGGCGTTGGCGATGCGGTCCGCGCCCACATCCCTCGGGTTCTCATAGCGGATGCGCACGCTCGTCTTGACCCCCGGCCCGACCATCACCGGCTCGCACTTCAGGTAGCGACGCGAGGCCTCGACGAGCGCCGGATTGAGAGTCGGCACCACGCTGGAGATGACGACGCCGCTGACCACGCCGAGCTCGAGCCCGCGAAGCGAAAACAGCTCCTTGAGCTCGGCGGCGATCTCGTCCGCCGTACGCTCGCGGTGCGACGTCACCCGCCAGTCGGCGGCCAGGCGTTCGCCGTCGAACAGGGCGATGGTCACGTTGGTGTTACCGACGTCGACGGCTAGCAGCACGGCCGAACTCTAACCCCTCATGCGAGCCGCTTCGCGGCGGATCGCGCGGGCACGCCTGGCGACGTCAAAGCCGCGTTTGGCGACCGAGGTCCTGGCGTCCCAGGGTGGTTCAAAACCTCCCGCCAGCACCTGGCGACCGACCTGCTCGTGCGCCCTGCGGAAGGGCGTGCCCGCGCGCACGAGCTCCTCCGCGGCGTCGGTCGCGAGCAGCGAAGGGTCGGCGGCGGCGGCGGCAAGGCGGTCCTGGTCGAAATCCAGATGCCTCACGAGAAGGGTTGCCGCGGCGAGCGACTCCAGTGCGTTGTCGACTGTGGCGAACAGGGCGGGCTTGTCCTCCTGGAGGTCGCGGTCATACGCCATTGGAAGGCCTTTCAAAACCGTCGCCAGGGCGACGAAGCCGCCCAGGGACCTGCCTGCCCGGCCGCGGAGCAGCTCGGCAATGTCGGGGTTCTTCTTCTGCGGCATCAGGCTCGAGCCGGTCGAGACCTCGTCCGCCAGCTTCACGAAGCCGAACTCCGAGGTCGCCCAAAGCACGATGTCTTCGCCCAGGCGGCTCAGATGGATGGCAGTCGCCACGCACGCGTAGGCGAGGTCGAGGGCGAAGTCGCGGTCCGACACCGCATCCATGCTGTTCGCGGTCAGCACGGACAGGCCGAGCTGCCGCGCCACCACCTGCCTGGCGAGGGGCAGCGTCGAGCCCGCCAGCGCGCCCGAGCCCAGCGGCATCTGGCCGGCGGATTCAAAAGCGCTCTCGAAGCGACGCGCATCGCGCAAAAGCGGTTCCGCATGCGCCAGCAGGTGGTGGCCCACGGTGATCGGCTGGGCACGCTGCAGGTGCGTGTATCCGGGCATCGGCCAGGTCGCGTGAGTACCGGCTTTGACCGCCAGCGCATCGATCACTTCCGCCAAGGAAGCGATGGCCTCCCGCGCGGCGTCGCGGCAGTAAAGCCGCAGATCGAGGGCGACCTGGTCGTTGCGCGAGCGCCCGGCGTGCAGCGCGGCGCCCGCGGGCGTGATCTCGGTCAGCCTCCGTTCGATGGCGGTGTGGATGTCCTCGTCGGCGGAAAGGAACTTGAAGTCGCCGGCGTCAAGCTCACGCTTGATGCGGCGCAGGCCGCGTTCGATCGCGGAAAGCTGCGCCGCAGACAGCAGGCCCGCCGCCTTGAGCCCACGCGCATGGGCGACGCTGCCCTCGATGTCATACGGGTACAGCTCGAAGTCGACCTCGAGCGACGACGCGAATCGCTCGAGCTCGGGCAGCATCGGCCGGCTGAAACGCCCGCCCCACATCTTCTTGCCGGTCGCCTTCGCGGCTATGGCGCGAGCCTTTTCACTTCGCCGAGCAGGGCGCTCAGGTCGCGCTGCTCGAGGCGTCCCTGGATCCTGGCCGAGGTCCGCACCCCCATGCCCCACAGCTTGATGAAGCCGGCGGCCGCCGACTGGTCGAACTGGTCGCCCTTGCCGTAGGTGGCGAGCGAGAGCTGGTAGAGCTGGTACGGCCCCTTGCGACCGACGACTTGCGACGAACCCTTGTAGAGCTTCAAGCGCACGTCTCCTGTGACGTGTCGCTGGGTCTCGACGACGAACGCGTAAAGCGCGTCGCGCAGCGGCGAGAACCACAGGCCGTCGTAGACCATCTGCGCCCACTGGTGCGCGACGAGGTCCTTGAACCGCGCGACTTCCTTGGGCAGCGTGATGTCCTCGAGCGCCTGATGGGCTTGCAGCAGAAGCACCGCCGCAGGGGCCTCGTAGATCTCACGCGACTTGATCCCGACCAGGCGGTTCTCGAGGTGGTCGATGCGGCCGACCCCGTTCTCACCCCCGAGCTTGTTCAACGTGGTCACGATGTCGAGGGCCGGGACGTGCTTGCCGTCGAGCGCGACGGGGATTCCCTCTTTGAAGCCGATCTCGACGTAGGTCGGCTCGTCCGGACACTGCCGTGGATCGCGCGTCCACGCGTACACGTCTTTCGGCGGCTCGGCCCACGGATCTTCAAGCACGCCCGCTTCGATGGAGCGACCCCAGAGGTTTTCGTCGGTCGAGTACGGCGAGCGCGTCGTGGCGGGGACCTCGATGTCGTGCTTCGCGGCGTACTCCAGCTCGTCGTCCCGGTTCATGTTCCACTCGCGCACCGGCGCCACGACCTGGAGATCGGGCGCAAGCGCCGCCGTCGTGACGTCGAAGCGCACCTGGTCGTTGCCCTTGCCCGTGCACCCGTGCGCCACGGCCTGCGCCCCCTCACGCCTCGCGACCTCCACCATCATCGCCGCGATCAGCGGGCGGCCCAGAGCGGTCGCCAGCGGATACTCCTTCTCGTATACCGCGCCGGCCTGCAGCGACGGCCAGACGAAGAGCTGGATGAAGGGTGGCCTTCCGTCGGCGACGTACGCGGCCGAGGCGCCGGTCTTCAGCGCCCTGGCCTGGATCGCGTCCAGGTCCTTCTTCTCACCGAGGTCGACGGTGAACGCGACCACGTCCCACCCCTGGTCCTTGAGCCAGCGGATCGCAACCGAGGTGTCGAGCCCGCCCGAGTAGGCGAGCACCACCTTTTTAGGCGCCATTGGCGAGCAGGTCTTTGAGGGCGCGGCCGGCGCCGCGCTTGCGGAGGACGGCGATGATCGTGTCGTCGCCGGCCACGGTGCCGGCGACGCCTGGCAGCGCGGCCTCGTCGATGCGCCGCGCGACGAGGTTGGCGGTTCCGGGAGGGGTCTTGATGACCGCCATGGGATCGACGAACTCCACCGACAGGACGAGCTCGCGGACCAGACCCGCCGAGCTGCGATACCCGCTCCCAGACCTCACCAGGCCCAACTCCTGGATGTCGCGCGAGA
>DASXSD010000194.1:0-13472 GCA_036506195.1 Candidatus Dormiibacterota bacterium
GCGCGCGCGTATGACGCGACGACGACCCCGCTTGGCGAGACCGCGCTCTGGAGCAGGGTAAACCCAGCCGGCATCGTGCCTTCGGCGAACAGCCGCTTTCCGCTGCCGAGCGCCACCGGGAAGGTCTTGAGCCAGAGCTCATCGACCAGGTCGTTCTTCAGCAACGTCTGGATGAGGTTGCCGCTTCCGTGCACCTGGAGCTCCGGTCCATCCGCTGCCTTGAGCTTCTTGATCTTTTCGACGACGTCGCCATCGATCAGGACCGTCGTCTTCCAGTCGAGACTGACCGGACGGTGCGAGACCACGTATTTCGTCGCGCTGTTGATGGCGCGCCCGGTCTCGTCCGTGGCCTGTGGCCAGTAGGAAGCAAAGATGTCGTACGTCTTCCGGCCGAGTAGCAGATCGAAGGGATGGCCCATCTGCTCTGCCATCGCATTGCCGACGAGATCATCGAAGTAGCCGACCGACCAGCCGCCAAACTTGAAGTCGCCTGAGGTGTCTTCCTCGGGACCGCCGGGCGCCTGCATCACACCGTCGAGCGTGATGAACGTGAGCACGATCAGTTTCCTCATTTCGCTTGCCGCGCCTCCTTTGCTGATGCTCTCTGACGACTACGACGATGGCGGGGTCGAGAAATCATCGGTGGACCAGGCGTCATGATCGGAACTGGACCATGGTGACTCTGGACCCCGACGACGCTGTCTCGCTGGTCAGGCGTCTGCTGCGCAAGAGTGGCGCGCCGGCGAACCATGCGACCCTGGTCGCCGATCACCTCGTGGAGAGCAGCCGGCTGGGCGTGCACTCCCACGGTCTGATCCGCGTCCCGCAGTACATCCGCCAGATCCGCAGCGGCGAGATCGCGCCCGCCGCCAGGCCGCGACGTGTCGCCACCCGAGGTGCGGTTTCCTGGATCGACGGCGACTTCGGGTTCGGCCAGGTGGGCGGGATCTACGCCGCCCGGCAGGCCGTCGTCAAGGCGCGCAGGCACCAGGTCGGACTCGTGATCGCCAGGCACCTGGGACACACCGGCCGTCTTGGCGCCTACGCCGAGCTCGCGGCGGGCCAGGGCTGCGTGGCGGTGATCTTCGGCAGCGGGCCGCCGAGCACTCACATCGTGGCACCGTTCGGCGGCATCGACGGCCGGCTCGCGACCAACCCCATCGCGTTCGCCATCCCGAACGGCAGCACACCCGTGGCGGCGGACTTCGCGACGAGCGCCGTGCCTGAAGGAAGGGTCCGAGCGACGAGAAACCTTGGACGCAGGCTCCCGGAGGGTGTGCTGCAGGATGCCTCGGGCATGGCGACCGACGAGCCCGCCGTGCTCTATGGGCAACCACGGGGGACGCTCTTGCCGGTGGGTGGCCCTCTCTTTGGTCACAAGGGTTACGCGATGGCGATCCTGGTCGAGGCGATGGCCACGCTGCTGGCCGGAGACAAGGTCGACGACCGCGCGCGGGCGGGCGCCAACCTGACCGTCCTCGCCATCGCGGCCGACAGCGTCCTTTCCGGCGCCACCGAGGGGATGGCCGGCTATCTGCGGTCGGCGCGGCCTCTCCATGCTGAGCGGCCGGTGCTGGTCCCCGGGGATCCCGAGCGCGCTGCGCGTGAGCGGTCAACTGTCTCGGTGGACCGCCGGTCATGGGACGAGATCGGCGAGGTGGCGCGCGAGCTGAACATCAAGATGCCCGACGCGACCTCAGACGACTAGTCGCGGCGCTGGGTCAGCCGCCTTGACGCCTTGACGATCTCTTCCGAAGCGGCGGCGAGAAGCCTGGTGTCGCTCTGCAGGCCGAGCATCACGAAGCCGACCTGGTGCCACTGCAGCGCGACCTCCGGCGAACCGCACATGATCCCGGCGGCGACGCCGCTCTTCCTGGCGGAGGCGAGGATCGACTCGATCAGGCGGCGGTGCTCGGGATCGCTGCCCTCGTAGCCCGAATCAAGCCCAGCCGACACCGCCAGATCATTCGGGCCGATGAAGACCGCGTCGATGCCTGGCACCTCAAGGATCTCGTCGGCTCGACCGACGGCCACGACGGTTTCGACCATGACGACGCACAGCGGACGTCGCCAATCCGGATCGACATCCCGCGCCCGGATCGGGCCCATGCTTCGGATTCCGTCGGGGGCGTAGCGACAGGCGGCGACCGCGGCCCGTGCCTCGTCGACCGAGTTCACCATGGGCACGATCACACCGCCGGCTCCAGCGTCGAGCGCTTTCATGATCGAGCCCGGTTCGTTCCACGGCACCCGCACGAATGACGGAACTCCTCCGGCGGAGATGGCCTGCAGCATCGGGAGCATCACGTCGTATCCGATCAGGCCGTGCTGGGTGTCGATGCACACCCAGTCGTGGCCGGTCCGCGCCGCGACCTCGGCGGTCCAGGAGCTGGGAATCGTGCACCATGCGCCGAGGGTCGCCTCGCCCGCCTTCCATCGCTCTCGTAGGGGGGTCAAGGCACCCTGGCCGCCGTCACACCGTTGACCACGTTCAGCAGGGGGCGCCCGTCGAGGGCACGCCGAAGGTTGTCTCCAATCACCTCGATCAACCTCGCATCCGCCTCGACTGTCGCGCCGGCCCGATGCGGGGCGAGGATGACGTTGTCGAGGGATCGCAGCGGCGAGTCGACCGGCAGAGGCTCGACTTCGAAAACGTCGAGGGCGGCGCCGGCGAGCTGCCCCGAGCGCAGCGCTTCGACCAGCGCGGGTTCATCGACGATGGGGCCCCGCGAGGCGTTGATCAAACAGGACCCTCGTTTCATCCGCGAGATGCTTTCTCTCCCGATGAGACCTCTGGTGTCGACGTCCAACGGCGTGTGGATGCAGATGATGTCGCTTTCCTCGAGCAGTGTGTCGAGGCCGACCTGGGTCGCGTCACGCCAGGAGCGAGGCAATGCGTCGGTAAAAAGGATCCTGGAGCCGAACGCGGCCACGCGGTCAGCCACCGCCGAGCCGACGTTGCCCATGCCGATGATGCCGACCGTCATCGCGCCCAGCTCGCGGCCGATCGACTCGGCGTCACGCATCGGGTCCGCGGCGCTCCATCGACCGGCGCGAAGCTGGCGGTCGAGCCAGAACGAGCGACGGAGCAGCGCGATCATCGCCATCACCGTCCAGTCCGCCACGGACTCGCGGTTGTAGCCGCCGGCGTTGGCAACCGGGATGCCGTATTGCGCGGCGGCTCGGTGGTCGATCGAGTCGAAGCCGACGGCCGCCTGCTGGATCAGCAGGCAGTTGCCCATCGCCGCCAGGACGTCACGGTCGACCTGGTGTTTGTGCCGCCGGTCCCCGATGACCAGGTGGGCGTGCGCGCACGCGGCGAGGACGGCCGGCTGTGCGGGCGGCGGAGGCACCAACACGACCTCGACTTGGTACGCGCCTTTGAACATGGCTCTGACCTCGGTTTCGTCGAATGGGCTCAGGCATGCGACGCGGGCGACCATGCGAGCCGAAGGCTAGCACCGGGTGCTGGCGACCCTCAGTCGACGCTCGTCGTCGCCGAGCCGTTGCGGATGAATCTCGCGTAGGCAAACCCGCTGTCCTTGATCGTGCGCACCTGGGTCGCGTAGTCGACGTGGACGATGCCGAACCTTTTCTGAAACCCCCACGCCCACTCGAAGTTGTCGAGCAGCGACCACAGGAAGTAGCCACGTACGTCAGCGCCCTCGACGATCGCCTCGGCCACAGCCTCGAGATGGCGAAGGATGTAGGCCGTGCGCTCGGGGTCGCGGACCCTGCCGTCCGGCCCGACCACGTCCCCACCGTATGCGCCGCCGTTCTCGGTCACATACAGCGGGGGCAAGTTCTGATACTCGCGACCCAGGCGGACGAGGAGCGCGCGGAGCCCGTCGGGATTGACCTCCCAGTCCATCGCCGTGCGCGGCAGATGGCGCGATGGAAACGTGACGTGCTCCGAACCCACAAAGGGCGAGGAGCGGGGGCGCCGTGTCGGGGTGAGGCTGGTGCGAGCGCCCGACGGCAGCGGGTGACCGCTCACGTTGTCGTCGTGGTAGTAGTTCACGCCCAGGAAGTCGATCGGCGCGCCGATGAGCTGGAGGTCGCCGTCCTGGATCAGCTCCGCCAGGCCATATGCGCGCACGTCGGACAGGAGATCCGCCGGGTAGCGCGACAGCAAGATCGGTTCGAGGTACATGCGATTGAAGAGCGCGTCCACGCGGCGCGCGGCATCGACGTCGACAGGATCGGCCGGCGAGTTGGCGATGGCGTTCGTCAGGTTGAGGGTGATGCCCAGCTTGGGCGCGTCCCCGTCGCGGAGGGCCTGCACGACCAACCCGTGCGCGAGGTGCTGGTGGTGGACCGCGGCCAGCGCCGCGCGCGGGTCATGCAGGCCGGGGGCGTGCTCGCCGCTCGCGTACGCGATCAACGACGAGCACAGTGGCTCGTTGAACGTCGTCCAGTGCGTGACCCGATCCCCGAGGACGTGATGGACCACGGTCGCGAACTCGCAGTACCGGTACGCAGTGTCGCGGCTGGCCCAGCCTCCCTTCTCCTGCACCGCCTGAGGCATGTCCCAGTGGTAGAGCGTGAGCCAGGGCATGATCCCAGCCTCCAGGAGCTCGTCTACGAGCCGGTCGTAGAAGTCGAGACCCTTCGCGTTCACCTCTCGGTCGCCAGGCTTGATCCGCGCCCAGCTGGTCGAGAACCGGTAAGCGCTCAAGCCGAGCTGCTTCATCAACGCGACGTCCTCCGGCATGCGGTGGTAGTGGTCGGAGGCCACCTCGGGCGTGTCGCCGAGGGCGATCGCGTCGGGGATGCGCGCGAACGCGTCCCAGATCGAGTCCTCCTTCCCGTCCTCGTGTGCCGCGCCCTCGATCTGCGCGGCCGCCGTCGCCGCGCCCCACAGGAAGCCTGGCGGAAACCCCATCGCCGTCAGCCCTTGACCGCGCCGCGCATGATGCCTTCGACCAACTGCCTGCCGGCGAAGACGAAGAGGACGAGCAAGGGCACCGTCGCGAGCAGCGCGCCCGCAAGCACCACCGAGTAGTCGACAAAGTAGTTCGCCTGCAGGGTCGCCAGCGCCACAGGCAATGTCGGGTTGTTCTGGTTGAGGGCGATGAAAGGCCAGAAGAAGTTGGTCCACGACATGATGAACGTGAAGAGCCCCAGCATCGCCGCCGCGGGCCGAGCGGCCGGCACCGCGATATGCCAGAAGGTGCGGAACATGCTTGCGCCGTCGATTCGCGCTGCTTCGACCAGCTCGTCCGGGAGCGCCTGGGCGATGTACTGGGTCATCCAGAACACGCCGAAGGCGGTGACCAGGCCGGGAACGATCACCGCGCCGAGCGTTCCGGTCCAGCCGAACGTCGACATGGCGATGAAGAGCGGTACCACGCTCAGCTGCGTGGGCACGCACATCGTGCCGATGACGAAGACGAGCAACCCTTTCTGCCCGGTGAAGCGTCCTTTCGCGAAGGCAAAGCCGGCGAGCGTGGCAAAGAAGACGACCGAGGTGGCGATGACGCTCGACACGATCACGCTGTTGCCCAGCGCCTTCCAGAAGTTGACGCTCTCGTTGTCGATCACGGAGCCGGCGTTGGCGATGAAGTTCGCCCCTGGCGTCCAGGGCATGCTGGTGTCGCTCAGGGTCCCAGCGTCGCCGCTGCCGATCAGGAAGGACCAGTAGAAGGGGAACACGGAGGCGATCAGGACCGCGGTCAAAAACGCGTAGACGAGCGGTCCTGGGCGCTGCTCGATCAGGGCCCGGACACGCCGCTGCCTGAACGCGGCGAATGCACTCATCGCGGGCTGTCGCCGGTGGCGATCCGGCGCGTGACCACCAGGTTGATCAAGCCGATGGCGACGATGACCAGGAACAGCAGCCAGGCGACGGCCGCCGCGCGGCCGAAGTTGAGTTGCGTCCAGCCCAGCTTGTAGAGATAGATGGTCATCGTCATCCACTGCTGATCCTCGCCGCCGAGGCCGTTCTGGTCGTACAACCTCGGCTCGTCGAAGATCTGAAGCCCGCCGATGGTGGCGGTGATGATGACGAAGATGATGGTCGGCCGGAGCTGCGGGATCGTGATCCGAAAGAACCTTCGCAGCCACGTGGCGCCGTCGATCGTCGCCGCCTCATAGAGATCGCGCGGGATCGCCTGCATCCCGGCCAGCAGTATCAGCGCGTTGTAGCCGGTCCAGCGGAAGTTCACCATGGTCGCGATCGCGATGTGGCTGGCAAGCGGGTCGGTGTGCCAGCGGATGGGTCCGAGGCCGATCTCGGCCAGCGTCCTGTTCACGAGCCCGTACCGCTCGCCGAACATGCTGCCGAAGATCAGGGTCACAGCCACCGGCATGACGACGAAGGGAAGCAGGACGCTCATGCGCCAGAAGGTCCTGTTGCGGAGGTTGGTGTCCAGCGCCGCGGCGATGGCGGTGGCCGCGATGAGCTGCGGGACGGCGGAGATGAGGAAGATGCTCAGCGTGTTGCGGAGCGCGACCCAGAACTGGCGCTGCTGGAGCACGAACGCAAAGTTGTCGAAGCCTGTCCACTCGCCCTCGCCACCGAGCAGGTCCCACGCGTGCAGCGAGACCCAGCCGGTGTAGAGGAGCGGGAACACGCCGACGAGCGCGAACAGGATGAAGAACGGCGAGATGAAGATATAGGGCGAGTACTTGACGTCCCACCGCCCAAAGTTCTCTCGGAACCCGAAACCGCGGCGCGTGAGGTCCTTTGCGGCCACGAGCGTCGAGGTTGTCATAACGAGCTCCTCGGTTGGGTGGGTTTTTTGTGGGACTGGGCCGGCGGCCGGCCCAGTCCCCTGGTTGCTCAGCCCAGAGCCTTGATGTCGGAGACCACCTGCGCCCATGAGGCGTCGATGGACTGCTTCTTGCTTTCGACGCGGGTCAGGCCATCCTGGACCGCCTGCATGATGGCGGCGTACTTGACACCCTTGTATGGCGTCACCTTCACGGCCTTGGCGCGGTCGGCAAAGATCTGGCCGACGGGCGCGTTGTCGAAGTACGGGTTCTTGGCCCCGGTGAGGGCGGGGTTGGCGTAAGCCGCGACCTGGCTCGGGTAGTTGCCGGTCGTGACGAACGCGGCGATCTGCTGCTCCGGAGCGGTCAGCCACAGGGCCAGCTCCTTCGCCGCCGCGGTGTGCTTGCCCTGCTTGGGTACGGTCAGGTAAGAGCCACCCCAGTTACCACCGCCGTTCGGGAACACGTTGGCTATCTTCCAGTCCTTGATCTTGGGACCATTGCCCGAGATCACGCCGAGCATCCAGGACGGGCAGAGCATGGTCGCCCACGCGCCGTTCGCCAGCCCGGCGTTCCAGTCGGTGCTCCACTCCTGGAGATGAGCGGAGCTCATGGCGCTCGCGTTGAGTACCGAGACGAACGCGTTCTTGACATCGGGGTTGGTGGTTGCGATCACCGTTCCGTCGTTGGACTCGAAGAAGTTCTGGTGCTGGTTCGCGAGACCCTGGAAGGTCGCTCCCGCGGAGTCGAACCACGCCACACCTGTATTTGCTCCGGCGAACCTCTGGCCGACAGCGTAGTAGTTGTTCCAGTCGCCATTGAGCAGCTGGGCGACCCCGGTGGGATCGCTCGGAAGGCCGGCTTTGGCGAAAGCGTCGGAGCGGTAGCAGATCGCCTCCGGGCCGATGTCGGTGCCGGCGCCAATCAGCTTGCCGTTGACAGTCGCCGCTTGCGTCTTCCAGTCAAGCCAGCGGCTCTTCGTGTCGGACGTGGACAGATCGACGAAAAGGTTGCCGTACTGCTTCAGCTTGGGCAGCCAGTCGACCTCGACCGCTTCGACGTCGCCGAGGCCCGAACCGGCCGCAAGCTTGGTGAACATGTTGTCCTGCGCGGCCTGCGAGGTGGCCGCGATGTTCTGGACCACGGTGACGTTGGGGTGGAGCTTGTGGTATTGCGCAAGCATCTCGTCGCTGTAGCCGAACTTGTTGAACGTGGCCAGCGTGAGCGTGATCGGGCCGGTGTCCTGGCTGCTCGGGTTGTTGTTCGAAGCGCAGGCCGCAAGCGCAAGGACCGCGACCACCGTCGCTCCGAGGATTCGCCCGGCGCCCCTCAATCGTTTCATGGCTTCGTTTGTCGACCTCCTTCTTTGCACCTGAGTGCTCATTCCGAATGGAACCTATTGCCGACGAGTTCGCCCCCTATTCCCTTCCCCCCTTGAAACTCGACGCGCGGACGATCAGCTCGGTGGCCAGGATCACTCGCTTGCCGCCGGAGGCGGGTGAGTCGAGCCCGGCGAGAAGTAGACGCGCCATCTCACGCCCCATCTCCTCGATGGGCTGGCGCACGCTTGACAGAGAAGGAGCGGTCGACGTCGCAATGGTCGAGTCGTCGAAACCGACGACCGCGACGTCCTCCGGCACGCGGCGCTTGTGCCGGCGCAGCGTGTCGAGCGCACCTGCAGCCATCACGTCGGAGGCACAGAAGACCGCGTCCAGGTCCGGGTGCCTGTCGAGCAGGACCTTCATCGCTTTGGCGCCGCTCTCCTGGCCGAAGTCGCCGGCATGTTCGAGCGAGGCGTCGGCCCTGAGTCCGGCCTGACGCAGGCCGTCATGGAAACCCTGGAGGCGGTCGACGCCGGCGGCCATGTCCAGAGGTCCCGTGACGGTCGCGATCTTCTTGCGCCCGAGGCCGACCAGGTGCTCGACCGCCGCGCGCGCGCCGCCGACGTTGTCGACGTCGACGTACGTCACCGGGCTGTTGCCGCTCGGCCGCCCGCCGAGCACGACACGCGTCCCTCTTTGGAGGAGGCGCTCCGGCAGCGGGTCATTGCCGTGCAGGGAGACCATCAGCACGCCGTCGACGTGTCCCGCCGACAGGTAGCCCTCAAGCCGCGCCTCGTCTTGCGCGGACTGGGGTATCAGCAGCACCAGCTGGAGAAGGCGTCGCGAGAGGACCTCGCTGATCCCACGCACGAGGCGCGGGAAGAACGGGTCGCCGAAGAGGAAGGCTGTGGGTTCGGGGATGACGAGACCGACCGAGTCGGTCCGGCCGGTCACCAGCGTGCGTGCCGCCCGGTTCGGGACGTAGCGGAGCTTCTCTGCCGCGCGCTCGACGGCCCGCCGCGCCTTCGCACTCACCCGAGGGCTGGCGGTGAAGACTCGGGACGCGGTCGCCCGGGAGACGCCGGCGACCTTCGCGACCTCCTCCAGTGTGGGGTTCGCGCCGTTCTGTGGGAGCGCTCTCACGCCGCGTTTGTACACGGAACAGGCCGGCTTGTCAAGACCCGAACGAGAGCGCTCTCGCAGGTGGTACTGTCGGAGGGTCAGCGCGAGCGCACGACGATCGCGAGCTTTCCCCGGTTGTGGCCTTCATCGATGCGCCTGAGCGCATCCGGAACGCCGGCCAGCTCGTGGCTCGTCTCGATGACTGGCTTGACGCGCCCTGACTCGACGAGACGGCCGAGGAACTCGAGGTCTTCGTTTCGCAGCTTGGCGATCCAGAGCGCGACCACCCTGCGGCCGCTGCCGATCGAGGCCAGGCGCACGTCGAGGAAGTGGGCCAGCACCCTGCGCGATCCGCCCTTGCCATGCTGCACCCCTGCCGCGCCGACGCCGACATACCTGGCACCCTTGCCCAGCACCCGGGCACACTCGGACCACCGGCGGTTGCCCGCGATGTCGAGCATCAGGTCGTAATGCTCGCCGCTCCGTGTGAAGTCGTCCTTCGTGTAGTCGACGACGGTGCCGGCGCCGATCGCGCGCACCATCTCGACGTTCCTCGTGCTGCAGACCGCGGTCACCTCGGCGCCGAGCGAGCAGGCGATCTGGACCGCGAAGGTTCCGACCCCGCCTGACGCGCCGTTGATGAGGACGCGCTGTCCGCTTTGCACATGTCCGTGGTCACGCAGCGCTTGCAGCGCGGTGCTTCCCGCCACGGCCAGGGTCGCGGCATCCTCAAACGAGACGGCTGCGGGTTTGCGCACGACGCGGTCAGCCGCGACGCTCACGTACTCGGCAAAGGTTCCGCGTGCGGCCCCGAACACCTCGTCGCCGGGCGCGAACGACGTGACGTTCTTGCCCGTGGCCTCAACGGTGCCCGCGAAGTCGGTGCCGACCACCGCCGGCCTGCGCCGGCGCATGAGATGGCCGACCGGCGACACGGTGAAGAGGTCGACGGTGTTGGCGGAAGACGCATGGACTCGCACGAGCAGGCCGTCGTCGGGCACGGCGGGCCGGTCGAGCTCTTCGACTTCGAGCTCGCCCGGTGATCCCGGCCGGCGGCAGACGACGGCTTTCACGATCAGCTCAGGCGGAACGGCGGGTACTGGTCGGTGACAAGGGTGAAGGCATAGCCGTTGACCCGATTGGTCCACCGGAGCACGCCGACGACGTAGTCGAACAGGCTGCGCGGATACGTGCCCGTGATGAGAATCGCAAACCACGCGGCGACGACCACAAAGATCGCGCCGAGCCAGAGGAACAAGAGGACGACGTAGTGCGGCACGGCGAGGATCCACTTGACCAGCGGCAGCCACCGGTTCATCTGCCGGGCGTCCGGGTAGGCGAAGTCGAGGTGCACCGACTGCTCTTCGTCGGTGGACGGATAGCGGTCATCGAGGAGGGCCAGGTACGCGGTGACGCGGTTGGAGAAGCGCAGGAGGTTGAGGTTCCAGTCGAACCACCAGCGCGGGTATTTCTGCCGGAACACGAGCATCAGCACGAGCGGGATGAACACCGCCGCGCCGCCGATCACGATCGTGTTCCCGGCCGAGTGGTCGCCGTCGCGGAAGGCCTCGCCCGACAGCATGGTGAGCACGACCACGATGGGAATGGCCGCGATGAACCGGAACGCCGTGCTGAGCCGGTCGAGTGGCCGCGAGGGGAAGTCGACGTCGAACTGCACCGGATAGCTGCTGACCATGTTCACTCTCCTGAGTTGGTTGACATGAGGCTGATGACCTCGTGACCGCGCAGCGCCTCGAGAAAAGGCTGGAAGCTGCCGTGGACCGTGCACCGGAGGACACGCCCGTCGACCTCGACCTCGCGCACGCCTGAGGCCCGCTCCACCTGACGCGCGGGCGGGCTGCCGACGAACAGCACCTCGACTCGCTGCACGACCAGCTCCTCGGTCATCGCCTCTGAGGCTAGGCGAGGCTCTGCGCCGTCGAATCGGTGGAATCGCCGATCGGGTACGTAGTAAGTTCGGTCGGTCATGGCAAGGCCCGCCCGCCGCGCCGGCAACCTGCCCGCCGAAGCCACGAGCTTCGTCGGACGTCGCCGAGAGCTGGACGAGCTGCGAAAGAAGCTCTCGGGCGCGCGCCTGGTCAGCCTCGTCGGTCCGGGCGGCGTCGGCAAATCGCGGCTCGCCCTGCGCGCCGCGACGGACCTGAGCCGCGGCTTTCCCGCCGGCGCGTGGTGGGTCGAGCTGGCCGAGGTCCGCGAGCCGGCGCTCACCGCCAACGCGGTGCTGGCGGCGCTCGACCTTCGCGACCAGGCCGGCACAGAGCCGCTCGTGCTTTTGCTCGGACATCTTCGCGAGCGGCAGCTCCTGCTCGTGCTCGACAACTGCGAGCACCTGCTGGAGGCGACCGCGGCCCTCGCGACCGAGGTCCTCCGCGCCGCCCCCGAGGTCCGGGTGATCGCCACGAGCCGGGAGCCGCTCTCGGCGCCTGGCGAGCACGTCCTCCCCGTCCCCCCACTGGAGCTCCCCTCCACCGACGCCTCCGAGCCGCTGCACCGGTTGCGGCAGAACGAGGCGGTGACACTCTTCGTCGAACGCGCCGAGGCGGCATCCGGCGCCTTCGAGCTGACTGCCGCCAACCGAGGGCCCGTCGCCGACGTGTGCCGCCGGCTCGACGGCCTGCCGCTGGCGATCGAGCTCGCGGCGGTGCGGACGCGGGTCCTGACGGTGGAGCAGATCCTCGAGCGGTTGAGCGACCGCTTCGGCCTCCTGACCGGCGGCGGCCGCGCCGCCCTGCCGCGCCACAAGACGCTCGAGACCGCCCTCGACTGGAGCTACGAGCTGCTCTCCGCGGCCGAGCAAACGCTGCTGCGCCGGCTGTGCGTGTTCGCGGGCAGGTTCACCCTCGAGGACGTCGAAGGGATATGCACCTCGGACGAGGTGCCCGCGCCCAGTGCGCTGGACCTGCTCGCCTCGCTGGTCGACAAGTCGCTCGTCATCAAAGAGGACGTGCGAGGCGTCGCCTGCCACCGCCTCCACGAGACGATGCGCGAGTACGCGGCCCGCAAGCTGCTCGACGCCCGGGAACACGACGAGCTGCAGGAGCGGCGCACGGTCTATTACCTCTCGGCGGCTCAGCGAATGTCGCCGCAGGCGCGCTTCAGGCTGCCCGAATGGCTCGCGTGGATGGACCTGGAGATCGACAACATACGGCCCGTGCTCCGGCGATGCCTGGTCGAGTCTGACTCGGTGCGCGGCATCCAGCTCGCGACCTCGCTCGCCTGGTTCTGGATCACGCGCGGGACGACAGAGGGGGTGCGGTGGCTCGACGAGCTACTTGCCTCCGGTCCCGGGAACCCGGAGACACTCGGCTGGTCGTACTTCATCCGTGGCTTCCTCGCCGTGCTGCAGGGCAACTGGGAGGCGGCCAGGCCGGCACTGGAGAAGGCGATGGCCGCGGCGCGCGAGGCTGGTCAGCCGGTGCAGCTGGCGAACGCCCTGTCCATGGCGTCGATCGCGGCCGCCATGGCCGGGGATCACCCCTCGGCCGAGCGCCTGCTCAACCAGGCGCACGACCTTGCGGCCGAGCTCGACGACGTGCCGGCCAAGGTCGGCGTTCTGCAGGCGAGGGCGCTCAACGCCCTGTTCGGAGGCGATTTCGAAACGCTCAAGCTCGTCTCCACAGAAGGCGCGCGCATGAGCAGAGAGGTGGGCGACCTCTACGCGCTGCACATGATGAACCTGAACCTCGGCGGTGCCGCACTGCTTGCCGGGGACCACGACGAGTCGAAAGCGCGTTACCGGGAATCGCTGCGCATCGCCTATCGAATCGACGACCGGATCGGCCAGTACTACCTGCTCGCTGCGCTGGGCCACCATGCGGCGGTCGCGGGCATGGCGAAAACCGCCGCGCAGCTGCTGGGCGCCTCGGAGAAGATTCGGATCGGGGCCGGGGCGATCGTCATGCCCGCCATGAGCCCGATCATCACGCAGGCTCGAGAGACCGCGGCCGCCGCGCTCGGGGCGTCCAGGTTCGAGACCGAGCTCGAGGCCGGGAAACGCTTGAGCCGCGACGACGCTGTGAGCATGGCGCTGGGTGAGCCTGTCCATCCGCGCCGTGAGGAGACGAACGGGGCCGGCGCGGGACTGCTCGCGAAACGGGAGGCGGAGGTCGCGCGACTTGTCGCCGACGGCCTCAGCAACAAGCAGATCGGCGCCCGTCTTTTCATCTCCGAGCGCACCGTCGACAGTCACGTGCGCAGCATCCTGAACAAGCTCGGGTTCAACTCCCGCGCCCAGATCGCTGGCTGGGTCAGCTCGGTACCGAGTCGGTGATTTCACCGGTTTGCAGGATCGCT
>DASXSD010000195.1:0-6879 GCA_036506195.1 Candidatus Dormiibacterota bacterium
CCTGGCCTGCTCGGGGGTCATGAAGAAGTCGCGCTCCATCGCCCGCTCCACCTCCTCCAGCGGTCGCTTGCAGTGCTTGGCATAGATGCGGGCCACCTGCTCGCGCTGGCGGAGGATCTCCTGGGCGTGGATCTGGATGTCCGATGCCTGGCCCTGGATGCCCTGGGTGAAAGGCTGGTGGATGAGGATCTGCGCGTGGGGCAGCGACATCCGCATGCCCGGGTCGCCACCCGCGAGCAAGATCGAGGCGCCGCTCGCCGCGAGGCCTGTACACAGCGTCGCGACCTTGGGACCGACGTACTGCATCGCGTCATAGATCGAGAGCGCCGCGGTCAGCGATCCGCCCGGGCTGTTGATGTAGATCTGGATGTCCGTCTCTGGCGCTTCGTTCTCGAGAAACAGCAGCTGGGCGGTGACCGTGCTCGCCATGTCGTCGTCGATCACGCCGCGGACGAAGATCACGCCGTCGCGCAGGAGTCGCGAATAGATGTCGTAGGCGCGTTCGCCGCGCCCATCGTTGGTGATCACAGTCGGAATCAGGTTCATCTCCTACCTCCTCGGTGTGAAACCGATTCGATCCTTCGGTTTCGGCGGTGGATTGGCCATCGCTAGGTAAGCGCTGAAGTCGGCCACGCTGCGCAATGCCTCCAGGGGAAGGGACGCCGTGGCGAGGCGCAGCTTGGCCGGCGGGTCGTCGGGCCATGCCGGCCGCTCGGGCCCCGCGCCCAGGAGCCGCGCCAGGTCGGCGTACAGCTCCGCCGGCCGAACGTCCAGGGCGTGGGCCACCGCCAGGAGGCGCTCGGTCGAGACCTCCTTGCGCCCGCGCTCGACCTCCGAGAGGTGAGCTGGGGACAGCCCCGCCTCGGCGGCGATCTCGCTCAGCGTCCGGCCGATCGCGACCCGGCGCGAGCGCAGGATCGAGCCGAGCGCCTGCCGGATCGAGTACGCGGTTTCGCTGTAGGCGAAGGCCATTAGTTGTGGGCAAACGATACGACGATCGTCAGCTTGGCGGCGCGCGAATGTCGGTCCGGGCGGTGCAGGAACGCCCATCTTTCCTACTGGTCCTTCAGGTTGGCGGGGTCGAGCAGCTCTTGCTTCGGGCGCTCGATCTTCTGGCGCGAGCGCATGATCTCGATCAGCTTCTTGCGGCCCTTGGGTGGGCCGATCATGATCGCGCCGACCAGACGGTCGTCCTTGAAGAACAGCTTGCGGTAGAACTTCTCCTCGAAGCTGAACGTGCGGACTGACTCGAGCCCCGGCTGTACATCGGGGGTGACGCCCATCACCGCCAGCGTCGAGCCGAACATCGTCGTCGTGTAGGTCGGGACATCGAAGAAGTCCTCGTCGGCGCCGGCCATGTTGCGCGCCGCGACCTTGCCATGAGCTTCCGCGTTGTCCCATGTGCCCATTTGGTTGTGGCGCTCGACCATGAGGTCGTAGAAGACGGCGACGTCGCCCGCCGCGTACGCGTCGGGAGCTGCCGTGCGCAGCTTGGAGTTGGTGACGATGCCTTTGTTCAGCTCCAGCCCGTTGCGCACCGGCTCGGTGTAGTAGTCGAGGCCGACGCCGTACGTCAGGAGGTCGAACTCCACCTTCTCTCCATTCACGGTCTCCGCGATGTATCGGCCGTTGTTCCGGCTGAACTTCTGCACCTCGTCCGACGTGATGAACTGCACTCCCTGCTCCTCGCCCATCTGCCGACAGAGCTGCCCACCCTCTTCGTCGAGCACGTAGCGCAGGAACCACGGGCCACGCATGATCCAGGTCACGTTCGCTTTCTTGCGGTAGCTCACGCCCTCGGCCAGCTCGTAGCCGATGAAGCTTCCGCCCATAACGAGCACCCGCTGGGACGCATCCGCCTTCTCGATGATCGCGTCGGTGTCGTCGAGTGTCTGAAAGCCCAGGCACGCGGTGACCTCTGAGGAGCCGGGCCAGGGCGGTGGCTTCGGCCGGCCGCCGGTCGCGATCAGGATCGCGTCGTACTTGAGCTCCTGTCCGCGGTTCGTGTGGACGACCTTCTCCTGGAGGTCTACGTCGGTGGCCCAGGTCTTGAAGTGGATATCGATGTTCATCGCGGCGGACTGCTCCGCGGTGCGCATGAAAACCTTCTCTCGCCGTACCTGCCCGCGCAGGTAGCGCGGCAACGCGACCCGGTTGTACAGCGGATGCTTCTCGGCCGCGACGATGGTGATCGATGCCTCGGCGTCGGCTTTGCGAAGGTCCTCGGCGGCCGTCTGGCCGGCGATTCCATTGCCGAGAATGACGTAGCGGCGGGTCAACTACAGGTCGAGGGCGTAGATGTACGCGCTGAGCTCGGCATCCGCGAAATCGTATCCGGTCGCTTTGAGGTCCTCCTCGGCCGGATGCCCGGGAGGCAGATTGACGGTGACGTGGCTGAGGCCGTCCGCGTCGGCCTCGTAACGCAGCGCCATCAGGAGCTCGCGCAGCGCGCCGCCTCGCCCTGTCAGCAGCGAGACGGCGATGTTGCGCCCCCACGGCTCGCGCAACAGCGCGATGGCGCGTCCGCCCGGACCGACCCGAATCAGTCCTACACCCGCGAGGCGCTCGAGCTCGCCGGCGTCCAGGTCGCGCGCCCCGTTCATGTCGGGGACGATGCCCGCGTAGGCCTCGATCCCGGGGCTTGAAGCGATCGCCGGCCACAGCCTGGCTGACTCCGCCGGGTCGGGGATTCGTGCCGGCTCGCCGCCCTCGACCCGCGGGCCGCGCCACCACTTCATCTCGACCAGGCGCTTGAAGCCCGCAGACTCGAAGAGCCGGACCGCGGGCAGGTCCCGCGTCGCGAGGCGCACCTGGCGAAAGCCCTTCTCGCGCGCCTCTTCGATCGCCGCGGTGAGCATCGCGCGCGCGATCCCCTGTCTGTGATGGCTCGACTCGACCCGCAGACCCTCGTACCAGATGAGGCCTGGCGCGAATGGGCGAAAGCGCTGCACCCCCACGACGACGCCGTCGAGCTCTGCGGCCTGGAACGACGCCGCGGAATCCGTGACCCAGTGGTCGAAAACGCGAGGTATGTAGTCGCGACCTTCCCACACGTCGCTGGTGATCTCGACGATCCTGTCGTAGTCGGCCGGCCGCACCGGCCTCAGGGTCAGCTCTTCAGTGGTTGCCAATGCGCAACCGCCGAAAGTGCGACGCCGCCGTCATAGACCAGCTCATCTCCGTCTGGCGTGAGGATCTCGTCGAGAGACGTGCGCGCCACCGACTCGTCCCAACCTTCGCCAAACAGCGCGCGGCAGTCGGTCAGCGCCTCGTCCATGTCCGCGTAGCGCGTGACGATCGGATAGCGCAGGAAGGCGACGTCAGGCGCGACTCGCATCTGTACCAGGAGCATGAACAGCTCACTGAACCTCGGCAGGCGAGGCCCGGTATTGCCGACGATCCTGCGTCGCAGCTCGGCCGCCGGATGGGGCAGCTCGCTCTCGCGCATCATCACGAACACGCGCTCGCGCGCGCATCGCTGCATCTTGTCGAGAAAGGAAACCGGCTCGGCGACTCCATACATGACGTGGCTACAGATCACCAGGTCCGCGGGCGCCACCTCGGCGTCCTCCCAGCTGCTCGCGACGATCGTGATGTTGTCGCGCTGCGGGATGTGCGAGCGCATCCCTTCCGACGGCTCGACCGCCGTGACCCACTCGACTCGCTCCGCAAGCGGGGTGGTGTGGCGGCCCGTGCCGGCGCCGACGTCGATCAGCGTCTTGCGTGGCGACAGGTAAGGCTGCAGGACTTCGAGAAACTCGTCGACACGCGCGTGGGTGGAACGGGCGAAGCTGCGGGCGCGCCGGTCCCAGTAACCCGAGTCCGCGTGTCCGGAGGCGAGCGAGGCCCGATCAGCCACCAGACGTTTCCAGCGTTCCTCCCAGTTGATGTCGTCCACGATCCCCACCCTAGCCCTCCCCAACAACCGGGAGGGAAAGTCGGCGTTTTGCTGGCGGTTTTTAACAGACCTGGGGACAAAACGGGGACAACGACGTCTTCAGTGACCAGGGGCTGTGGTTGTCGCCCCGCTCGACACAAGATCTTGATGGCAACGCCCTCTGAGGACAGGGGATACTAATCGCGTGGCGGCGCCGGAGTTCAGCGAGTCTGAAGCGTCTGTACTGTCGCGGTACTTCACCAACCTCGACCGCCCGGTGTTTGCGCTCCGCAACCTGCCCGAGGTCGTCAAGGGGGCCCTTTTCTCCCGCTACTCCAGGACGGAGAAGAGCTTGCGTCGGGTCCTCCTCGACGAGTTCATCAACGAGCCCGACTCCGGCTTTGAGCGGCTGGCCGGGACCCCGCCGTCGGACGACGATATGGTCGCGGTCCGCCGGGCGGAGGAGTTCTACGAGCGCGTGCTCGTCGGGTATGGCGATGACTCCGTGGCCGAGCTCGCCGGCGCGCACGTGGCGGTGGAGCAGACGTCCACGCTGGCGGCGAAGGCTCTCGAGGACAGCAGAATTGGCATCTCGCCGCTCGAGAAGTCGACAAGGTATGTGCGGTTCGACCGCCTCGGCGCGGACGGCCGCCACCTCTACTACCGCGGCCCTGAGCTCGCGAATCCTGACTATGAGCGTGCAGCCGACGCTCTGTTCGATGCCTATAGCAAGCTGGTCGAGCCGGCGACGCTCGCGATCCGGGAGCGATTCCCACAGGAGGAGGGCGAGACCGACCGGGCGTGGAAGTCGGCCACGCGCGCCAAGGCGCTGGACCTGCTGCGAGGGCTGCTGCCTGCCGGAACGCTGACCAACCTCGGCCTGTTCGGCAACGGCCGGGCGTTCGAATACCTGATCACGAAGATGGCGGCGCACGAGCTTCCCGAGTGCCGGCGATTGGCCCGAGACCTGCATCGGGAACTGGGTCTCGTCATCCCGGCCTTCGTCAGGCGAGCGCTGGACGACAAGTACGGCGCGCCTGCAGCCGAGCGCATGGCACAGGTGCGCGAACGGGTGAAGCGGCTCGCCAAGGTCTCCTCCCCGGCCCTCCCCGGCGGGTTGAGAGGGAGCCTACCTCCGTCCCTGCGTCTGGTGGATTACGACCGGGACGCCGAGCGCAAGGTCGTCGCCGCCGCGCTCTTCCCGTTCTCGAACGCTCCGTTGGAAGACCAGGCCGGCGATTCGGCGGCCGTCCTCGAGGCGATGCTGGCCGGCCGAGCCAACCGCCGGCAGAGAGTGCCTAGGGCGCTAGAGCACGCCAATTACGAGTTCGAGATCGTGGCCAACTTCGCCGCCTACCGCGACCTCCACCGCCACCGCATGCTCACCCAGGACCGTCAGCAGCTCGGCACGGCGCTCGGCTACGACTCGCCGCCCGGCCTGGCCGAGCTCGGCATGAAGTCGCAGTTCGACGAAGCGGTCGAGGCGGCGGCCGAGGTGCACGAACGCCTGGAGCGCGACCTGGGGCCGGCGCTTGCCCAGTACATCGTCCCTCTCGCCTTCCACGTGCGCTGGTACTTCCGGGCCAACCTCCGCGAGATCTACCACCTGTGCGAGCTGCGGACGACGCCGCAGGGACACCCCGACTACCGATGGGTGGCCCAGGAGATGTTCCGCCGCGTCGGCGAGGTCCACCCGCGGCTCGCCCGCTACGCGACCTTCGTCGACATGGGCCCTGGCGACGAGCTGGAGCGCCGCCAGTCGGAGCGCCGGATCGACGAAAAGCTCAGTGCACTCGACCGGCCGGTGCGCTAGCATCACACGGCCGGAGAACAGGGTGGATACTCAACCACGCGGACCAGAGCGTCGAGCCGGGACGGACAGGCGGTCGAGCCCGGAACGTCGTTTCGGTGAGCGACGCAGCCCCGAGCGGGCATCCGCTGGGCGGCGCATCCTTCATCCCTTCGACAGGCGGGTCGCCGAGCGCCGGTTTCTCGAGCGCCGCGCCCGCTGGCCGGAACCGCTCGCCTACTAGCAAGCACAACCCCCCGTTGGCCCGCCCGGCCCTGATCGTCCATGGCGGCGCCGGCTCAGTGCCCGAGTCCGAGCGTGACCTTCGGCAGTCCGCCGTGGAACGCGCGTGCGACACAGGCTGGAGCGAGATCGGCCAGGGCGCGCTGGCGGCGGCGGTGGCGGCGGTCAGGCACATGGAGGACGAGCCTCTTTTGAACGCCGGCATCGGCGCCTGCCTGAACACCGACGGGGTGGTGGAGCTCGATGCCGGACTGATGCTGGGCGCGGACCTGCGCGCGGGCGGCGTGGCTTGCTTGCGCGACGTCAGGCACCCCATCGACCTGGCCGTGGCCGTCATGGAAGACGGCCGGCATGTGCTTCTCGCGGCCGAGGGCGCGTCGCGATTCGCCCGTGAGCGAGGCGTGGAGATGGCGGACCCGTCGATCTTCGTCACCGACCGCAAGCGCCAGCAGCTCATCGAGGGCGCCGACACCGTGGGCGCGGTGGCCCGCGACGCCGACGGCCGGCTTGCGGTCGCGGTTTCCACCGGTGGCAGGACCGGTAAGCTGCCCGGCCGCATCGGCGACTCGCCGATCCCGGGCGCCGGCTTTTACGCGGACGATAGGTTCGGCGCCGTTTGCGGCACGGGACTCGGCGAGGCCTTCATCAGGTTGGGCCTGGCGCGCTTGATGGTCGTCGAGCTCCAGCACGGCATGGACGCGGAAGCGGTCGCGAAAGGCGCCATCGACTATCTGGGGAAGTCATTGAAGGCGGTCGGCGGAGTGATCCTCATCGCGCGCGAGGGATCGCCCCAGGCCGCGTTCAACACGCAGGCGATGCCCTTCGCGATCGCACAGTGAGCGACTCCGGCAACGCCGGCGAGCTCGTCGCGCTCGCGCTGAAACGAGCCGGCGTGAGCCATCTCTTCACGCTGAACGGCGGCCACATCTGGCCGGTGCTCACAGGTGCGGTGGAGCACGGGATTCGCGTC
>DASXSD010000196.1:0-2767 GCA_036506195.1 Candidatus Dormiibacterota bacterium
CGCACAGTGAGCGACTCCGGCAACGCCGGCGAGCTCGTCGCGCTCGCGCTGAAACGAGCCGGCGTGAGCCATCTCTTCACGCTGAACGGCGGCCACATCTGGCCGGTGCTCACAGGTGCGGTGGAGCACGGGATTCGCGTCGTCGATGTGCGCCATGAGCAGTCCGCCGCTTTCGCCGCGGAAGGATGGGCGAAGGTCACACGCGAGTGCGGCGTCGCCGCGGTGACGGCCGGACCGGGAGTCACCAACTCCACATCTGCGCTCGCTCAGGCGCTGGGCAACGACAGCCCGATGTTCGTCATCGGCGGTCGGGCTCCCGTCGCCCGCTGGGGAATGGGCTCGCTGCAGGAGATGGACCACGTCGAGGTGGTGCGCAGCCTGACCAAGAAGGCGGTCACCCTGTCATCCGCCGACGACGCTTACGCGACGGCGTCGGAGCTGATGCGAGCGGCGCTGAGCCGGCGGACCGGTCCGGTGTTCATGGACATCCCGATCGATGTCTTCTTCGGAGCCGCCGACTATCCAGAGGCGACCGAGCACCTCACGCGCGACGCTGGCCCACCGCCAGACCATGAGCAGCTGCGCGATATCGCCAGAGCACTGCGTGCGGCCGAGAGCCCGGTCGTCATCGCAGGCGGTGGCGTGTGGTGGGCGCACGCCGAGGACGAGCTGCGCCAGCTTGTGGAGGCGGGGCAGCTGCCGCTGACCGTGCAGGGGATGGCGCGCGGGATGCTGCCCCCGTCCCATCCACTTTTCTTCTCGCGCGCACGGTCGAAAGCGCTCCGTGACTCTGACGTTGCGCTGGTGCTCGGCGCGCGCCTGGACTTTCGTCTGAACTTCGGCCAGCCGCCTGTCTTCGGTGACGAGACGCGGATCATCCGGCTCGACGTTGACAACGCCGATCTGAAAACGGCGATCGCGTGGCTGGCGTCCGACGACGTCGGAAGGCACGACGGCTGGGTGGAGAGCCTTCGTGCGACAGAAACCGCGGCCCGAGCCCGAGATCGCGCGATGACCGACAGCGACGCCTCACCCGTCCACCCGGCGCGGCTGATCGCCGAGGTCGATCGCTTCGCTGACCGCGACGCGATCATCGTCGGCGACGGAGGCGACTTCATTTCCTTCGCGGGCCGCCTCATCGAGCGGGAGCAGCCTGGGCTGTGGATCGATCCCGGGCCCTTCGGCTGCCTCGGCTCAGGCCCTGGCTACGCGATGGCGGCCAAGCTGGCGCGGCCCGACCGCCAGGTGCTGCTTCTTTCCGGGGATGGTGCCTTCGGCTTCTCCGCGATGGAGTTCGACACCATGGTCAGGCACCGGATACCGGTCGTGTGCGTGGTCGGGAACAACGGGATCTGGGCACTCGAGAAGCATCCGATGCTGAGCATGCTCGGAGTCAGCGTGGCCGCCGACCTCGGCCGTGCGACGCGATACGACAGGGTGGTCGAGGCTCTCGGCGGTTATGGCGAGATGGTCGAGCGGCCGGAGGACATACGTCCCGCCCTCGAGCGCGCCTTCAATTCGGGCCTTCCCGCGTGCATCAATGTGATCTGTGATCCGGACGCCGAATATCCGCGATCATCAGTGCTGATGTGAGCGCCACCGAGCTCAAAGCCGTCGAAGAGGCGGACGAATGGCGCACCGCGCAGGCGCAGTTCGACGAGGCGGCGGAGATCATCCGGCTCGAACAGTGGCTGCGCGAGGTCCTGCGCGAGGTCCAGCGCGAGTTCACGTGCCACTTCCCGGTGAAGCTCGACAACGGACACACACGTGTCTTCACGGGCTACCGGGTCCAGCACAACATCAATCGCGGGCCCGCCAAAGGTGGCATCCGCTACCACCCCGACGTCTCGCTCAACGAAGTGAAAGCGCTGGCGATGTGGATGACGTGGAAGTGCGCGGTCGTCAACATCCCGTTTGGGGGCGCCAAAGGCGGCATCATCGTCAACCCGCGCGAGCTGTCACTCAACGAGCTCGAGCACATGACGCGTCGCTTCGCCACCGAGATCTCGATCCTGATCGGCAGCGACCGCGACATCCCCGCGCCAGACGTGAACACGGACGGCCAGACGATGGCCTGGATCATGGACACGCTCTCGATGCAAATCGGCTACTCGGTCCCGGCGTCCGTGACGGGTAAGCCGCTCGAGGTCGGCGGTTCGGCGGGCCGCGTCGAGGCTACAGGTCGCGGAGTGACGATCTGCTCGGTCGCCGCGCTCGAGCACCTGGGTCGCGCGCCACACCAGACGAAGGTGGCCGTGCAGGGCTTCGGCAACGTAGGCAGCATCAGCGCCAAGCTGCTCGAGGAGGCGGGCTGCACTGTCGTCGCAGTTTCGGAGGACTACGGCGGCATCTACAACCCGCTCGGCCTCTCCATCAAGAGAGTGCTCGAGTACCGGGCGCGCGAGAAGACGCTGAAGGGATTTCCAGGCGCGCAGGAGATCGGCAACCAGGAGCTGCTGACGGTTGAGTGCGACCTGCTGGTGCCGGCCGCGATCGGCAACCAGCTGACCTCGCGCAACGCGCGAGATGTCAAGGCGAAGCTCATCGTCGAGGGCGCCAACGGACCGACGACGCCCGAGGCTGACGCGATCTTTCGGGAGCGTGGCATCTTCCTGGTGCCGGACATCCTCGCGAACGCCGGCGGCGTCACCGTGTCGTACTTCGAGTGGGTGCAGGACCTGCAGTCGTTCTTCTGGTCCGAGCACGAGGTCAACCAGAAGCTGAAGGCGATCCTTTCCCGTGCGTTCAACGAGGTGCTGAAGACGCG
>DASXSD010000197.1:0-3424 GCA_036506195.1 Candidatus Dormiibacterota bacterium
ACCCAGTAGAAACGGCGCTCGAGAGCCGGCGTGACGGTTCGACCACGGAGCACGAGCAGCCGGAACGCGAGCCCGCCCACGAGCAGCGCCAGACCCAGGAAGTAGCCCCACTTGGCGACGTACTCGAACTTCGTCGGTCCCCCGGCGCCGTACGCCTCGGTCGGCGGCGGCGGCTTGACACGGACGCCGAACGTGTAGACGCCCGAAACCACGTGGCCCTCGTTGGAGGTGACGTGCCACCGCACGGTGTACGCGCCCTTTGGAAGCTTGCGCAGCCGGACGATCACCCTGCGGCCGCTGTCCGTCGTGCGCGAAGGGCCTGCTGTGACGAGCTTCCCGGTGGAGCTGCGGACGTCGATCGAGTTCGCGAAGGCGTCCACGGTCTGGTCGAACTGGAGCGACACCGACCGCGGAGCCGTGGCGAGCCGCGCGCCGTAGGTCGGTACGCGCTCGAGCAGGACGGCGTGGGCGAGCGCGGATGTCGGCAGCGCGAGCGCGACGAGAACCGCCGCCGCCAGCGCCTTCGCTCTCATCGCGCCCCTGCGAGCGGCGACAGGTGACCGAAGATCGGCGCGACGTTCCGGTCGCAGAAAAGCAGCGCTGCGACGGCGACGATCATCACGGCGAACCCGGCGTTGAACACCGGCGACCGGGGCTGTACGGCCCGCCCCAGGCAGACGACCGAGCCGGCGAGCAGCGTCCAACCGAGGGCGTGGTGCAGGAACGCCGAGCGCGAGAAGAACCACGGGTTCTGCTCGTGGAGCAGGAAGGCCAGGCCTGAGACCACGAGGGCGAACGGCAGGGTCAGCTCCCAGAGCTGGTTGTGGAGCTTGCCCCGGACCAGGCCGAGCTGCGCCGCGCCCACGAGCATCAGCGCCTGGGCCCACGCACTGTGCGCGAGCATGTGGATCGCGGAGCTCGTGTAGAAGACCATCACCGGCCACATGAGGATCCCCATCAGGAAGGCGATTCCGGGCCACAGGTAGCCCCGCCAGCCGCGCCGCCGCCAGACCTCGGGGCCGACGATCGCCTCAGCCAGCAGGCAGAGGCCGAGGAAGACGAAACCGACGCCGAACATCCAATGGACGACCTCGGCGGGCGGTTCCATCTATGACCTGCGCTCCTCGACCTCCTCCAGGTCGGCCAGCAGTCCGGGCACGACCCAGAAGTGGAAGACGATGCCGACGAGAATGACGAGCAGTGGCGGCTGGACGGCGAGGTGCCAGAAGCCGTGCTTGTCCGGGTCGAGCAGCGTGACCCGGTACGGCTGGACGAGAGCCCAGATCAGTCCGGCAAGCGCGGTCAGCGGCCCCAGCGCGGAAACCGCCGTATGCCGCCAAGAGTGCCTGGCCCTAACCCGGGCCCGTGCACGCTGACGGACGAGCTCAGCGTCCATCGCTCATCTCCCGGGGTGATTGTACGGACGGAGGTGTCCCCAGCGTCCGGAAGGTATCGGCACGCCCCTCGTTGGAGAGGAAGCGTAGGAAGAACCACGTGCCGACGGCGAAGAGGACGGCGGCCTGCTCGAGCGCCATCGCGCCGCCGCCGATCTGCTGGTCGGTCAGCGGGGACAGTCCCCAGAGACCGGGCGCCTGCACGTAGTAGTCGTAGATCGCGCGTGGGATGAGCGCCAGCAACAGCCCGAGCGGGCTTGCGACGACGAACGCCGCGAAGAGGTACATCGCGCGCATGCCGAACGTCAGCCGGTGCGGCTCGTCCCGCAGCGCCGGCCACCAGAAGAGACAGCCGGTGGCGAAGTACGAGAGGTGCTCGACGTGGAGCAGCGATCCCTGGTGTCGGAGCGCTGCGTCGTACACAGCGGGGAGGTGCCAGACGAAGTAGGTGCATGCCCACAGCGGCAAGGCGACGACCGGATGGGTGAGTAGCCGCGGGCCGCGGATTGCCGGCGGCAGGCCGAGGACGCAGAGCGCCGGAGCCCATTCGGCCAGGACGACGTTCTGGAGGAGGTGGATCGAGAGCAGATAGTGGAGCGCGATCGGATGCAGCGGCGTTACGAAGACCGCCAGGATCAGCGCGAGGCCGAGGACGAAGCAGGTGATCCGCCGCCGACTCGCGCCGTAGCGCCGCACGAGCAGCGCGTAGCCGAATGCGAGGGCGGGGACGAAGACGAGCGCTTCGAAGTCGAGCGGCCAGGCGTACGGATCGTGCACGGGTCGGACGCTACGCTATGTGCACGCGGGCGTAGCTCAGTGGTAGAGCCCTGGCCTTCCAAGCCAGTCGCGCGGGTTCGATCCCCGCCGCCCGCTTGGCCCCGGCCGCGCTGGCCGTCCGACGCCGCCGCGATCCTGCTCCGAGGTGGAGGAGCGCCTTGTCCGGTTCCGGGCCACGACGGTCCTTGCGATCCTTGGCATCGCGATCGCGGTCGGGATCCTGCTCGAGGTCATCTGGATCGCGCGGCACATCATCACCTGGATCCTGATCGCCGTCTTCCTCGCCCTGGCGCTCAACCCCGCTGTCGAATGGTTCCAGCGCCACGGCGTGAAACGCCGCGGCGCGGCGACCGCGATCACCGTGCTGCTCACGCTTGCGGGCCTCGCCGCGCTGGGGGCGCTCTTCGTCCCGACCCTCGTCCACGAGGTGAACGGCTTCGCGAATGCGCTTCCGGGTTACATCGACGACATCACGCATCGTCGCGGGCGGCTCGGGTTCCTCGAATCGAAGTACCACATCACTCAGCGGGTGCGCGACCAGCTCGAGCACGGCGGCGCGAGCAAGCTCCTGGGGTTGACCGGCACGGCGGTAGCGATCACGAAGGGGATCATCACGGCGATCGTCGCCACGGTCACGATCCTCTTCATGACCGTCTTCATGCTGCTCGAGGGGCCGGTCTGGGTCGACCGCTTCTTCCTGATGCTTCCCGAGTCGTCACGCGAGCACTGGCGCGGCGTCGGCCACCAGATCTACAGGACGGTCGGCGGGTACGTGACCGGAAACCTTCTGATCAGCGTGATCGCCGGCATCTCGTCCACGATCGTCATGCTCATCCTCGGGGTCCCGTACGCGGTGGCGCTGGGCTTGCTGGTGGCGATCCTCGACCTGATCCCGCTGGCGGGCGCGACCCTGGCGGCGATCATCGTCTCGGCAGTCGGGTTTATCCATTCGATCATCGCCGGGGTCGTGCTGATCGTGTTCTTCATCGTCTACCAGCAGATCGAGAACCACCTCTTGCAGCCGCTCGTCTACAGCCGCACCGTGCGGCTGTCTCCCCTCGTGATCCTGGTCGCGGTACTGATCGGCGCCGAACTTGCGGGTGTGTTGGGTGCGCTTGCCGCGATCCCCGTCGCCGGGACGATCCAGGTGCTGCTGATCGCCTGGCTCCAGCACCGGCGCAACCGCCAGGGCCAGGCGGCGACGATCTGAATCACTCGTTCGGGGTCAAACCAGGCGTGCGCGGTTGCCGATG
>DASXSD010000198.1:0-7659 GCA_036506195.1 Candidatus Dormiibacterota bacterium
CGCGCTCAGCAGCTGGGGCGCCTGGGCGAAGCCGTTGACCGTGGTCGCCTTCTTCTTGATCGCCTGCATGATGTCCTGCTGGCGCTTGGCGCGTCCGAAGTCGGAGGCCTGCTGGGGCTGGATGGCGTGACGCGAGCGCGCGACCTCGAGCGCCTGCTCGCCGTTCAGGTGCTGGCATCCCGCTTTGAAGTGAATCGGGTGGTAGCCGTTCTTGTAGTCGGGGTACGAGTAGTCGTCAAGGTTTGAAGTCAGGCAGACGTCGACGCCACCCAGGGCGTTGACCATGTCGCGAAAGGCCTTGAAGTCGATCGCAATGTATCTATCGAAGGTGAGCCCGGTGATCTTCCCCACCTCGTGCTCCGCCGCGTAGCCACCCCCGTTCGCTCCGGTGTACTGCTTGGCGACGCAGCAGATGATGTTCGTGTTCGGCACCTCGTACGCGGCGTTGATCTTGTTGGTCCAGATGCTGTTCGGGTTTTGCTGCAGGTCCATGCGCACGACCAGGTCGCGTGGGATGGAAAGCATCATCACGCGGTTGGTGACCGGGTCGATGCTCACGGCCATGATCGAATCGGTCAGGTACGGCGCATCGTTCTCGTAACCACCGCGGCCGAGCAAAAGCACGTTCACGCGCTGCCCGTGCTTCAGCTTGTAGGCAATCGTCCCCGGCGAAGGCTCGACCACCTGGGCGAGCTCGCCGATCGGGTTGACGTGGCGGCCGGTGGTCGCGGTCATGAAGTCGTCGATGCGCTTGTAGGTCAGCGTCGCGGCCAGGACGATGCCCAGCAGCAAGACGACGACGACCGCCGCAGGGACCGACCTGGTCAGGCGGTAGGAGACGTGGTAGCGGGACCGCCTGGCCCGTTTCGGCCTGGCCCGTGACATGAGCACCGGGATTCTAGCAACGCCGCGTTCCCGCGGAAGGTTACGTCGTCGAGTTGCTCAGGGCCCCCGTCAGCACGATGGCGAAGAACGCGCCCACGCTGGCGAGGAAACCGATGACCCCCAGGATCAACCCGATCATGGCCAGCGCACCTCCGCCCAGCGCACCGCCGCTGGTGGCGATCCGCTGCCGCGAGATGAAGCCCATGATGGCGGCCGTTGGGCCGAGGATCACGCCCAGGCACAGGAACGAGCAGACGATCGACACAATGCCGATGACCAGGGACGCGATCGCAAGCCCGTCCGTCCGCTGTGCCGCGTAGCCCGCGCCGGGCGGCGCGTAGCCCTGGGGCGCCGGCGGAACGTAGCCGCCCTGTCCACCCGGCGGCGGCGGTGGTACGTACCCTCCGGCGGGAGGGGGAGGCGGCGGCGGCGGGGGCGCGCTTCCCCCCGGCGGCGGTGGCGGCGGGGGCTCGCTGCCCCCACTTGACGGCGGCGGCGGAGGCGGCGGCAAGTCCGACATCCCTTCTCCCTTCCTCTTTATGTAGTGCCGAGCTCGTAGCTGCGCACGATCCACGCTTGCATCGCGAACGCATACGCGGCCGTGAACACGACCCCGACGATGCAAGCAACGCTTCCCAGCTGCGCGACCAGGCTGGCGGCGATCAGCATAAGGCCGGCGACCAGCGTGTTGGTGAGCGAGATGCGAGCCCGACGCACCACTTCGGTCACGCGCAACCCGGCGGCGATGCCTCCTCTGTCGGCCGCCAGGATGATCGCCGGCGTCAGGAAGGTCATCACCAGTGAGCTCAGCGTGACGAAGCTGAAGGCGAGCAGCGACAGGCCGAGCCCAATCGAAACGAGCACCGGGTTCGACGATTCCTGCCGTCCTTGCTCAGCGAACAACAGCACGGCCGGGACGTAGATCAACGCTGCGACCGCGGTCAGGACCAGGTAGTAGACGAGAAAGACGAGGAAAAGCCGGAAGCCCCGGCCGAGGTGATCGAAGTTGGCCGGCGGCAGCCGCTCCTCGCCGGCGCGCAGCCGGTGGAGCGCCGCCAGCATCCAGCCCAGTCCGTCGATGGCGCCGACGATCGGGATGAGCAGGATGAGACCCATGATCACGATCTTGTTGACCCACTCCGGGTCGCGGAACGGCCACACGAACGCTTCGCCGATCCGATCCAACTCTTTTAGGTCGGGGGCGGTCCCGAGACGGCGACCAGCCAGATCACTAGCCACGTGAGCGTGACGATCGCGCCCACCGCGGTCGCGGCGACGCCGATGACCCAGCCTGCCTGCGCGGAACTGCGCCCGCTGACCTTCCCCGCCGAGGCATCGATCCGGCCGACCGCGGCCTTGCCCATGAAATAGGCGAGCGGGCCCAGGATCAAGCCCGGAATGCCGAGCGCGAGCCCGAGCAGCAGGCCGATGATCGCCGAGATGAGGGACACCAGCGCCCCACCGTCGCTGCGGACGCCGGGCTGTGGCGCCGGCGCGTAAATGCCCGGCCGGTAGTACGGCGACGAAGCGGGCGGTGGCGGCGGTGGCGGTGGGGGTGGAGGCGGCGGCGGTGGGGCCGGTCTCCGTTCCTCCGGCTCGGCACTCAACGGAGCAGTGCTCGGGCGATGACGACGCGCTGGATCTGGTTGGTGCCTTCGTAGATCTGGGTGATCTTGGCGTCTCGCATCATTCGTTCGACAGGGTAATCGCTGATGTAGCCGTAGCCACCGAGCAGCTGCACGCAGTCGGTGGTCACGCGCATGGCCATATCGGAGGCAAAGAGCTTCGCCATCGCCGCGATCTTGGTCAGGTCGGCGGCCTTGGTGTCGACCTTGGTCGCTGCGCGGTAGACGAGGTGACGCGCCGCCTCGATCTGGGTGGCGATGTCGGCGAGCATGAATTGAATCCCCTGGAAGCTGGCGACCGGCTGCCCAAACTGCTGTCGCTCCTTCACGTAGTTGAGCGCGTACTCGAACGCTCCCTCGGCGATGCCCAGCGCCTGGGCGCCGATGCCGGGCCGCGAGCGATCGAGCACCGCGAGCGCGAGCTTGAATCCGGCGCCCTCCTCGCCGAGACGGTTCGCGGCCGGCACCTTGACGTCGTCGAGGACGATCTGCGCCGTCGGCGATCCACGAATACCCAGCTTGTGCTCCAGCTTGGCGACCGTCCACGGACTCGTCTCGCGTTCGAGCACGAACGCCGAGATGCCGCGGTGATCATGGCCGGGCTCCGTCTCGGCAAAGACGACGAGGGTGCCGGCCACGCTGCCGTGCGTGATGAACTGCTTGGTGCCGTTGAGCACGTACTCGTTGCCGTACTTCTTGGCGCGCGTCTTCATGGCCGCGGCGTCGGAACCGCTGCCGGGCTCCGACAGCGCATAGGCGGCGACCTTCTCTCCTGACGCGAGCGGTGGGCACAGGCGCTTTTTCTGCTCCTCCGTGCCTGCGACGAGGATCGGGTAGGAGCCGAGCGCCTGCACGGCGAGAATCAAAGATGAGCTCGCGCAGGCCTTGGCAATCTCCTCGATGCCCATGCAGATGGTGACGCTCGAGCCCGAGATGCCGCCGTACTCCTCGGGGAATGGGATGCCGAGGATGCCGTTGTCGGCAAAGAGCTTTTCGATGTCCTTTGGGTATTCGCCGGACTGGTCGATCTCGGCCGCGCGCGGCGCGACCCGATCCTGGACGAGCTCGCGGATCGTGTCCCGGATCGCGACCTGCTCGGCCGTGAACTCGAAATCCATAATCTGAGACCGATTATCCGGTTCTGAGTAGCTCGCGCGCGATGACTATCCGCTGCACCTGGTTCGAGCCCTCGTAGATCTGCAGCGCCTTGGCGTCACGCACGTGGCGCTCGAAGGGACTGCCTCTGACCGCACCTTCCTCGCCCGCGATCTGCAGCGCGTCCAGCGCGACCTGAATCGCGGTGTCGGTGGAGTGAAGCTTCGACATCGAGGCTTCTCGCGTGAAGGTCTTGCCTCGGCCGCACAGCCAGGCGGCGTGATAGGCGAGCAGTCGGGCCGACTCGACCCGCGTCGCCATGTCCGCGAGGGTGAAGTCGTCGCCCTGCTCGTGACCGCGCTCGCGCATCAACTCCCGCGCCTCGTCCACCGCGGCCTGAGCGATTCCCAGCGCCTGGCCGGAGATGCCGATGCGGCCCGAGTCGAGCGCGCGCATCGCCACCGTGAATCCGTGACCCTCGCGGCCCAGGCGATTGGCCTCGGGGATCTCGACGTCTTCGAGCACCAGCTCACCGGTGGGCGAGCCGTTCAGGCCCATCTTGTCGAACACCTGGCCCACGCGGACCCCGCGCGCATCCGCGGGTACGAGGAAGGCGGTCACGCCGGCTGCCTTCTCGTCAGAGCCGGTCCGCGCGAAGACGACGTAGAGGCCGGCGCGCCCGATGTTCGTGATGAAGACCTTGGTCCCGTTGAGCACATAGCCGCTGCCGTTGCGCCTGGCCGTCATCTTGAGCGCGGCCGCGTCCGAGCCGGACGCGGGCTCGGTCAGCGCGAATGCGCCCAGCAGCTCGCCGGACGCCAGCTGCGGCAGCCACCTGCGCTTTTGCTCCTCGTCACCGAACAGGAGGATGGGCTCGGTGCCCACGCTCGTGTGCACGTCGACGATGACGGCGGTTGCCGCGCAAGCGTGGGCGAGCTCTTCGATGCAGATGGCGAAGGCGAGCGCGTCGAGCCCGGCCCCGCCGTACTCGCGCGGGATCAGCACGCCCATGAGGCCTGCGCCGGCTGCGGCTTTGATGGCTTCGTCGGGGAATCGATGTTCGCGATCCACGTCGGCCGCGAGAGGTTGGACCACGCTCTGTGCGAGCTCCCGCACGGCGGCACGAAAGGTCGCGTGCTGGGGCGCGAGTTCCAGATCCAACTCAGGCGTTACCTAGAATAGTGGGCTTGACGATGGACGCAGGGCCGCGATATCTCGAGGGCACGACGGTCGGCAGCGGCCGCGACATCATCGGTGTGCGTCGAGACCGGATCGCCGACATCATCAGCACGGGCAAAGAGATCATCTCGCGGGCCAAGTCCGAAAAAATCCTGCCCGACACCATCACCGGCGCAACCGCGGCGCTGTTGGTCACCATCGCCGGTTACGGCGAACCACTCTCTGAAGGCCAGTGGCGCGAGCTCGCCGGCGTCGTCGGCGGCATCATGCGCGACAACACGTACGCAGACCTCGCGAGGCTGCGCACGCTGATCACGCAGGAGCAGTTCCTGAACGTCGCGCGCAATCAGGGTTATTCGCGCTTCATCCGCCGTCTCGACGATGGCCGATGGGTATGCGAGCTGACCCCCAAGCTTGAAGATCTCCCGGACGAGTGACGGCCGACTAGGCGCTCTGGCTGGAGCCTTCGGCTCGCGCTCGGTCCGCATCCTCTTCGCAACCCTCTTCCTGATCGCCATCATCATTCCCGCGGCGGTCGTCGTCGGCGTGGTCTGGACGGCGCCCGGCGACCAGGGTCCCGCGAGCCAACCAGCGAGCGTGGTGCCCAGCCCCGCTTTCAACGTCTACGCCAACACGATGTCGGGCGACGTGCCCTGCCCGCTCTGCGAGATTCCCGCGCGGGTCTACGTCCCCAACAGCGCCGCGGGGACGGTCGATGTGATCGACCCCGTGACCTACAAGGTAGTCGGCCACTTCGCCGTCGGGCAGATCCCGCACCACATCGCGCCCGCGTGGGACATGAGCGCGCTTTATGTCGACAACGAGGGGTCGAGCAGCCTCACCGTCATCAACGCCCGAACCGGCCAGCCATCGGGGGTCGTCAACATCCCCAATCCCTACAACCTCTACTTCACGCCCGACGGCGCCGCGGCCATCGACGTGGTCGAGCGCTTTCAGCGCGTCGAGTTTCGCGACTGGCGCAACGGATGGAAGCTGCTCGGGTCGGTGGCAATTCCCTGGCCCGGAGCCGACCACCTGGACTTCAGCGCCGACGGGAGCTACTTCATGATCTCGACCGAATGGTCCGGCATCCTGGCGAAGGTCGACGTCAAGACGATGAAGCTCGCCGGTTATGTGAACGTCGGTGGACTACCGATCGACGTCAAGCTGTCGCCTGACGGAACCGTTTTCTACGTCACCAACCAGGGCACGATGGGGGTCTCCGTGGTCGATCCCGTCGCGATGAAGGTGATCAAATTCATCCCCACCGGACGCGGCGCGCACGGACTGCAGGTCTCTCGCGACACCAAGTCGCTGTACGTGTCGAACCGCCTCGAGGGATCGATCTCGGTCATCGACTTCGCCACGCGCGAGGTGGTCGAGAAGTGGTGGATTCCCGGTGGCGGCAGCCCGGACATGATGCAGCTGAACCCGGACGGAACGCGGTTGTGGGCGTCAGGTCGCTACGACGCGACGGTGTACGTGTTCGACACGACGACGGGAGGGGTGGTGGCGACGATCCCGGTTGGCCTGGAGGACCATGGCCTGACCTACTTCCCTAACGCGGGGCTGTACAGCCTGGGCCACAACGGGGTCTACAGGTAAGGGCGAGCGCGAAACGCGCTCGCCCTCATAAGACTCTTACTCGGCTCCAAACAACTTCCAGGTCAGCGGAAACGTAAGGATCAGGCCCAGTCCGACCAGGATCCCGGTCACCCAGTAGATCTGCTGCGGGGGCGGGTTGCGCCTCCAGAGGACGGCGGCCAGAACGCCGAGCGTCACGAAGTAGACGACACTGGCCCAGATCACCTTTCCAGACAGCGGACCGACTTCCTTGCTGTATGTCAGCGCCGTCTTCACGCTGGTGTTGACCTCGACAAGCGTGGTAAGCACGCCGAGCGCGAACGATCCGGCACCGGCCGCGACGAGCGCCGCAGCAGCAGGTCCAAATGGCTTTGTCTGCGCTCCCATATCGCGAGTGGACATTGCATTCACCTCCTAGTGCACTGGTGCGGCCTTCGTGATGAAGGCGCCGAAGAGTCCGGCGACCGCCGCGCACGCGAAAGCCGTGGTCAGGACGACAATCAGCACTCGCCGCACGCCCTGGTTCTTGACCAGGTCGGCTCCGTAGTACGTCACCACCAGGGCCACGCTTGTGGCCAGGATGGGCGCGAGCCAGGCAATGTGCTCCTTCCACTCCATGCCGAAGTTGTGCCATTGCGCCAGGTCAGGGTTGGCGAGGAGCATCGACTTTGGACTTGTCTTGTCGGCTGAGCGATACCACGGGTACACGATCCAGCTGCCGGAGATGACCGTTGCCCAGGCGACAATCGACATCGCCCAGGTGCCGGCGACGAGGCGGCGCGTCCGTTCGACGATGCCTTCCGGCGTGACCCACGCCTGCCTCAGGCTGTAGAGGCCCGCGAAGCCCCCAGCGAACGCAAGCAGGAAGAGAGCACCGAAGATCATGCCGTGCAGTGCCGCCCACGTTTCCCGATCCGTGAGACTCATATGGGCTACCTCCTTTGTATTCCCCCGCCCTGCGAAGCAGGGGCCTAAGTGAAGATGCCAGCGATTAGCTCGAGGAAGACGGGCCATTGGTCCCCACGTCGGTGTGACGTTGGACCTCAGAATCGCAATTCCCTTCCGGCGCCCCTCCGGCGCCGCAAGCGGCGCCACCTGCGCGCAAAGCGCGATTAGGACGACGCGCTACGCGCGTTTCGCCTACTGATTGCCCCACGCGGTGGGGAGGATTTACTCAGGCGCCGAGCAGCCTCGCGATGAGCATCCGCTGGACCTCGGACGTCCCCTCCCCGATCTCGTTGATCTTCACGTCGCGCCAGTAGCGCGCCACCGGGTAGTCCTCCATGAACCC
>DASXSD010000199.1:0-2603 GCA_036506195.1 Candidatus Dormiibacterota bacterium
GTGAAAGCCCAAACATACGGCGTCTCGCCGCGCTCGACGTCACGCCGTTTCGAGGGCTGCTCGCACAGCGCTCAGCAGGGCGGCGCTGGTTGTCGGCTTCTCGATGAACGCGATCCGGCGGCGCGCGTGGTGACCACCCTCCGCGCGGAGAATCCGCTGCCCGGACATGACCAGGAGTCGAACCGGACGTTTCTTCCACAGGTGCTCGGCGAGCGCCCAGCCATCCATGAGAGGCATCGCGACGTCGATCAGCGCAAGGTGGATCCTCTCCGGGTGAGTTCGATTGATCCGCAGGGCTTCAAGGGCGTGCGAGGCGACCAGGACCCGAAACCCCGCTCCCTCGAGCGTGTCCCGGACGATCTCGCAGTAGCCCTTGTCGTCGTCCACGACGAGGACCGTCTTCGGCGAGGCGGTCGTCATTTGCGGACCTCGAGTGCCTCGCGGACCTTGCGCAGGAGGGTGCCGGGAGTAAAAGGCTTCTGCAGGAACGCGGCGCCAAGTGTCGCGCTGCCCTCCTGGGCCGATGCTTCCGTGTAGCCCGACATGAAGAGGAAGCGCAGGCTGCCCAGCCGCCTGGAGAGCTCATCGCCGCCCATCCCCGGCATCACCATGTCGCTGATGACGAGATCGATCGGACGGCGGTCACGATCGGACTCCGCCAGCGCTTCCGTGCCATTGCACGCGGTCAGGACCGAGTATCCGTGCTCCCCGAGCACTTCCGCGATGATCGAGCGCAGCGCCTCGTCATCCTCGACCACGAGGATGGTCTCGGTGCCGCGTACGCCCGCGTCCGACCTGGGTTCGGCGGGCTGGACCGCCTCGTCGACCCGGGGCAGGTAGATTCGGAACGACGTGCCCCGCCCGGGCTCACTGTAGGTCCATACGTTCCCGCCGAGCTGCTTGATGATTCCGTACACGGTGGCCAGGCCCAGTCCGGTGCCGCGGCCCGCCTCCTTGGTCGTGAAGAACGGCTCGAAGATCCGCGCCAGGGTCTCCGCGGCCATCCCGACGCCGGTGTCGCTGACCGAGAGCATGACGTAGCGCCCCGGCCTGACCTCCGGGCGTCCTGCGGCGTAGCTCTCATCGAGGTCGACGTCGGCGGTCTCGACGATCAAGCGGCCTCCTTGCGGCATCGCATCGCGGGCGTTGAGGGCCAGGTTCACGATCACCTGCGAGAGCTGCCCGGCGTCGGCGCGGACATGGCCGAGCTTCTGCGCATAGATGGTCACGAGTTGGATGTGCTCGCCGATCAGCCGGCGCAGCAGCGTGTCCATGTCCGCGAGCACTGCGCCCAGGTCCAACACGCGTAGCTCCAGAACCTGCTTGCGCGAGAAGGCGAGGAGCTGCCGCGTCAGCTCGGCGGCCTTGGAGGCAGCCTTGAGGATCTCGTCCAGGCGACGGGCGACGGGGTCCCCGTCCGCGATCTGCCGGCGCGCCAGCTCGCCGAAGCCGGTGATCACACCGAGCAGGTTGTTGAAGTCGTGCGCGATACCGGCGGCCAGCCGCCCTATCGACTCCATCTTCTGCGCTTGGAGGAGCTGCGCTTCCAGGCGCCGGCGCTCCGTCACGTCGATGGCCAGGACGAGCCAGGCCTCGCGCTGCTCGAACCGGATGGGGCTGACGGAGACCGCGACCTCGATGACGCTCCCATCCTTGCGCCGGTGCCGCCAGGTCCGAAGGGGGTCGAACGCCTCGCGGGCCGCGGAGTCGCGGCGCCCGCGGACCTGCGCCTCGAAGTCCGGCAACTCTTCCGGCGGTCGGATGTCGCGGAGGGTCATGGACACGAACTCTTCCCGCGAGTACCCGTAGTGCCGCACCGCCGCGTCGTTGACGGCCAGGAAGCGCATGCTGTCGCCGTCGTAGACCCACATCGGCTGCGGGTTGTTGTCGAAGAGCAGGCGGTACTGTTCCTCGCTGGCGCGCAGGGCACGTTCCGCGCGCTTGCGATCGCTGACGTCACGGGCAACGAGGGCGACCGCCGTGACCCGCTTGGCCGTCCCTCGACCGACGTGGATGGGGGTGACGGTCACGGAGACGTCGACGGAGCCGCCATCCTTGCGCAGCACGACCATGTCGCGCGATCGGATCGCCTCGCCGCGCTGCAGTTGGTCGCACCTCTGCGCGTATTCGGGGTCGCCGCTCGCGGGGAAGAAGACTTCCAGTGGCCGCCCACGGGCCTCCGACACCGAGTACCCGAAGATCCGCTCCGCCCCCTGATTCCAGGTCAGGACGGTTCCGTCCGGAGTCGCGCTCAGGATGGCGTCATCGGATGCGTCGACGATGGCGGCCAGGCGGGCCGTGGCGAGCTGCTCCCTCTGGCGCTGCACGGCGTGGACTACGGCCCGCCCCAGCTCCGCCGGGGTCAGGATCCCCTTCACCAGGTAGTCCTGCGCGCCCTGATGAATGGCCTTGAGGCCGAGGGAATGGTCGACCTCGCTCGTCGTGACCACCACCGCCGGGTCCGGCGCCTGCGCGCACATGCGGGCGACGGTGTCGATGCCGCGGGAGTCCGGCAGGTTGAGGTCCAGGAGCACGGCGTCGAACCTGCTCGCGGATAGCGATCGCAATGCGCCGGCCAGGTCCGACGTGCTCTCGATCCGGCC
>DASXSD010000200.1:0-19700 GCA_036506195.1 Candidatus Dormiibacterota bacterium
GCCGACCTCGCCCGCGACGCGGGTCACCTCTTTGGCGAAGGCGTTGAGCTGGTCGACCATCGTGTTGATGGTCTGCTTCAGCTCGAGGATCTCGCCGCGGACGTCGACGGTGATCTTCTTCGACAGGTCGCCCTGCTGGACAGCGGTGGTCACCTCGGCGATGTTGCGGACCTGGCTGGTCAGGTTGCCGGCCATGATGTTGACGTTGTCGGTGAGGTCCTTCCAGACGCCGGCGACGCCCGTCACCTCCGCCTGACCGCCGAGCTTGCCCTCGGTGCCGACCTCGCGGGCGACGCGAGTGACCTCGTTGGCGAAGGCGTTGAGCTGGTCGACCATCGTGTTGATGGTGTTCTTGAGCTCGAGGATCTCGCCGCGGACGTCGACGGTGATCTTCTTCGAGAGATCGCCCTGCTGGACCGCGGTTGTGACGTCGGCGATGTTTCTCACCTGGCTGGTCAGGTTGCCGGCCATGAAGTTCACGTTGTCGGTGAGGTCTTTCCACACGCCCGCGACGCCCTCCACCTCGGCCTGGCCGCCCAGCCTTCCCTCGGTGCCGACCTCGCGCGCGACACGGGTCACCTCGTTGGCGAAGGCGTTGAGCTGGTCGACCATCGTGTTGATGGTGTTCTTGAGCTCGAGGATCTCGCCATGGACGTCGACGGTGATCTTCTTCGAGAGGTCACCCTTGGCGATACCCGTGGTCACAGCCGCGATGTTGCGTACCTGGCTGGTCAGGTTGCCTGCCATCAGGTTGACGTTGTCGGTGAGGTCTTTCCAGATGCCGCCGACACCTCTCACCTCGGCCTGGCCGCCGAGCTTGCCCTCGGTGCCGACCTCACGGGCGACGCGTGTCACCTCGTTGGCGAAGGCGTTGAGCTGGTCGACCATCGTGTTGATGGTGTTCTTGAGCTCGAGGATCTCGCCCTCGACGTCGACGGTGATCTTCCTCGAGAGGTCGCCCTTGGCGATTCCCGTGGTCACCGCGGCGATGTTGCGCACCTGGCTGGTCAGGTTGCCTGCCATCAGGTTGACGTTGTCGGTGAGGTCCTTCCACACGCCGGCGACGCCGCGCACGTGTGCCTGGCCGCCGAGCTTCCCCTCGGTGCCCACCTCACGTGCGACCCGCGTCACCTCGTTGGCGAACGCGTTGAGCTGACCGACCATCGTGTTCACCGTCTTCGCGGTGGTCAGGAACTGCCCCTGCAGCGGGCGTCCGTCGATCTCCAGGGGCATGGTTTGCGAGAGGTCCCCCTTGGCCACGGCGCTGATGACCCGGGCGATCTCGGCGTTGGGCTGGGCGAGGTTTTCGACGAGATCGTTGACCTCGTCGAGCGTCGACGCCCAGGCTCGGCCCACGTGCCCGACCGAGGCGCGCTTGAGCCTACCTTCCTTGCCGACGTTGCGGCTCAGGCGCCGGATCTCGCGTTCGAGATGCTCGTTGGCCTCGATGATGTCGTTGATGGCGGCGGCCACCTTGCCCGCCGAACCCGGCCAGTCGGCCGGCATCCGGGCGGAGAAGTCGCCATGGTGCACCGCCGTCAGGACGCGGAGCGCGACCTTCTCGTCATGCGCCAGCGCTCCCTCAGTGTGGTTCGTTCCACTCTTGATCGCGGCTCTTGTCGGCATGCGTCCCGTCCTTCCTTTCTTTCTTATGCCGTACGACGTTCCGCTCTCATAGGGTGAGCGGCACCCAGAACTCGACCTTCGTGCCAGTTCCCGGCTCGCTGGCGATCCGGCACCAGCCGCCCGCCATCTGCGCACGCTCCTTGAGCGCGACCAGGCCAACGTGGCCAGGGATGCGAGCCGACTCCGCGACGACAAAACCTGTTCCGTCGTCGCTGACGTCGACCCGGATCCCACCGTCGGCCGGTGCCGCGGACACTGTGACCCGGGTCGCGTGCGCGTGTTTCTCGACATTGTTCAGCGCCTCGCCGACGTTCTTGAGGACGATCGCCTGGATCGCCTGTGGGATCGCATCCGGGAGTCGCGTCTCGTTGTGCGTCTCGATGCCCGCACGCATCCGCAACGACTCCATCCGCTCGCTGATCGCCTCGCGCAGGTCCCGAGGCGGCTGGAGGGCCTCGGGGCTGACTTTCGTCAGCAGGCGCCGGAGCGAGTCCTCGACATTACGCAGCGTGCGTCGCAGCGTGTCGAGGTGGACGGCCCTGGGGTGGCCGCTATCGTCCGACCGGATTCGCTCCAGCTGAAGCTCGGCGCCTGTCAGGAGCTGGAGCGAGTCGTCGTGCAGGGCGCTGGCGAAGCGCCTTCGCGCCTCGTCGCCACCGGCGGCGATGTTGTTGAGAAGGTGGCGGCGCGCGGCCATCGCCTCCTCGAGGCGAGCGGCGGTGTGGGCGAGCTCGAGTTCCGATTCCCTGAACTGCCACAGAAGGCCGGCCGCCATCCCCATCAGCTGGAGGACCCAGAGATCGTGGGTGGTGAACCCACGTGGCGCGTCATAGACCGCCACGGCGCCGATGCGCCGTTCGCCGGCCCGCCAGGCCACTGCGATCGAGCTCCTGACGTCGGTCAGGCCTGCCTTGCGCCAGATCGCTTCGAGCTGCGGCGAGGTCCCCTTGACCACCTCCAGCTCGTCCGCGAAGACGACGCGGTCGAGGACTCCCACCCCCTTCGCACCCAGGGCGAGCCGTACGCGGTAGATGGGCGAGTCGCCAGAGAAGCCGTGGGGAGAGGGCTGCAGCCCAAGCGTGCCCCGCGCTCCGAGGCGCCAGAAGGCGGCACGTTGGGCGCCGACCTGCTCGGCGATCGTGCCGCTGAGGCGCGCGAAGAACATCGGCAGGTCGTCGTCCGGCTCCAGGCAGGACGACACCGCGGCCAGCGCGGCGAGCGCCGATCCTTGCGAGCGCTCGAGCTGTTGCCTCGAGCGTCTGGGTCGCGCGCTTGTCTCTGCGTCGAGCGCCACCTTGTCGCCGTTCGGCAGCGCGGCTGTTTCCACCTCTACCCCCAGGGCGATTTTTCGAACTACATCAAATCGCGTGAGGGACGGCCTCGTCGCCGTACAAGTGAGGTAGAAGCTACTGGCCGCCCACGGGTGAGAACTGGTGAGCCCGCCCCTTGCGGGGCAGGCTCGTCTTAGAAACGCACCGGTTGTTCGGCCTACCGAGTGAGTGCAGGGGAAAGACCGGGCCGCGACGTGCGTGCCGGGCCAAGGTCTGGCGAGTAGCCCGATTTGACCGGGCGTTGTTCCTGACGTAGCGCTCGACCGCGGCGCAATGGCGCCTATGTGAGCGCTCGGAGGAGGGCGCGCAAGGGGTGTCATCTGCACCGGTCGCCGGTGGCGGCCAGCGCAACCCGTGGCTCCGACCATTAGCCTGGATCGCCGCTGCGGTGGGGCTCATCCTCCTCGCCACCACCCTCTACGTCCTCTGGGCCTTGAAGGATCTTCCCGACCCGAGCCAGAACGTGCTCGCGGCCGGAGACGTGGTCGTGCTCGACCGCAACGGCAAGCTCATCGAGGACTGGAGTCCCGCGGGGCACTACCACGTGACGCTGACCCTGGAGCAGATGGGAAAGTACGCGCCGAATGCGGTGCTCGCGGCCGAGGATCGCAACTTCTACAAGCACGGCGGCGTCGACCCGATGTCGACGGCGCGTGCGGCGTGGGTCGACATCACCCAGCGGGGCTTCAACGAGGGAGGCAGCACCATCACGCAACAGCTGGTCAAGATGCAGCTGCTCACACCTGAAAAATCGATCTCCCGAAAGCTCCAGGAGATGGTGCTCGCCATCGTCCTCGAGGAGCGCTACTCGAAAGAGCAGATCCTCGGCATGTACCTGAACCGGGTCTACTTCGGGCACGGCGCCTACGGCATGGGCGCCGCCGCGCGGACGTATTTCAATAAGGACGCGAAGGACCTCACCGCCGCGCAGGCGGCGTTCCTGGCCGGCATCATCCAGGCCCCTACCGCGTACGACCCGGTCATTCACTACGACGAGGCGCACGAACGCGCGCTGTATGTGCTGGGGGGCATGGTCGCGATCAACGCCCTGAGCCAGGAGGAAGCCGACACGGCGGCCGCCGAGGACGTCAAGAAGGAGCTCCACATCCAGCAGAGCGCGCGCCAGAGCAAGGCGCCGCACTTCGTGGACTACGTGCTGTCGCAGCTGGAGTCGATGTTCGGCTCGGCGGCCATCCAGCAAGGCGGAATCGTGGTCCGGACGACGCTGGACCTGGGGATCCAACAGAACGCGATGAGCGCGGTCTCGAACGGTGTCGCGGACCTCGGCCACCTGAACGTCAACAACGCCGCCCTGATGGCGGCCAACCCCAAGACCGGAGACATTCTGGCGTGGGTCGGCTCGGCCAACTATGCCAACGACTCCATCGGCGGCCAGTTCGACGTCGTGCTCTCCAAGCGCCAGCCCGGGTCATCGTTCAAGCCGTACGTCTACGAGGCCGCGCTTCGGGACCAGAAGATCACGTGGGCGACGATCCTCCACGACCGGCCCACCGACTTCAACGGTTACCGGCCCGTCGACTTCGACAACCGGGGCATGGGCGATATCCCTGCGCGCACCGCGCTCCTGTACTCGCGCAACATCCCCGCCGTCGAGGTCGGGCAGATGGAAGGCATGGACCGCGTGATCGACCTTGCTCACGCGATGGGTATCAAGAGCCAGCTGCAGCCGTACCTGTCGACCGCGATCGGGGCCAGCGACGTGACGCTGTACGAGCACGTGCAGGGTTATGGGACGTTCGCGAACCAGGGCCAGCGCGTCGACCTGCACGTCATCAACCAGGTCAACGACTCGACGGGGAACACGGTCTTCAAGTACGAAAATCCGGCCAGCACCACGGTGCTGACGAAAGCCGAGGCCTACCTGATGAATGGCGTCCTCAAGGACTACCAGAACACCTGGAACTTCGGCTGGAACCGCCAGATGGCGAGCAAGACCGGCACCAGTGACAATGGCAAAGGGGGGATCCCGGACTCGTGGATCATGGCCTACAACCCGGACATCGTCGCGGGCGTGTGGGTTGGGAACACCGGCCCGAACGGCAAGGGTGGCTTGATCCGCGCCTACGGTGAGAACGTGGGCTTGACGATCATGAAGCGCTTCGTCAACGCCCTGCCGTCGAACATGCGGAGCTGGTACACGCGGCCCTCCGGCGTGACGATCGGATGCGGCAGCGACTCGAAGGATCCGTACCTCCCCGGCGCGTGCAAGCCGACGCCGAGCCCGTCGTCATCACCGAGCGCCTCGCCCAGCGCGAGCCCGTCCGCCTCACCCTCAGCGTCACCGTCGGCCCAGCCCTCACCTTCGCCTTCCCAGTCCCCGCCGCCCCCACCTCAACCGTCGGGGCCGTGATGCTCGCCATGCAGGGCCCCGACAGCGCGTTCCTGGAAAGCGCCGATCGGAGACGGCCGGGTACCTCGCTGCGCGGGTACGTCACGAGGACGCTTCCCCACAGCTCGGCCATCATCGTCGCCAACCGGGCCCCGCACGAGCCACGGCCGGAAGGCGGCTTCACGCGGGGCGCGGGGGGCGTGATCACGGCCCTGTTGAGCTTTGCTGAGGTCGCCGCGGCGGACTGGGTAGCCTGCGCCCGCACCGAAAGCGAGCGGGCCATGATCGCGGAGCACGGCACGACGTGGAACGCGCCTTTGCTGCGCAGCACCACGCGCCTGCACTACGCGACGCCCACGCCCGAGCAGTACGAGCAGTACTACTCGGTGATATCCAACCCCGTCTTGTGGTTCGTCCAGCACTACCTCTGGGACCTCGCCAACCAGCCGGTGATCAACGGCCGGATCCACCGCGCCTGGAAGAACGGCTACGTCGAGGTCAACAAGATGATGGCGCGCAAGGTCGTCGAAGTGGCGAGCGCGCAATCTGGGCGGCCCCTGGTCATGGTCCACGACTATCAGCTGTACCTGGTGCCGAAGCTCGTGCGCGAGCAGCTGCAGGGTGCGATCATCCAGCACTTCGTCCATATCCCGTGGCCGACGCCCCAATACTGGAAGGTTCTGCCGCGTGAGATGCGCGACGCGATCCTGCACGGCTTGCTTGGCTGCGACATCGTGGGGTTCCAGACGAGCCTGGACGTGCGGAACTTCCTGATGACGTGCGAGGAGAACGCCGGCCTGGCGGTCGATGAGCGCGAGAAGGCGGTTCTGATCGACGGCCGTATGGTCTACGCGCGCGCTTACCCGATTTCCATCGATGTGGCGAGCACCACTCGGCTCTCGTACTCCCATGGGGTGATGGTCGAAGAGCGCAAGCTCCGCGACTGGCGACCGGAGCATCTAATCGTGCGCATCGACCGCACCGACCCCTCGAAGAACATCGTTCGCGGCTTCCTCGCCTACGAGAAGCTGCTCGCCCACCATCCCGAGCTCAAAGGGCGCGTCCAGTTCTGGGCATTCCTGCAGCCGTCGCGACAGGACGTCGCGGCGTACCGGCACTACGTGCGCAAGGTTCGCCAGACCGTGCAGCGCATCAACACCCAGTACGGCGCTCAAGGTTGGCTTCCGATACGGCTCGAGCTGGGGGAGAGCGTGCGCAAGGCGATGGCCGCCATGCGCAACTTCGACGTCCTGGTGGTCAACTCCGTGTACGACGGGCTCAACCTGGTGGCCAAGGAGGGCGCCCTCGTCAACCGGTCGGACGGCGTGATCGTTCTTTCCGAGAACGTCGGAGCTCACGAAGAGCTGCACCCGCACGTGCTGTCGGTGAACCCGTTCGACATCGAGGCCACGGCCAATGCCATGCACCAGGCGATCGTCATGGGTATCGATGAGAAGCGGCGTCGGAACAAGGGTGCGCGCGAGGTGGTGCGCACCAACGATATCGCCCGGTGGATAACACGGCAGGTCCAGGACATACGGGACCTGGCGGCGGCGCCCGGACTCCGAGCCGGCTAGAGCGAGCTCGAGCAAAAAATTACCCGCGAGCGCCGGCGCTCGCGGGTTTCGAGAGTGTCGCAAACACGCTTCTGCCGGCAGTCGCGGGTAATCCGTCCGGTCGGTCGGTTTAGAAGAATCCCCGGCGCGAGTAGGTGATGTTGCGGAAGAAGATGATCGCCATCAGGCGGGCCATGACCCAGGCGATCAGCGCGTAGACGAGAATCGCCACCACGACCGACATCTCGAGCTGCGAGTGCTCGGTGCCGATCGTCGGCAGCAGGTTGCGGAACGGCGCCAGCAGCACATCGGTCACGCCGTACACCCACTGTGTGAAGCCGGCTGTCGTGTTGGCCCCGAGGAGCTTCAACACCATCCGGATCAGCAACAGGCCGTCGATGACCCCGAAGACCAGGTACACCAGGTCCATCGCCCGCCGCCCTGGGTTGACGCTGCTCACCACCTCCGACGACCCTGTGGGCGCCGTCGGCTCGTCGGAGACCACGCGCCTGTGTTCGTGCTCCCGCCCCGTCGCGGGATCGCGCTCGATGTCGGTGTCCCTTCGTTCCATTGGTGTCACCCCTTGGCTTGGTTAAGAGAGATGAATTGGGCCATGCACACAAAACGCCCGGGTGGTTTTGGCCACCCGGGCGCACGGGGGGATGTATTCGAGCTAGGAGTCGATCAGGGGTACCAGATGGGCAGGCTGGACAGCGCCTCGTCCTGGTCCACGTCGATCGCGTTATCGGCGCTCAGCACGTACTGCCACGCCTCCATGTTTCCGGGGCAGCCAGGGCTGTAAGGCGACCAGCCCGGCGCCTTTTCCTTCGTGAAACGGCCAAGCAGCGATGGCTGGAAGGACCACAGCGCGGAGCCGTTGGCGATCTGGGGGGAGGCGGCTACGGCGGCGCACCACGCGGTCGCGAACTCGGTGCCTCGAGTTCCGTTGCCGTAGTAGACGGGCACGTAGCCGGCCTGGCGGACACCGTCATACCAGCCCGTGATGAATCCCGCGTCCACGCCACCGGCCCCGGGGCATGCCGCGCCTGGCGGCTCGATGTCGATCGCGAGCAGCCTGCCCCTCGGGATGCCGAGCCTCTGGGCGGCGGCTACCGCCTCGGCCGCGTACGCCTGCCCGGTCGCGTAGTGGACCACCGCCGAGCAGTCGTAGTCGTTGTAGATCGGCAGGATCCCCATGTGCTGGCTGGCGGCCAGCGCGACCTCGGCTGCGCTGATGCCCGGGCAGACGGTGTTGGTCAGGTAGCGTCCCCAGAAGTCGGGCGTGCCCAGGTGCTTGACGACCTTGGGGTAGAGGTCGCCCGTGACGTCGCCGACGAACGCCTTGCAGGAATCGACCCCCCAGAGCAGGTGCGACGGCTCGACTGGCGTGGAGCGAGCCTGGACGTCGACCAGGGCCGAGGGGGATGTGGTCGGCGTGATGCGCGCGCTAGGTTTCGCATCCGCCAGCGCCCCGATCACCGCCGTGTACCGCGGCGTGTTTCCCCCGCTCATCCAGGCCTGGACAACGCAGGTGTTCCCCGTCTTGCAGGCATGGTCGACAAGCCGCCCCTGCTCGTCGTAGATCCCGATCACCCACGGGGTGTCGCCGAGGTCGGCGTTGGTCGTCGCCTTCAGGTAGATGGTGCCGCCGGTCTTCGGCCCGACCGACGTCGCGGAAAGGCTCACGTCCAGCCACGTCACCGAGATCGGGTCGGAGGCGGACTCGGGCGCCCCATTGACGTAGCCAACGATGTCGTGCCGGCCGCCGCCGGTCAGCTTGATCGAGGTGGTGCATGAGGTGCCCCGGCTGCAGTAGGTGATCCGCGATTTCGCGGTCAGGTCGTAGATCTCGAGCCAGCGCCCGGTCTTCTGGACGTCGATCGTCGAAGTCGCCGTGATCGTGACCGACTGGCCCTGCCCGACCACCGACCCGCTGGCGGCGATCCCGGTGTCGAGCCAGCCGACCCTGACGTGGTTCGAGCCGAGCGCGACGGCGTCGTCAGGGATGGACCTGGTCGGCAGCGCCACGTAAGCGGCGAAGTCGTGGATCCCCGACATCGCGCTGTAGGCGACCGCGCACTGGCTGCCCTGTCCGCAAGCGGCGATCAGGGTGCCCGTCGTCCTGTCGAAGATCTCGATCGCGAGGTCCGTCCCCGTCACGGTCGAGCTGGCGGTCGCGGTCAGCGTCACCGGGTGGTCGGTGCCGACCGTCTCGGCGTTGCTCGTGAGCTCGATACGGGAGGGCAGAGGCGTGCCCAGCGAGGCGGTGGGCAGGCTCGGCTGCACGATCGGGGCCCCGTCCGCTCCGGTGCGCGCGGGCGCGACCGGCGGCAGGACCGTGTCGGTACAGGCGGCCGGCGTCGCAGGGACGGACTTGGCGCCGGTCGAGCAGCTCGCCTGGCCGGCCGGAACCGCCGGGCTGCCCGGCACGTAGTCGGCCGGCGACCAGGCGCTGGCGCAGGCGGCCGCAGGTCCCGAGTTGGCGCACTGCTCGAGGCCTTTGGGAAGGCTCAGCCGGGCGTCGTTCACCACCGCGACCGGGGAGGGGCAGCCCTCGATCGAGCAGGCGGACTGCGTCACCTTCAGGGCAGGTGCGGCCAGCACGGCGGGTGAAGCAGCCAGCGCGACGAAGCTGAAGTGGTTGGAGACGGCGACAAAGACGGCGACAAAGACGACGCCCAGGTGGGCCCAGCGGCGCGAGCGAAGATTTGAGGGAAGCTGTCGAAGTAAGCGCACTGATACCCCCGTTCGGCGCGCACCCAACCCTGGGTGGCGCTAGATTCAGGGGGCACGCTACGGACGACGTGAAGGTGCACCTGCGGCTTCGCGGTTAATTACCTTCAAGCATTGTCAATTGGCTTGAAAGTCCACGGAACAGTGCCCTTTTGGGGCCTGGAGGTCGCCGGGAGGCGGACATGAAAGAAGCAGCCCGGGGCAGGAGGGCTGCTTCCACTGACTAGAACGCTGGAAAAATCGGGCCTAACCGCTCACGGGTTGGCCATGTTGGTCGCCCCAAGGACGTTGCCGTACAGCACGCCCAGGGCGAGCAGGCCGGCCAGGGACAGGAGCACGAGCAGGAAGGTGCGCGCGCACGTCTCCATGAGCCAGGACTCCTCATTGCTCTCGGACTCGGCGATGCGCCACAAGCGTCCGTAGAGGCCGGCCCTGACGGAGAGCCCGATCGTCGCCAGCAGGATGATCAAAAGAACTGCCATGCGTAAACCCCAAACGAGGGCGTGGACACCGAGCGGGTCAGCGTCCGCGCCTACCAGACAACGCGCCATGTCTTGAATGTGAACAAGTTGTAACGGCACATCTCATCTAAAGACGCGCGCGAGGGCCCCCGCGGCGGCCAATACTCGACCCGGGGGGCGCGTTCTCTTGGCGTGGAATTACCGCTGCTGTTTCAGTTCTCGATCGCGCTCCTCACCGGAATGGTGGCGGCGACCTTCGTCCCGCCCGTCCGCAAGGCCATCCCCCGGCCAGTCGAGGTCCTCCTGTGGGTTGCCCTCATCGTGGTCTGCGCCCTGGGGGTCCTCAGCGTCACCGACGACAATGCCCGGGGCCTGACCCAATCGGTCATCTGGGGTACCGACCGGGTCGTCAACACGATCGTCGCCCTGATGCTCGGTGGAGTTGCGGGATGGATCATGGAAAACCGCTTCGTGATCGCCACCTGGCTCGCGATCGTCGCCGGCGTCGACGTCCTCGCCCTGATCCTGGTGCGCTCGATGCGCAAGGTCCGCAGCCGAGGGCCGCAGGTCAGGCTCGGCGAGTGGATGGAGATGCCGGTGTCGGTGACGCCACCCGCCCAGACACGGGTGGTGCGTGCCGATCCCCTCGTCGACCTCAATCGGAGATTCGCCGCGACAGGGGTTGTCCTGGCTGCCGCGATGCTCGCGAAGAGCGTCGACCTGTCGATCTGGATTCGCAACGTCATGCTGCCACGGGAGGCGCGACGTCTCACCAGCGCGGCGCAAGCCGGCCGCGCCGGTTCGCGGGCGCGACTGGACTCGCTGCACGACGCTGCGGCGCATCTCCAGTTCGCGGCACGCGCCTGGTATGCGGCGGCGGGGGAGCCCGCCGTGAGCGGCTGGGCGGTGAGGGCCGGCGATGCCGTGCGCACCGCGCGGACGGCCCACAAGAGCTTGCGGCCCATCGCGTTGCGACCTGGCCAGGTCATTGACATCCAGGCGCTCTTGAGCGCGCAGTCGATCGGGTGGTACGGCCCGCTGACCGCCGGACCAACCGCACAGCCGAGGGGGGAACACGGTGCCGATCAACCACCGCAAACAGACCGCCTGGCCTCGTAGGCCGAACGGGATGCGACGGCGCGCAAGCGCCGCGCTCGTCCTGAACAAGGGATTCAAGGTCTCGCGACCGGCGAGCTGGCTGCTGCGCCTGTTCGCGCTGCTGATCATCGCGGTGCCGAGCCTGATCATGACCTCGCCTGGCTATGTCGCCTTCGCGGACAAATTGCCCGAAGCCGCAAACGTCGCCAACGCGATCCCCGAGGACACGTTGATCTACGCGTCGGACAACAAAACCCTGCTGGCGGACCTGCACCCCCCCGGGTACCAGGCTTACTACGAGCCCCTGTCGGAGATGGGCACGCTCCTTCCCGAGGCTGTGATCTCGATCGAGGACCGCAACTTTTACTCTGAGCCCGGCGTCGACCCACAGGGCATCGTGAGGGCCGGGATGGTCAACTGGAAAGCGAAGGCGCCCGTCGAAGGTGCCTCGACCATCACCCAGCAGCTCGTGAAGCTGCGTCTCGTCGGCAACGAGGCAACGCTCGACCGCAAGATGAGGGAGGCGCTGCTCGCGTTCGAGATCGAGCGACGGTACACCAAAGACCAGATCCTCGAGTGGTACATGAACAGCGTCTTCTTCGCCAACACGGCCTGGGGCAGCGCGGCCGCCTCGCAGATCTACTTCCACAAGAAGACCAAGGACCTCGACCTGGCGCAGGCCTCGATGCTCGCGGGCATCATTCGCGGGCCTACGCTCTACAACCCACTGGTCGACTGGACCTCGGCCAAGCAGCGCCAGGTGACCGTCCTTGACGCGATGATCCGCGATGGCAAGATCACCGCGGGCGACGCCGCCAAGGCCTTCGCCGAGGACATCTCTCCGCCGCGCCACATGTTCCTACCGACGAACGACGTGATCGCGCCCTCATTCGTCAGCTACGTGACGGCCGCCCTCATCAACCAGTTCGGCGCCGAGATGACGTACAACGGCGGCCTGCGTGTCGTCACCACGCTCAACCTGAAGCTGCAGTCGATCGCGCAGCGTGACGTCACCGAGAACATCGCCCGCCTTCGTTATCGCAATGTGACCCAGGGTGCCCTGGTGGCGCTCGACCCGACGTCAGGTGCGATCATCGCGATGGTCGGTTCGGCCAATCCCAAGGCCTACGGCGGTCAGTACAACCTTGCCGTCTGGCCCCCACGCAACCCGGGCTCGTCGATGAAGATCTACACCTATACGGCGGCGATCGCGAGCAAGAAATACACGATGACGACGCAGGTTACGGACAGCAAGATCACCGTGTACGCGCCTGAGCGCTGGACGCCTCGTAACTACGACGGCAAATTCCACGGCACCTGCGAGCTGCAGGCCTGCATGGGCAACTCGCTGAACATCCCTGCGGTCAAAGTCGAGTTGGGGATCGGTGTTTCCGAGGTGGTGAAGATGGCGCGCCTGATGGGTGCCCCGCCTTACCAGCGACACGGAATCGACGCCAACGGCTACCCGGTCTTCACCACCGACGACGCGCTCAACACCTTCGGCCCCTCGCTAACGCTTGGCGGATACGGCGAGACACCGCTGCAGATGGCGACGGGCGCGTCTGTGCTCGCGACGCAGGGGATCCTCCGGCAGCCGTACTCGGTGAGCCTCGTCACCAAGGGGACGAAGGAGGTCTACCGCCACCAGGCCGACCCTGGCAAGCGAGTGCTGGACGCGCGGGTTGCTTTCATCATGCAGCAGATCATGTCGAACGACGCCAACCGCGCAATGATCTTCGGCCGCAACTCGCTGCTCACGCTGCCCGGTCGGCGTGTCGCCGTGAAAACGGGCACGTCCGACTCGTTCGCTGATGCCTGGACCGTCGGATTTACGCCTCACATCGTGACCGCGGTCTGGGGTGGCAACGCGGACTGGCGTGTGAAGATGACCAAGAACTCGGACAGCTACTACATCGCCGCGCCGATGTGGCACCGGTTCATGCAGGACGCGCTCGACGCCCTGCACCTGCCGAACGAGTGGTACTCTCAGCCTGCGGGGTTGATCACCACGACGTGCCGCGGGCACCAGGCGTGGTACCTGCCAGGCACCCACTGCTAGACGGGGGGAATCCGCGTATGAGTGCTGACCGACCGATCAGCGCGAGGTTCGACAAGCACGGCAACCGCCTGCCCGAGACCGGACACGGTTGCGGATGCCAGATCTGCGCCGACGCCCACGCGGCCAGCGTCGAGGGTACGTGGCCCTGGAGTCGCGCCGTTCGCTTCGTCAGGAACCTGCTGGCGGACCCCGGCCGTCCCCAGGCGGCTTGAGGAGTCGGAGAGCTACGCCCCGGCAAGAGCTGCAAGAAGAAAGGCCTGGCCTCGCGGCCAGGCCTTTGTCATTCGATATCGACCGCGAAGCTTAGTCGGCGACCGCGAATCCCCGTTCGACCGGCTCGTCGAGCATGGCCTGCGGACCATATGAATGCTTCAGCATCACACGCAGCCGCTCCTTCGCGACGGCGAGCCTCGAGGCAACTGTCCGCTCGGGGATGCCCAGCGCCTGGGCGATCGCCCGGTTGGTGTAGCCGTGGTAGTGGCGCAGCACGATCGCTGCCGCCTGCTTGGGTGGCAGCTTCGCCAGTGCGGTGGCCAGGTCGCGGTGCTCGACAACCTCTTGCGGGTCAGGCGCGAGCCCGGGCCGGCCCAGGCGTCGAATCACCTCACCGACCTCGCGCAGACGCATCTTGCGCTGGTAAGAGACCGCAGCGTTGATCGCGATCCTGTGCACCCACGCCTCGGCAGGTGCGATCGGCTGCCAGCTGGCCCACTTCTTGAACGCGCGCTCGAACGCGTCTTGAGCGCAGTCTTCCGCCGCGGCTCGGTCTCCGAGCATCGCGGTCAGCGTGCCGAGAATTTTTCCGTAGGACGCTTGATAGAGTCGTTCGAAGTCAGCTTCATTTCCGGCCTCGTACGTGCTAGGCGTTTCCCGTACTTCACCGGCGGTCGATGCAGAGATCGGTTCCGCCATTTGGTTCCTTCACCCCCCGTGAGTTGGTGAACCCCCTCGGTTCACCTGGGTCTAACTGTCCGCCACGAGGCACGATCTGGTCGCCGTACGGATGGGCGGATTTTGGCTAACTCACTTGCAGTAGATAGGTGTACTACCGCTCCGCGACGTTTCTAAGACGGAGATGAACCCAGGGGCAGAGTCTGGCGGGAGTCACGCGGTCGACGTGCTCGGAACGTTGGCAAGCGGCCTGGGCGTCGATTCCACAGAGAGTGGGAGGAGGGCGCTCGAGGTCGTGCGCGCGCGTGCGCCCGACATGGTCACCCTGAGCGAGCAGACGGGCGAGGACCTCGCGGCCACGTCCGCGGGCTTCATCGACATGCTTCTGGCGTCATTGCGTAACGACGTGGAGCCGCACTGGCCCGAGTTCGAGCAGCGGTCGCGCGACTACGGGCGCCTGCGCGCGGCTCAAGGCCTGCCGCTGGAGTCGCTCATCGACGTGCTGGCCGTGTATCGACGGGCCACGATCGAGCTGCTCTCGCGGCCGATCCAGGGCCAGCCCCACTACGACGAGATCATCTCCCTCGCGCAGAGCCGGCTCGAGGACGTGACCGAGCGGCTCACCACCGCGATCGCGCGTGGCTACCTCGACCACATCGGCGAGGAGCACCGCGCGCGTGAGACCGAGATGTCCGGCCTCGCGGCCATCGTCACCGCGATGAGCCGCTCGCTTGACCTCCACGAGACGGCCGAAGTCGCCCTGGTAGAGGGGCTGGCGGCGCTGCGTTTGAGCACGGGTGCGATCTGGCTGCGCGAACGCTCGTCGTACAAACTGGCGCACACCGTCGGCCTCGACGAAGACCAGGTGGACGATTTCGGGCGTCAGGCGGGTCCGCACGTGAGAGCGGTCGCGTCGGCCATCGGACGGTCGGAGTCACAGGTCGACCGGATCGCCGGCGAGGAGTGGAATGGGCTGCGCGCGCAGCTCCGGGTCAAGGGCCGGACGGTGGGCATGATGACGGTCGGCACGATGGTCGACCGCGTCTACAGCGCCTCGGACCTGCTGTTCATGGCCGCGGTGGCGGACCAGGTGGCGATCGCGATCGACCGTGCGCGCCAGTTTGCCAGCGAGGCCCGCACCGACCATCTCACCGGTCTCGCGAACAGACGCGAGTTCGAGAGGGTGATGGAGCGCGAGGTCGCCCTGGCGGAGCGCCACAACCGTCGCCTCGCGTTGATGATGATCGACCTCGACAACCTCAAGCGTCTCAACGACCGCCTCGGCCACAGCTCTGGTGACGAAGCGCTGAGACTGGTCGCGCAGCAGCTGCTGCGCGTCGTCCGCGCCTCCGACGTGTGCGCCCGCGTCGGTGGCGACGAGTTTGCGGTCGCCATGCCGGAGACGGACCTCGATCGAGCGCGCGACGTGGCGATGCGGCTTCGCCGCGCTGTGGATCAGGCGGCGCTGGGCATGCGCGCGCCCGAGCGCATCGATGTCAGCGTGGGCATCGCCGCCTGGCGATCGAGCCAGGACTGGCAGGACGTGTACCAGGCCGCCGACCAGGACCTTTACGAGGACAAGAGGCGTCGCCGGACGGTGCGGCGGTGGCAGCAGGAGGATCAGCCGTCCACGATTCGGATCCTGGGCAGGGGAAGCGGCCGCCACAGAGTCAGCGGAGCCTAACTCCCAACTCCTCCCCGTTCATGGGGCAATCAGAAGGCGTGGCGCGCCTAAGCGCGCCGTCCTTATCGCGCCCGGCGCGTAGGTGGCCCGCAGGGCCGGAAGGCCCCGGCCGCCCCATCCCGCCGCCTTCGGCGGGTACTTCTCCACAAGTGGGGAAGAGTTACTCGACTAGCGCCAGCTCGCGCGCTTTCACGATCGCCTCGAGCTTCGAGTGCACGCCGAGCTTGCTGCCGAGGCTGCGGATGTGCGTGCGCACCGTCGTGTAGCTGATGCCGAGCTTGCTCGCGATCTCCCGACTCGAAATGCCTTCGGCCATGAGCCGCAGGACTTCCTTCTCTCGCGCGGTCAGCCTCTCCAGCTGCGCCTCGACCTCGCGCCGCCTGTTCAGCAGCTGGGCGATGGTGCGCGGTGTGAAAAGCGTCCCGCCGCCCGCGACATTGCGTATGGCGTCTACCACCTCCTGGGCGGCGCGTGACTTGTGGATGAACGCGCTCGCGCCCGCTTCCAGGGCCGCGAACCGCGCCGCCTCGCTGTCTTCTCGCGTCAAGAAGATGAGCTTGGCTTCCGGCCGGATCTCTCGGATCCCGGCCGCCGCGTCCGCCCCGGTGCCATCGGTGAGCCGGAAGTCGACGAGGACGAGGTCCGGGCTCAGCTCGGCCGCACGGGCCACCGAGTCCGCGACCGAGCCTGCGTGGCCGACGACGGTCATGTCTTTCTGGTCGTTGATGAGCGCGGCCAGGCCCTCGGCGACCACCTGGTGATCCTCGACGATGAGCACCCTCGTCGCCTGGCTCTTCACGGGCGGCCTGTTTATACCCTAAATTCGGTCAGCGGCAGCCAGAATTCGACAGTTGTACCGAGGCCCGGCTCGCTGGTGATCTTGTTCCAGCCGCCGGCGAGCAGGGCGCGCTCGTTGAGCGCCAGCAGCCCCAGGTGGCCGGGGAGGCGTTCCTTCTCCGCGACGACAAAGCCACGTCCGTTGTCCTCCACGACTCCGTGGATGCCGCCCTCTTTGTGCTCCAGGCGGACTGCGACGCGAGTCGCCGCAGCGTGCTTCTCGATGTTGGCGATGGCCTCCGTCAGCTGGCGAAAGAGCATCGAACGGAAGTCGTAGGAGAGGTCGTCGGGCAGTTCGAGCTGCGTCTCGACCTCAGCGCCGGTGAGGGATCGAAGCATTCGGATCCGCTCGCGGATCGTGTCCATGAAGCCGCCCGGGACCTCGAGCGCCGGGGGTCGGACCTCGAACAGCAGTCGCCGCAGCGCCTCCTCCGTCTCGGCGAGCAGCAGCTGGGCCGCGCTCAGCAACGCGGTTGCGTCGCCGTCCGGCTCCAGCATGCGCTGAAGCTGGAGCTCCGCGGCCGTGAGCTTCTGCAGAGCATCGTCGTGCAGTTCGCCAGCAAAGCGCTTGCGCGCCTTGTCCACTGCCGTGGACACGTTGGTGAGCAGTATCTGCCGCGCGGCGTCCACCTTCTCGAGGCGCTCAGCGGTCCGCCTCAGGTCTGTCTCCGTGTACCTGAGCTGCCAGACAAGACCGGCCGCCAGCCCTGCCTTTTGAAGTACCCAGGCGTCCTCCCGGGAAAAGCCTTCGGCGCGGCGCGAGTCGTACGCGGCGACAAGCCCGAGCCTGACGTCGCCGGCTCGCCAGGGCACGGCGATCGCGTTGTTGACGTGCAGCGAGTCGAGCACGTGCAGGAAGTCTGCGGACGCATCGGAGCGTGCCGCCCGGAACATCAGGTCGTGAAAGACGATGCGGCTCTCGAGGTCGTCCCGGTCGGCCGCGCAAGGAGCCGGGCGCAGGGGTCCCAGGAACTCGTTGTCGACCCCGTACCCGCCGCGGATGGGGGCGAGCATGCCTTCTTCGCCGAGCTTCCAGAACAGGACCTTGTCCGCCGCCACGAGCTCGGCGATGCTGCGGGTCAGCCTGCGGTAGAAGTCGGCCAGCCCGTGACCGCTGCGTGCGTGCCGGGAGACCGCGAGCAGAGCGTCGACGGCGGCCTCATGAGCGTGCTCGACCCGCTCCGTGGCCGTGGCGCGCTCCTCGTTGATCAGGCGCTGCCGTTCACTACGGTCGAGGTCGGCACGGAGGTTGATCAGGGTGTCGACCATCTCCTTGCGGCGGTCGCCGAGCTGCGCGATCGCGATCGCGGCTGCGACCTGGTTGGCGAGGATCGCAAAGGTCCGCTGCTGCAAGGCGGTGTATCCGGTCGGCCTGGCGACCCCGATCATGCCGATCGAGCGGCCCTGGGCCTCCAGGGGCCGCAGGCACGTCGAACGAATGGCTGCACCGATGGTGTCGGCCATCGCAGTCCAGGGGGCGCTGGGCATAGGACCCTCAATCGAGGAGGCGGTGGCAAAGATCCTCTCGATCTCTTCTGGGGGAGGGGCATGCCCAGGGTCCTGGGCCAGCGAGAAAACCTGTTTCTCGTGACCTTCGTAATCGAAGACTGCGAGAAACGCGACCCGCGATTCCGTCATGTCGACCGCCAGAGCCAGGGCAGCCTGGGCGATCTCGGAGACAGTCCCGGCCTTGGCCAGCTCGATGGATGCCGACTCGACAGCCTCGAGGGAGTCGAGGTGGCCCGCGCTCACACCCACGGCCTCGAGGTCCCTCCCCGATTGGCTCCCCATGCGCCTGAACAGCAGTTTACTTCTGCGCGGTCGGGGCACACAGCTGCGCCTGTACCGAGAGTACCGGTCCGGGCTCGCGCGTTCCTGTGGCGAGGGAGCCCATGCACTGGTTGCTTCAGTCGGGCTCTCTGATGGATTCGGAAGGGTGGGGTGTGGTTCGATGGCACTGGAAGTTCTCGACGGCAGCCGGCTTCGGCGGTACTCGAAGACGGCGCGGCGTTCTCTAGTCACGATGCTTTCACGGCGGGCTTTGGGACTTGTCAACGGCTCGGCGAGTCACATCCTGGTCAAGCCCTTTGTCGTGTTCGCCGCCCGGGCACTCGGCCCTGGACCGACCCGCCTGAGGCTTGTCAAACTGGCCCACAACCTCGACCACCAGGCGCTGGTCGGAATCCCCGACGGCAGCTCGCATGAGGCAGTTGATGGGCCGGCTGTTCACCCCAGCACGCGCGCGGCGTAGGCTGGTGCTCGGGGCCTTCCGGGGCCCCGGTTACGGGTCGCCGCCAGAAAATGTAGGAGCGGCGAGTACTCCTTCTGTGGGAGGCGTTTCTGCTACAGATGAACGACTTCGACAGGATTCTCGAGCTCAGGCTTCGGTACCTGCTCGACCCAGTGGTCGCGAGCCGGCCGCCCGTCCGGCGAGGCCGGTTGGACGGAGGACGGAGGGCGGTCCTGACGGTCAAGTCCGTCGGGATTGAGCTCGCCGCGGACGCGATCCCCGTGGTCGAGCCGGTGGTGGTGACCCTCCCGGTCGCCTCCAGCTCTCAGCTCTAGACAGAACCCCTTCCTTCCTCTCGCGAGGCCGGGTCTTAAGGATCCGGCCTCTTCATGTCGTATGGGGAACCTTGCCAGGTTCCCCCTACGCTGGGCTCCTCAACGGCGCCTCGCGGTGGATCCACCCCGGCAGCCCGTTGCGCCGGTTTCGGAGCCCGAACCCCTTCCGGAGAAGTAGGGATTTTCTGAATACCCTGACGACAAGCGACGTCTGGCGGCGTAGGGCGACGTGTGTCGCGACCGGGCAGAGCCCGGTCGCCAGGGCGGCGCGGGCGGGAGCGAGCCCGGTCGCCAAAGCAACGCGATAGTGTTGCTGCGTGAGCTCGAAGACTTCGACCCTGCCGTTCAGCTACCACCCTGCCGCGGAGCGGATGCCGGCCGAGGAGCGGGAGCGACTGCTGGCCAATCCCGGGTTCGGGCGAGTTTTCACCGAGCACATGGTCGGCGCCCACTGGACGCCTGAGGGAGGCTGGCGCGACGCCGGGCTGGTCCCCTACTCGAAGCTCGAG
>DASXSD010000201.1:0-4524 GCA_036506195.1 Candidatus Dormiibacterota bacterium
GGAGACGACCGCGGAGACGAAGAAGCCGCGGTTGATGGCGCTCATGCCACTGCGGTCGCCCCTGCGCGGGGCGACCACGAAGATGCCGATCACCGCGGTGACGACGCCGATCATCGGGACGATCAGCGGGAAGACCAGGCCATAGTTGCCGAACGCTACCTTGCCGAGGATGAGCGAGGCCACCAGCGTGACCGCGTATGACTCGAACAGGTCAGCGGCCATGCCCGCGCAGTCGCCGACGTTGTCGCCCACGTTGTCCGCGATCACCGCCGGGTTTCGCGGGTCGTCCTCGGGGATGCCCGCCTCCACCTTGCCGACGAGGTCGGCGCCAACGTCCGCCGCCTTGGTATAGATGCCGCCGCCCAGTCGGGCGAACACGGAGACGAGGCTCGCGCCGAAAGCCAGGCCGACGAGCGCCTCCGGTTTCTTGAAGACGAGATACGCGGCCGCAACGCCCAGCAATCCGAGTCCGACGACCATGAACCCGGTTACGGCGCCGCCGCGGAACGCAACCTCGAGCGCCGGGTTCAGACCGCGGCGCGCCGCCTCCGCGGTGCGTAGGTTCGAGCGGACCGTGATGTTCATGCCGACGTAGCCCGCGGCAGCCGACAGGACGGCGCCGACGATGTAGAGACCGGCCGTCGTCCAGTTGATGAAGAATCCGATGACGATCGCGATGATCACTCCGATGATCGCGATCACCGTGTACTGGCGGTTGAGATAGGCGGCGGCGCCCTCCTGGATCGCTGCCGCGATCTGGCGCATGCGGTCGTTGCCGGTCGGCTGGCTGAGGACGAGAAAGATCAGGACGACGGCGAACGCCACCGCGGCCAGTCCGCCGGCCACGCCAAACCAGGCTGTGTTGGGATCCACTAACCCTCCCTCGAGATCGGCAGCTCGCCGTTCGCGAACCGCGGAGCGATAGGTTACTTCACCAGGCGAGGTCGAAGCCCCCCAGGCTCCCGGTCGCGCTCGACCACCGCGCATCCACGCTGTCGACTCGGGCCATGCGCGGTCCTTCGTCCAGCGCCCGCTTCAGCTGGTCGAGGTCGCCGCGCTCCCCTTCGGCCACCACCTCGACGGTGCCATCGTCGTTGTTGCGGACCCAGCCGCGCAGCCCAAGCTGCTGCGCCTTGCGCTGCACGAAGTAGCGAAAGCCGACACCCTGGACGTCGCCGCGAACGACGGCATGCAGCCTTTCCAACCTCTATATGTTTGTCCGATGCCGACGTCGAGCATCGTGGCCATTGGGGACGAGCTGGTCGGAGGTTTCACGCTGGACACCAACTCCCACTGGATGGCGGAGCGGCTTCGCCTTCTCGGCTACCCGGTCAAGCGAGCGACGCAGATCCGCGACAAGCCAGACGAGATCGTCGAGCAGGTGAGGCGTGAGCTCGACGACGCGGACCTGACCGACGTCTTCCTGACGGGTGGCCTCGGCCCGACACCGGACGACCGCACGTTCGCAGCCCTGGCTGAAGCGCTCGGCAAGGACCTGATGATCTGGGAGGAGACCCGTGCGCGAATCGAGCGGCGGGTGCAGCGCATGCACGCGATGGGCCTCCTCGAGTCGGCGGACGTGACGGAAGGCAACCTGCGCATGGCGCGCATCCCCGCCGGGCCGGCCCACGTCTTCCGCAACCGTCGTGGCATGGCCCCCGGCACGCTCTACGAGGTCAATGGAAAGCGCATCTTCGTGCTCCCCGGCGTCCCTCTGGAGATGAAGGGCATCTTCACAGAGGAGCTCGAGCCTCAATTCCTCGCCGCGGGATCGGCCGCGACCGTGCGCGAGCTCCGATTCACCTTTGCCGTCGAGGCGCGCTTCTATCCGCTGATGCGCGAGCTCGAGGGCACCTTCCCCGACGTATCGGTCGGGTCGTATCCGAACTTCGAGACCAAAGAGCTGGTCATCCGCGTGCTCGGAGCCGATCCCAAGCGGGTGGACGCGGCGCTGGAGGAAATCAAGAGGAGGGCCCCAGTGTGAAGCTCCAGGTGATCTGTGTTCCCGGCAGCGTCGCTCCCGCGGCGCAGCGCTACAAACCACTGATCGAGGCGGTCGGAGATGCGGCGGACCTGCACCTCAAAGACCTCGAGGTCTATCGCGAGACCAAGCCGCCCACGGACTACTCGATCGAGGAGGAGCTCGACGCGATCGATGAGCTGGCGGATGCAAAAGGCCTCACGCGCTTCCACCTCATCGGCTACTCGGGAGGCGGTTTCATCTCGCTCGCCTATTCGGGCACGCGACCCGAGCGCGTGATCAGCCTTGGCCTGTTCGAGCCGGCGCGAATCCCGGGGCAGCTGACCGATGCCGAGCATGCCTTCTTTGCGACGCTGGAGCCAAAGCTCAAAGGCCTCGAGGGTTCCGAGTTCATGGCCACCTTCATTCGGGAGCAGGTCAAGCCAGGCGTCGAGGTGCCGCCCCCTCCGCAAGGCCCGGTGTCGCCGGAGATGCAAAAGCGGCCCGCCGGGATCGCAGCTCTGATCCGCGCGTTCAATGCGTATGGCTTCGACCGCGACGGACTACGCGCCGCCCGGTTCCCGGTGTACTACGGCTACGGCGACCTCTCCCACGAGGAGCAGGCTCTGAAGGCCAGCGTCCTCGCGCGGCTCTTTGCGGACATCCGCGTGCAGAGGTTCAGTGGCGTTCACCACTTCGTGCCTCCCGAGAGGATCTACACGGCTCCGCATGTGAGCGCGCTGCTCGACCTGTGGCAGCGGGCCGAAACTTCACTGCCCGAGCTTTCGCGACAGTAGCGAACGCTCGGCCGGGTTCTGGCAGAGCTCGAGGGCACGCAGTCTTGCCTCGCGGGCGAGCCCGTGCTCGCCAAGCTCGTCCAGCAGCTCGGCTCGCGTCGCCCAGAACAGGTGGTAGTCGCCGAGCGCCATGGCGAGGTCGTTGACCTCGCCCAGGGCGACCTGTGGACCGCCGACTCGGGCCACGGCCACCGCCCGGTTGAGCCGGATCACCGGCGTGTCCGTCAGCCGGAGCAGAGCGTCGTAGAGGGCGACGATCTGTCCCCAGTCGGTCTCCGCCCACGTGCGCGCCTCCGAATGCACCGCCGCGATCGCCGCCTGCAGCTGGTAGGGACCCGGAGCCGACAGCCGCGCCGCGCGCTGCAAGATCTCAATCCCATCCTGGATCGCGACCGCGTTCCATAGCGAGCGGTCCTGGTCTGGCAAGAGGACCATCTCGCCACCGGCGTCGAAGCGAGCCCGCGAGCGCGCGAGGTGCAGCTTCATCAGGGCCCTCAGGCCGAGCACCTCGGCCTGGTCGGGGAGCAACCGGGAAACAAGATTCGTCAGCCACAGGGCGTCCTCGGCGAGGTCGCGGCGGGCGGCGACCTCGGCGCCCCGGCTCAGGTAGCCCTCGTTGAACATCAGGTAGAGCACAGCGAGGACCGCCTCGAGTCTTCCCGCCAGGGCGGGGCCTTCGGGCACCCGGTAAGGGATGTTGGCGGCCACGATCTTGCGCTTGGCGCGCACGATGCGCTGGGCCATCGTCGGTTCGGAGACGAGGAAGGCCGCCGCGATCTCCTGGGTCGTAAAGCCGGCGACCGCTCGAAGCGTGAGGGCGACCTGAGCCTCTTGGGCCAGGGCCGGGTGGCAGCACGTGAAGATCAACCGCAGCCTGTCGTCGGCCTCGGAACCTTCATGCGGCACGGCCGACCGCTCCAGCAGCGCCACCTTCTCGGCGTAGCGCCGATCGCGCCGCACCAGGTCGATCGCGCGGCGGCGAGCCGCCGTCATGAGCCACGCGCCCGGATTGTCGGGAACGCCTTGTGCCGGCCATCTCTCAAGCGCCGTGACGATGCTGTCCTGGACCACCTCCTCGGCGATGTCGAAGTTGCCGATGAAGCGCACCATGGCAGCGGTCAGCCTCGCCGCCTCCTCCCGGAAGACGGTGACCAGCGCGGCTTCGGTTGAGGTTCGTGTTTCGGTCAGGACCTCATCGTTCCACGGCCGGCCACACTTCGACCGGCCCCGAGGGCCACTTTTTGGCCATCTCGAGTGCCTCGTCGAGGTCTGCCACGTCGACGATGGCAAAACCGCCGATGATCTCCTTCGACTCGATGAACGGACCGTCGGTGACGATGCGCCTTCCGTTCGCCGACTTGACCGTGGTGACGGTATGCGGTCCCTGAAGCTGTTCGCCACCCAGGATCTTGCCCGCACGGGAGTGTTCCTCGAACCATCTCCCCGCCCCCTCCATGGCCCGGTCGAGCTCCTCCCTGGATTGGTTATCCCAGCGTTCCTGGTCCTCCATCGTCCCGACGAAGAGCAGCACGTACTTCATCCAGAACCTCCTTTGTCAAGGCGACGAACGAGAGAGCCTGGAATCGACAGCATCACGAGCCTGTGAATTCGGGCTCTTGCTTGCTCAGGAACGACATGATGCCGATCGCTGCGTCTGTGCTGAGCGCGGCGCGGGCGAAGTTCTGCGACTCGATCTCCAGCGCCTCGTCCAGGCGAAGGTCGTAGCCGCGCCGCACCGCGTCCTTGATCATCGCGATCGCGAACGTC
>DASXSD010000202.1:0-9666 GCA_036506195.1 Candidatus Dormiibacterota bacterium
CTCAAGGCAAAGGTGATCATCTGCGCCCGGGGTCCCCAGATGGGCGTGCCCGCGATGGCGGCGATGGCGATCCCGACCGCGACGATCACGAAAGGCTGGCGGCGGACCTGGAGGAGGATCAGCCAGAAGCCTGCCCAGGTCAGAAGGCCGAACGCGATGCAAAGGACCGTCAGACCGAAGGCGCTGTAAGTCAGCCACATCAGGATCTCGGTCAGGTACTCGTGGTCGATCCAGGCGTGAGTGGTCGCGGTGTAGGTGAAGATGTCCGAGCTGGGCAGCCGCCCGTTGTCGACCATCCAGCGTCCGATTCGGAGGTGCCACCAGAAGTCGGGGTCCTGCTCCAGGCCGATGAACAGCCCGAGGATCACCGTCATGACGCCGCCGAGCAGCAGCGTCCTGGCGCTCAGACGCTCGGACACGCGCAGCCGGTCAGCCGCGAGCGAAGGGGTTCGGTAGGTAGCGGGGGACGCTTCTTGCATAGGCCGGATACTCGTTGGGGAACGTGGCGGCGAGGATGCGCTCCTCCCACCGGATGCGCATGAGCTCGCAGACCACGAAGTAGACGATGGCGATTGCACTCAGCCAGCCCGCAGTCGCCAGGTTGACCCCGATCGCGGTCGCGACCTCGCCCAGGTAGACGGGGTGCCGGCTCAGCCGATAGGGGCCGCCGGTCACCAGCCGGCGCGCCTCCGGGATGATCGAGAAGGAGCGACGGAGATAGGCGAGGCCCCAGACCGAGTAGGCCAGGCCGGCGGTGGCCAGGATGTCGGCCACAAGGATCAGGCCCTCGCGCCGCGTCCCACCGGGCAGGAAGCTGGCGCCGATCGCCGCGAATGTGCCGCTGAAGGCGATGAAGATGACGCCCCAGCGGTGGTCGGTGCCGCGCTGAGGCAGCCGGACGGCATACAGGATGACGAGGAGGGTGAAGTAGGCCAGGGCGAGCGCCTGCTGAAGGACGAAGAGCAGGTCCATGGGCTTGCGGATGCCGCCCAGCCCGCCCCAGAGCAGGATCAGCTCCCGGGCCAGGAACAGGCTGAAGAAGAGGGAGGGGACCAGCCGGCCCAGGAGCAGATCCCGCCAGTAAGCCCCGTTGCGCCGTGGCACAAGCTCTGCGACGCCCGAGGCAGCCATTCCCGGTGGGAGAGGTTAGCGACCGGGACCGGGCGCCCGGTCGTTTTGGCTAATGAATTGACCTGCCCGGTACCACTCAGTACCATCCTCGCCGCGAGAGGACCCGGTGCTGCAAGAAAGGGCCCCGGGCGGCGTCAAGCAGGTACAGAAGCCTGTAGTTCAGGAAAAAGGAGGTGAAATCGCAGAAATGTTGAGCCTTTACTGGAAGCTCCGCAGCCTTACGACTCGTCAGGAAGGGCAGGGAATGGTTGAGTACGCCCTGATCCTCGTGCTGGTCTCAATCGTGGTCATCGTGATCCTTCTTACGATGGGCAACCAGATCAAGAACGTGTTCTCGAACGTCGTAGCCGCTCTCGGAGCGTAAGAGCCCACGTAATCGCACCTTCAAAGAGAGCCCCGCAAGGGGCTCTCTCTTCTTTACAGCGAATAGGGGGGAAGATCGCGGTCCCCGTGATTACAATGTCGCCACTCTTCGGCATTCCATGGAGGTGACTTAGTCTTGGCCGTCGCACCTGCTGCTGCAAGGCCCCGTCCCGGCGGGGGTCGACTCTTCATCATCGTCGGACTGTTGCTTGCCCTCGTCGCGTTCGGCGCGGTGTTTCTGCTCGGAAGCGTGGGGGGCGGCGGCGCCATCGGCGGCCCCAGCACCACGGTCGTGATCGCCAAGCAGGCCATCCCCCTCCGCCACCAGATCACACCGGCTGACCTCAGCACGGCCAAGATCTCGCTGGCCGGCAACGAGTCGTCGCTCGCCAACATCTACGGCGAGCCCAAGGACGTGGTCAACCTCATCGCCCAGATCAACATCTCCAAGGGCGCCGTGATCACCTCCGACATGCTGGCCAAGGACATCAACCTGGTCCCGACCGGCGCGGCTCCGGCCTACCTGCCCCTGGCCAAAGGCTACGTAGCGATGACGATCCCGACCGGAGAGCAGCAGGGTGTCGCCGGCCACATCTCCGTCGGCGACTACATCACGGTCATCGTCTCCACGAACCAGTCGCTGTTCCAGACGAAGACGACGACAACCACTGGCACCACCAAGATCGTCAGCAAGACCACATTCACCAACCTCCGCATCATCGGCCTCGGCCCGGCGTCGGCCAACGTGCAGGCGGCCAACAGCGGTGGCACGACGGCGCAAGGAAACTCGGCCACGACCGGCATCACCTCGAGCCTCACGGTCGAGCTGACCCAGTGCGATGCCGAGTTCCTCACCTGGTTTCTGAACAACACCCAGGTCCGCTACACCCTGGAGTCGTTCAAGGACTACGGGACGGCGCCTACGGACAACCAGGACCCGGCGTGTCCTGAGATCACGCGAGCCGGAGGGGTGACGCAGGCGCAGGTCGAGGCGCGGTACCACTTCACCGCCCTCTAAACCGGAGTTCGGATGGGCCTCCTCGATAGGGTCAAGCAGAACCAGACGGTTCCGCCGGGGAGCGCGGGCAACGGCCCCGCGACCGCGACCCTTCCGGGGGCCGCCCCCTACTCGCCGCAGGCCGCGATTCCGGTAGCGCAGCCTGCGGCGACCGCGCCGCCGCAACCCACGTCGCTCTCCCAGCGGGCCGCCGTCTCAGCCGGCGGCGAGGTGTCGCCCGCCTTCACAGCGGCCAAGGTTCAGATCCACGCCCGGCTTATCGAGAAGTTCGCGGACGAGATCGACTCCAGCAACAAGGCCGGCGTCAGGGAGAAGATCTTCGAACTCGCTGAGGAGTACTTCCGCTCCACGGCGATGACGATGACCAAGAACGACAAGGAGCGCCTTGTCGAGTCGGTCCTCGACGACGTTCTCGGTCTGGGTCCGCTGGAGGCCCTGCTGGCCGACCCGAACATCACCGAGATCATGGCCAACCACCCGAAGCAGATCTACGTCGAGAAAAGCGGTGAGCCGATCCTGTCCTCGGTCACCTTCGAGTCGGAGCGCCAGATGCGGCAGGTCATCGACCGCATCGTGAGCCTGGTGGGGCGCCGCGTCGACGAGTCGACGCCAATCTGTGACGCGCGCCTCAAAGACGGCTCGCGTGTCAACGTCGTCATCCCGCCCATCGCCCTCAAGGGCCCCGCGCTGACGATCCGCAAGTTTGCCAAGGAGAAGTGGGGCCCGGCCGACGTCGTCAACCGCTTCCGGTCGTCGAGCCCCGAGATCATGACCTTCCTGCGCTCGTGCGTGCGCGCGCGTCTCAACATCCTGGTCTCGGGCGGCACCGGCTCCGGCAAGACGACGCTTCTCAACATCCTCTCGTCGTTCATCCCCGAGAACGAGCGGCTGATCACCTGCGAGGACGCGGCCGAGCTGCAGCTGCAGCAGCCGCACTGGATCCAGCTCGAGTCGCGCCCGCCCAACGTGGAAGGCAAGGGCGCGGTGCCGATCCGTGAGCTCGTGAAGAGCTGTCTGCGTATGCGCCCGGACCGCATCATCGTCGGTGAGTGTCGTGGCGGCGAGGCTCTGGACATGCTTCAGGCCATGAACACCGGCCACGACGGCTCGATGTCGACGCTCCACGCGAACAATCCAAAGGAGGCCCTCGTCCGCCTCGAGACCCTGGTCCTCCAGGCCGGCCAGGACCTGCCGTCCCGCGCCATCCGGGAGACGATAGGCTCCGCGATCCACCTCATCGTCCAGCAGTCGCGTCTCCGCGGTGGCGTGCGCCGCATCGTGAGCGTCGCCGAGATCGTCGGGATACGGGACGGCGAGGTGCAGTACCAGGAGCTGTTCCGGTTCAACCAGGTGGGCGTGAACGCCGAAGGCAAGGCCGTCGGCTACCACACGGCCATGGGCATCCTGCCGATGCGCATGGAGCACCTCAGGGCGGAGGGAGAAGACGTCGCAGAGCAACTTTTTGTGGCTGGAAAGCAGCCACCCCCGGATAAGCTGTACTGACCTTTAGGAGGACCTGATGCCATCCATTCCAGTCGTGTTCGGGCTGATCGCCTTCGCGGGCGTCTTCCTGTTGTTCCTGGGCATCAGCCAGATGCGCCGCAGCGCGGGTGGCGCGGAGGACTTTCAGGCCAGGCTTGCCGCTTACGGGGTGACGACGACGGCCGGCGCCCAGACGCTTCCCCAGGGGAGCGGGCTGCGTGACTCGCTGAACCGCCTCTTTGCGCCCGCCGCCGACCGCATGGGTCGCGGCGACGCCAAGAAAGGCAAGCCCTCGGTCGCGGAGCAGCTGCAGCGCGCCGACCTGAAGCTCCGGCCCTCGGAGTACTTCATGATCCAGCTCGGGAGCGGCGCCCTCGTCGGCCTGATCGGTTTCTGGCGGTGGGGCCCGCTGTTCGCGCTGCTGTTCTTCGCCGGCTACCTGATCCCCGGCTTTTACGTGAAGTACCGGATCGCCCAACGGCTGAAGAAGTTCAACTCCCAGCTCGGCGACACGCTAGCGTTGCTTTCGAACGCGCTGAAAGCGGGCTACTCATTCGCCCAGGCCATCGACACCGTGGCCAAGAACGCGGTGGCGCCGATCGGCGATGAGTTCGCGCGCGCGGTCCGCGAGATGAACCTCGGTGGTTCGCCGGACGAGGCGCTGTCCAACATCACCAAGCGCATCGCCAGCGCCGACTTCGACCTGGTCGCGACCGCCTACTCGATCCACCGCACGGTCGGTGGCAACCTGGCGGAGATCCTCGACAACATCGCCTACACCATCCGCGAGCGCGTTCGGATCAAGGGCGAGATCCAGACCCTGACCGCACAGGCCAGAGCGTCGGGAACGATCATCACCGCGCTGCCCATCCTGCTCGCGGCTTTCATGTTCTTCGTCACGCCGAGCTACTTCCAGCCGATGTTCAGCAATATCATCGGCTGGATCCTGCTGGCGATCGGCGCGTTCATGATCTTCATCGGCAACCTGATCATCCGCCGCATCGTGGCGATCGAGGTCTGATCGATGAGCACCACACTGATCCTCGCGTTCGTCGTCGCGGCCGGGGTGCTGATGATCTTCATCGGGCTCGCCCGTACGCCCTCGTCAAACACCGCCATCAACGTGCAGCAGCGCCTGGCCGCGTACGGCGGCGAGAAACCGCTCAGCATCGAGGAGATCGAGCTCCAGCGGCCTTTCAGCGAGCGCGTGCTGAGGCCCGCCATTGAAAGGCTGGGCTCGCTGCTCTCGAGGTCGACGCCGCAGAAGGCACGCCAGGACCTGCTGAACAAGCTCGAGCTGGCGGGACGGCCTGGCAACCTGACGCCCGAAGACTTCGCCGCGGTGCGTCTGGTGGCGGCGGCTGTGCTTGCCGCGATGGGCCTGCTCCTGGGGCTGCTCCTGGGCAACCCCGTCTACCTCGTCATCTCGCTGGTCGCAGGCACGATCCTCGGCTACTACCTGCCGGTGATCTGGCTCAAGCAAAAAGTCGACGCTCGCCGCACCGAGGTCCAGAAGGGGCTGCCTGACGCGCTCGACCTGCTTGTGATCTGCGTCGACGCCGGGCTTGGATTCGACGCCGCGCTCGCCCGCGTTACGGACAAGTACAAGAACGCGCTATCCGAGCTGCTCAGCAAGGCCCTTCGCGAGGTCAGCCTGGGCCGGCCGCGCCTGGAGGCCCTCGACGAGATGGGCCGCAGCAGCGGGGTCGAGGACCTGCACAACTTCATCCAGGCCGTCATCCAGTCGGAGCAGTTCGGCACCGGGATCGGCAAGATCCTGCGTATCCAGGCCGACGAGATGCGGCGGAAGCGCCGGCAGCGCGCGCAGGAGCGAGGCGCCCAGGCGACGTTGAAGATGATGCTGCCCATGGTGGGCTGCATCTTCCCGACGCTCTGGATCGTGCTGCTCGGGCCGGCCGTGCTGATCCTCATGCGGCCGAGGTAGACAGGCCACACGCTCGATTCGCTGCGGGCCGCGCTTCCGGTGCTGGAGCTGGTTGGGCGGGCGCTCGTCGTCTACCTGGCGCTGCTGATCGCGCTCCGCGTGTTCGGCAAGCGCGAGGTCGGCCAGTTCACGCTCTATGACCTCGTCTTCATCCTGCTCGTAGCGAATGCGCTGCAGCCGGCGATGACTGGCCTGGACACGTCGCTTGTGGGAGGGCTCGTCCTGATCGCGACGCTGGTCGGCGCAAACTACGCCATCGGCCGGCTGGACCGTTTGCCCGCGTTTCACCGAGTCTTTGCGCCAACACCTTCTGTGCTGATCAAGAACGGCAAGCTCGTGCCGGGGGCCCTCAAACGCGAGGGCATCACCGTGGACGAGGTCGAGATGGCGATCCGCGAGCACGGCGTGGACGATCTGAAGGACGTCGAGCTGGGGGTCCTCGAACCCGACGGGACGATCTCGATCGTCCCCACGGAGTCGAAGCTCCGCAAGACCCGGCGCAGGGTTCGGTTCCTGAACCGGCTTTAGTCCAGGAACTCGAGCGCGGCCTGCTTGAACTCTCGCGCCGGAACAGCGCTCATGTGGTCGCGGCCGGCAATGGTCATCAGGCGGGCGGTCGGGATCAGCTCGACAAGTTCAGGCGCGCCGCGGGCGATCTGGTCCTCGGCGCCGACCACGATCAGGATCGGCGTCTTGATCGCGGCCAGCCGCTCTGGGCTCGCGTCGGGCTGGAGACCGACGATGCACGCCGCCAGGGCTTCCAGGTCGTTGATCGGGCGGGCCGATGCGAATTTGAAGAAGGTCTGGGCGACCGGGTCGTCTGTCGGCTCGTGGTCGCGCAGCGCTCGGGCGATGGCGTCGGCGCGGTCGATCGCGCCCGCCGCGCCAACGCCGCCCAGGACGGCACGCGTGATTCGCGCGGGGAAGTCGAGCACGACTTCGAGTCCGATGCGCGCGCCCATCGAGTAGCCGAGGTAGGAGGCCGACTTGATGTCGAGCTCGTCGAGGAGGCGGACGACGTCGCCGGCCATGTTGTCGACCGCGTACGCGGCCTCGTCGTGCGGCTTGTCACTGTGGCCGTGGCCGCGACAGTCGAGCCCGATCACTCGGAAGCCCGCGTGCGTGAACGTCTCCTGCCACCGCGACCCGACCCAGTTCAGCCGGTAGTCCGAGGCGAAGCCGTGGACCATGATCAGTGGCGTGCCCCGTTCGGGACCGTTGACCTCGTAATGGAGGCGCACGCCATCGCTGTCGAAATCCATCGATGCGCCGCTTAACCTATTCGATCTCCATGAACGGCCGGCGCGCGGTGCACGAACGGAGCGGCAAGGTGCTCGCCGAGGAGCTCGAGATGCCGCAGACGATGTTCGGCCGCGGCCTGGGTCTGATGTTTCGCAAGAAGCTCGATCCGGGTCGTGGCATGTGGATCGTTCCGTGCAACGGCATCCACATGATGTTTATGAACTTCCCGATCGACGCCGTGTTTCTTGACAGCCGCGAGCGCGTGAAGAAGGTCTATCGCAAGCTGCCGGCCTGGTGGGGGATCGTGCCCGTGGAGTGGGGTGCGCACAGCGTGCTGGAGCTTCCGCCAGGGTCGACGGACGGGGTCGACCTTCAGCGCGGCGACCAGATAGTCATTCAGTAGGCCAAGAACCAACTCCTCCCACGGAGTGGGGAGGCGCTCATCTGTTAAGGACGGGTTGACTCGGTCCATACGCTGGTCGTGTGCACGTGCTCGACCTCGTCCTGCCGCCACGCTGCGGCGGCTGCCGCAGGCTCGGCTCATGGCTGTGCGAGGCATGTCGCTTGCGCATCCGCCGGCTCGAGGAGCCGCTGTGCCGGCGGTGCGGGGTGGAGCTGGACTCGGCGCGCCGCGAATGCGGGTGTCGCGCCCGCCTGAGAGCCCTGACTCGGCTCCGCTCGGCGGTGGCCTTTGAAGGACCGATCGAGAGCGCCGTCCATCGCTTCAAGTACGAGGGCTGGCGGAGGCTGGCGCAGCCGCTCGGAGAGCTGCTCGCCGAGAGGCTGGTGGTCGAAGGCCTCCCCGCGCGCCGCCTGGTGGCGGTGCCTCTGCATCGGGAACGCCTCCGGCAGCGCGGCTACAACCAGGCCGAGCTCCTGGCCGCAGACCTGCGCCGGCGACTTGCCATCTTCGCGCCCGCGGGAGAACTCGTACGTACGCGTCCCACTCCACCACAGGTCGGACACGACAGGCTGAGGCGCTTCGAGAACGTCAGCGGCGCCTTCGAGTGGCACGGTCCCCGGCTCGATGGCGAGGCCATGCTCCTGATCGACGACGTGGCCACGACAGGAGCCACCCTGGACGCCTGCGCACGCGCTCTCCGCGAGGCCGGATCAGGGCCCGTAACTGGGGTCTCGGTCGCGCGCGTGAATGTATAGTTGGCGGTCGGTCGTCAATTCCCGAGCTTGGAGGCTAGCCGAATGGCAGTCCGGATCCCAGGTATCAACATCGATGAGTACTACCAGCAGCTGGGGCCCATCGAGCCCCTGATCCGGGACGACCGCGTAACCGAAGTCATGGTCAACGGGAATGACCACGTCTACGTCGAAATGGGGGGCAAGGTCGTCCTCACCAACATCAAGTTCGTCGATGAGGACCAGCTCCTAAACGTCATCCAGTTCATCGTCCGCACGGTCGGGCGCCGCATCGACGAGCGTTCGCCGCTGTGTGACGCGCGTCTCGCCGACGGCTCCCGTGTCAACGCCGTGATCCGGCCGCTCGCGCTCAACGGCCCGCTGCTCACCATCCGCAAGTTCTCCCGCGACCCGTACCAGGTGGAGGACCTGATCCGGTTCGGCACCGCCAACGAGGCTGGCTTCGGCTTCCTCAAGGCGGCCGTGCTCTCGAAGGCGAACATCATCATCTCGGGTGGCACCGGCACCGGAAAGACGACATTCCTGAACGTTCTCTCTGGCTTCATCCCGGTCGAGGACCGCATCGTCACGATCGAGGACGCCGCCGAGCTGCAGCTGCACCAGGAGCACGTGTGCCGCCTCGAAACCCGTCCGAAGGACATCAACGGCGAAGGCGAGATCACCATCCAGCGCCTGGTCATCAACTCCCTCCGTATGCGCCCGGAGCGCATCGTCGTCGGCGAGTGCCGTGGCGGCGAAGCGCTCGACATGCTGCAGGCAATGAACACCGGCCACGACGGATCGATGACCACGCTGCACGCGAACAGCCCTCGCGATGCCCTCGCGCGCCTCGAGACCCTTGTCCTGATGGCCGGCGTCGACCTGCCCGTGCGCGCGATCCGCCAGCAGATCGCGGGCGCGATCAACCTGGTCGTCCAGCTGAGCCGCCTGCGTGACGGCTCGCGCAAGGTGACCCAGATCACCGAGATCGTGGGCATGGAGCAGGACGTGATCACGATGCAGGACATCTTCGAGATGGAGCAGAAAGGCGCCACGCCAGACGGCAAGGTGATCGCCGAGTTCAGGCCGACGGGCATTCGGCCGAAGATCCTGGACAAGATGTTCTCCCAGGGAATCCCGCTTCCAAAGGAGATCACGGCGCTGTTTCCGCCGCCTCCCGGATACAAGCCCTCAGCCCGCTAGAAGCCTTATGAGCGGCAACCCTCCGGGTTTCCGCTCATCGGGGCGCTGCGCGCCCCTGCTCACCTTCCGGACGTTGGGATTGTCTGAGTAGCCTTCCACAGACCACGCCTGGAGGCTTTGATGCGACGCGTGTCGCGGCCGAGGTGAA
>DASXSD010000203.1:0-12955 GCA_036506195.1 Candidatus Dormiibacterota bacterium
TACAGCGGAGCGAAAGGCCAGACCTCCAGCAGCTGCGCGCCACCGGCGTAGAGCGGAAACTGCGGGCCCGGGATGTTGGTGACGTTGATGTTCGCCCCGGCCTGCGGCGTCGACATGACGCGCCCGGCGAGGACCAGCAGAGTTGGCGGCGCCCACTCGGCGAGTCCGGCCAGCTTGTCCGCGGCGATCGCCTGGCGGGTTCGCTTGAGGTCGCCGGTCGTCACGTTGATCCGCTTCAATCGCTCCTCAATCGAGAGGTCGCCAGTCGGCAGCTCGAAGACCATGCCGCTGATCTGGTTGCCCAGCCGGCCGCGCGCCTCATCGCTCCGCACGCTCACGGGACAGAACACGCGCACCTTCGCGGGCACGGCCTCGCCGCGGGCTTTGAACCATCGATGCAGACCCTCTGACACGACCGCGAGCACCGCGTCGTTGACCGTGCACCCGAAGCGCTCCTTCAGCGCCTTGAACGCGGACAGCGGAACCTTGAGTCCGCGTCCGGTCCGCTGCGGGCTGAGCTTGCGGTTGAAGAAGACGTCACGACGCCGGCTGACCATCGTGCCACCGAGCTTCCACATTCCGGTCCACGGCAGGCGCCGCGTCCCCCAGAACACCGGAAGCCGGCTGCGCTCCTGCTTGGGCCGAGAGCGCACGTTCCAGAGCATCGGCCTGAGGATTTCCCAGTTGGACGGCGCGGGGCGTGGTTTCCACGGCGGAGGAGGCGCGGGCCGGTAGCCTTCGGGGTCGGCGTCGAGAAGGAGCGTGAGGATGTCGAGCGACGAGATGCCGTCGACCATCGCATGGTGAGCGCGGTTGACGATCACGACGCGACCGCCTCGCACGCCCGTGATCAGGGTCATCTCCCACAGCGGCCTGCGCTTGTCGAGGGGGCGGGAGAGGATGCGGGCCACCAGCTTTCTGACCTGGGCTCCGTCGCCCGGAGGCGGCAGGACTTCGCGCCGGATGTGGGCGCCGAGGTCGAAGTGCGGGTCGTCGACCCACACAGGGTGCGCAATGTTGAAGGGCAACGTCTGGATGCGCTGCCTGTACCGCGGCACGAGGTGGATTCGCTCGGCCACCGTCTCCTCGAGTCCCTCCGCTCCGCGGCCTCCGGGCACCCGAGAGCCCCCCTCGAAGACGTACACCGTGCCCAGGTCGAGCGGCGCCTCCGGACGCTCGGCGTAGAGGAACCAGGCATCCCTCGCCGAAAGCGGCTCGAAGAACGTCGCCTCGCCCATCCCCGATGCATCCTAGTCCGGGTACTCAGATCGTTACTTTGGCCGCCGGACTTGCTCCGGCGGCAACACGCCCTCGGTCAAGGTCTCCACGCGTGGCATCGAGTCACCACTTGGAATTCCCTCTTCTCCGGAAGGGGTTAGCGGCGCGAATCCGGCCGCCAGACGCACGGAGGAGAAAGAAACGGTGAACGGCCGTTGAGCGCCGCGACGTAGGGGAACCCGGCAGGGTTCCCCCTGCGGCCGGGGCGGCTACAGTTGCCCCTGATGGCATCGGTCGTCGAGATCTGGCGCTATCCCGTGAAGTCGATGGCCGGCGAGCGTATGGAGTCGTGCATGGTCACCGACCACGGACTCGAGGGCGACCGGAGCTGGGCGCTCATAGACGGCGCGCCCCACCGCGCCGGGAAGCCGCTCACCATCAAGCACCACGACCGGCTTCTGACCTATCGGGCCAGGCTCGCCGGCGGTGGCGTCGAGGTGGCCGCGCCGGACGGCGCCTCCACCATGCTGGACGAAGACCTCGTCAGGAGGCTCGAGGTCGAGTCGGCACGCCCGCTCGAGCTGCGCGAGCTTCCCGGTGGCAACTTCGACGACTCGCACATCCTGATCGTCAACCTGGCCTCGGTCGCGGTACTCGGCCTCGAGGCGGGGATGCAGGTCGACCATCGCCGCTTTCGCGCCAACCTCTACGTCGACGGCATCGAGCCCGAGGAGGAGGTGGGCTGGCTGGGTCGGCGGATTCGGGCAGGTGACGCAGAGCTCGAAGTCACGGACCGGTGTCAGCGGTGCGTCGTGATCACCAAGGACCCTGACACCACAAAGGCGTCGCCAGAGCTGCTGCGCCTGCTTGCCGAGCGCCACGACGAGTCCATGGGCGTCTACTGCCAGGTCGTGCGTCCTGGTCACGTCGCGGTCGGCGATCACGTGGGGTACTAACCTTCACTCAAGGTTCGGCATAGGAGGACGAGATGACGGTCAAGGCTTTCTCCGACGAGTGGGCCAGCCAGTTCAAGGACGAGGTCAACAGGTCGAACGTTTACAAACAGGCGGCGAAGGGATGGAAGTGGACGGTGGGTCTCGTCGTCGAGGCTGAGCCGGACAAGAACTTTCCCGAGGCCAGGGGCGTCGTCATGGATCTCTTCGACGGCTCCGCCCGCGACATCAAGGTCGGCACCGCAGCCGACGCGCAGACGTGCGACTTCGTGATCACGGCGCCCTACTCGCGCTGGAAGCAAGTCGCGACCAAAGAGCTCGACGCGACGAAGGGGATGCTCCAGGGCAAGCTCAAGCTGAAGGGCGACCTGCCCACGATCGTGCGCTACACGAAGGCGTCGCAAGAGATGACCGAGTGCACGACCCGGGTCCCCGTTGAATGGCCCGACGAAAAGTAGTCCACAAGAAAGTCGACTACGCGGACGCCGAGCCAAGCGCGTTCGCTTCGATGCTCGGCGGCCTGATCGAAGCGAACGTCGAAAACAGTGCGGCCAAGAAGAAGGACTTCGAGTCGCTTGCGGCACGGGTAGGCATTTTCGTCACTGACATCGACGAAGGCGTGACGCTTGATTTTCGAAAAGGATCACTCGTGGTCCACAACGGCCTGCAGTCGAAGCGAGACCTCACGATTCGCGCCGAGGCCGACACGGTCATGAACCTGAGCAATCTGAAGATCGGGTTGTTCGGGATGCCGGTCTATTACGACGGCGTGGGTCGCGGCGTCGCCGCCAAGCTGCTGCAGGGCAAGCTCCGGATCGACGGCCTGCTCGGCAACCTTGCCACCCTGAACACGGTGACGCGGATCTTCTCAGTCGCGGGCGAAGCCCGTTAAGGATGTGACCTATTGAATGCAATGAAGCTCGCCGTGATCGGCGCCGGCAGCATGGGCGCCCAGATCGCGCAGCAGGCGGCGCTGCACGGCATGGTCGTGATGCTGCAGGACAAGGATCCGGCGCAGCTGCGCAAAGCCGCGGAGTCAAACCGCGGCCACCTGGCGCGCCGTGTTGAGAAGGGCAAGCTCTCCGAGGCCGACGCGGCTGCTGCCCACGGCCGGGTCATTCTGATCACCGACCTGGACGGCGCCGTTCAAAACTCCGAGTTCGTGATCGAGGCGGTCTTTGAGGACCTCGAGTTGAAGCGGTCGATCTTTCGCCAGCTCGACCGGCTCGCGCCTCCCGACGCCGTGATCGCTAGCAACTCCTCGACCATCGGCATCAGCAAGCTGGCCGAGGTCGCGCGGCGGCCGGAGCGGTGCCTCAATATGCACTTCTTCTACCCGGTGCTGGTCATGGACCTGGTCGAGATCGTGCGCGGGCCGCAGACCTCGGACGAAACAGTCAGGCGAGCGACGGAGCTCGCGCGCCAGATCGGCCGCACGGCGGTCGTGCTCAACAAGGAGATCGACGGCTTCATCGTCAATCGCATCCTCCACGCGGCGACCCAGGAGGCCTACCGGCTGCTCGACGCCGAGGTCGCGTCGTTCGAGGACATCGACACCGCGGTCGAGAAGGGCCTGAACTGGCCGATGGGCCCCTTCCGGCTCGGCGATTTCAGTGGCCTCGACGTCACCTACAAGGCGCGCCGGCACATGTTCGAGACGACTGGCGACGAGCGCTACCGACCTTCAGCGCAGCTCGAAGCCAAGGTGAAGGCGGGCAAGCTCGGGCGCAAGACCGGAGAGGGGTGGTACCGATACCCGTCATGAAGCTCCATCACGTCGGTGTCGCGGTCGAGGACCTGGACGCGGCGATCGAGATGTACACGAAGAGCTTCGGCGCCGAGCTGACGCATCGCGCGTCCGCCGACGACCAGGGATTGGAGGCCGCATTCCTGGAGATGGGCGACGCCGAGATCGAGCTCCTCGCCTCGCTCCGCGAGGATTCGGCGGTCGGCAAGTTCCTGGCCAAGCGCGGTCCGGGGTTACACCACGTGGCCTACTCCGTGCCGGACATCGATAAGGCGCTGGCCGACGCGCACGCGGCCGGTTTTGAGCTCATCGACATCGTGCCGCGGATGGGAATGCACGGCGTGCCGATCGCTTTCATCCACCCCAAGAGCGTCGGCGGGGTGCTGACGGAGTTCGTGCAGGCGTGACCGAAGTTCTCAACGACAGCGGCCTGCCGCTGAAAGCCGTCTACACGGTCGAGGACCGCGCCGCCGGGCGCGCGCAGGGCGCTCCTCAAGACGAGCCGGCGCCCGGTACCTTTCCCTTCACCCGCGGCATCCACAAGGACATGTACCGCAAGCGCCTGTGGACGATGCGCCAGTACGCAGGTTTTGGAACCGCCGTCGAGTCCAACGAGCGCTACCGGTTCCTGCTCAAGCAGGGCCAGACAGGGCTTTCGATTGCGTTCGACCTGCCGACGCAGATCGGCTACGACTCCGATGACCCGATGGCCAACGGCGAGGTCGGCAAGGTCGGCGTCGCCATCGACTCGCTCGAGGACATGGAGATCCTCCTCAAGGACATCCCACTCGAACAGGTCTCGACCTCGATGACGATCAACGCCACCGCCTCCATGCTGCTGCTCCTCTACCAGCTCGTCGCGGAGAAGCAGGGGTGCCCGCCCGAGAAGATCACCGGCACGGTGCAGAACGACATCCTCAAGGAGTACGCCGCGCGAGGGACGTACATCTTCCCGCCCAAGCCCTCGATGCGCCTGATCACCGACCTGTTCGCGTACTGCGCGCGCGACCTGCCGAGCTGGAACACGATCTCCATCTCCGGCTACCACATGCGCGAGGCGGGTTCCACGGCGGCCGAGGAGATCGCGTTCACGCTCAGCCACGCCATCGCCTACGTCGAGGCCGCGCAGGCCGCGGGGCTGACCGTCGACGACTTCGCTCCGCGCGTGTCGTTCTTCTTCGCGTGCCACATGGACTTCTTCGAGGAGGTGGCCAAGTTCCGCGCCGCGCGCCGTATGTGGGCCCGGGTCATGCGCGATCGCTTCCACGCGACCGATCCCCGCTCGCAGGCGCTGCGCTTCCACACCCAGACCGGTGGCGTGACCCTCACCGCACAGCAGCCGCTGAACAACATCGTCCGGACCACGCTCGAGGCGATGAGCGCGGTCCTCGGCGGCACGCAGTCGCTGCACACCAACGCCTACGACGAGGCGCTCGGCCTGCCCTCGGAGAGCGCGGCCGAGATCGCGCTGCGGACGCAACAGGTCATCGGCTATGAGTCGGCGGTCCCTTACGTGGCCGATCCGCTGGGAGGGTCCTACTACGTCGAGAGCCTCACCGATCGAGTCGAGGAGGAGGCGCTCGGGATCATGGCCGAGATCGATGAGCTGGGCGGCGCGGTGAGCTGCATCGAGTCGGGCTGGACGCAGCGGCGGATCGCCGACAGCGCGTACAGGATGCAGCAGCGCGTCGAATCGGGTGAGCGCGCGGTGGTGGGTGTGAATCGCTACACCGAGACCGACTCTCGGCCGGTGGACATCACGAAAGTGAGCCCGCGCCACCAGGTGGCGCAGGCTCGCGCGCTCAAGAAGCTTCGTGCCGGCCGCTCGAAGTCGGCCGTCGACCACCATCTGGCAGAGCTGGAGCGAGCGGCGCGCGGGACCGACAACCTGATGCATCCGCTGAAGGCCGCGCTCGCGGACTACGTCACGATCGGAGAGTGCTGCGCGGTGCTGCGCGGCGTTTTCGGCGAATACCGCCCAGGGGAGGCTGCCTGATGAACCAGACCGTGATCCCGATGATCGCCTACGAGGACGGCGTGTCGGCCATGGACTGGCTGGCGCGAGCATTTGGTTTCCGCGAAGTGGAGCGACACGTCTCCGACGGCCGGCTCTCGCACGGAGAGATGCAGGTCGGGGACGGGCTGATCATGCTTGCCACGCCATCGCCGGACTACCGCGGGCCCAAGCGCCACCGGGAAGAGTGCGAGCAGGCCGCGAAGTGGTCGGAGGTGCCGTACGTCGTCGACGGCCTGCTGGTCTACGTCGACGACCTGGACGGCCACTACGAGCGCGCCAAGGCCGAGGGCGCGAGGATCCTTTCACCTCTCGAGGAGAGCGACGAGGGCAAGAGGTACCGGGCGGAAGATCTGGAAGGCCACCGCTGGATGTTCATGCAATCAACAACTCCCAACCTGGACGCGAAGCGCCAAGCGTGACCAGCCGCAAGGTCGACCCGCTCAACGAGCTGCGCCAGCGCAAGTACGAGGCTGGCCACGGTGATGCTGAGGCTTTCAACCGCCAGCACGCCAAGGGCAAGCTGACAGCCAGGGAGAGGATCTCGCGCCTTGTCGACCGCAACTCGTTCGAGGAGATCGACCTGTTCGCGCGGCACACTGGCGGCGTGCTCGGCGACGGCGTGGTCACGGGGATGGCGAAGATCGACGGCCGCGATGTGATGCTCTTTAGCCACGACGCGAGCGTCTTCGGAGGCTCGCTGGGCGAGGTGTTCGCACAAAAGGTGATCAAGGTCATGGACCTGGCGCTGAGCAACCGGATCCCGATCATCGGCGTCAACGACTCGGGGGGCGCGCGGATCCAGGAGGGCGTGGTGTCCCTGGCCGGTTACGCGGAGATCTTCTGGCGGAACGTGGAGGCGAGCGGGCTGATCCCGCAGCTGAGCCTCATCCTCGGCCCGTGCACGGGCGGCGCCGTGTACTCGCCGGCGATCACCGACTTCACCTTCATGGTCCACGGCGTCGGCTACATGTTCATCACCGGGCCCGAGGTCATTCGCGTGACGACCGGGGAGGACGTGACCTTCGACTCGCTGGGCGGGGCCGAGGTGCACAACGTGAAGTCGGGCGTGGCGCATTTCCTGGCCGAGAGCGAGCAGGAGTGCTTCGGTCAGGTGCGCAAGCTCTTCAAATACATCCCGCAGAGCTGTGAGGACCAGCCGCCCGCGTTGGAGCCCACGGACGACGTCGAACGTTCGGAGCCCGGACTGGCGACGATCATCCCCGACAGCTCGAAGGAGCCGTACGACATCAAGGACGTGGTCCGCATGGTCGTCGACCACGGCGAGTTCTTCGAGGTGCAGCCCTTCTACGCCATGAACCTGGTCGTGGGTTTCGCGCACCTCGACGGCCGGTCGGTGGGCGTGGTCGCCAACCAGCCAAAGGTCATGGCCGGCGCGCTCGACATCAACGCGTCCGACAAGGGCGCGCGTTTCGTCCGTTTCTGCGACGCCTTCAACATCCCGCTGGTCACGTTCGTCGACGTGCCAGGCTTCCTGCCAGGGACCTCGCAGGAGTACGGCGGCATCATCCGGCACGGAGCCAAGCTGCTCTACGCGTTCAGCGAGGCGACGGTCCCCAAGCTCACCGTGATCACGCGCAAGGCCTACGGCGGTGCCTACTGCGTCATGTGCTCGAAGCACATCCGGGCCGACTTCAACGTCGCGTGGCCGACGGCGGAGATCGCCGTAATGGGGCCGGAGGGCGCGGTCAACGTGCTGTTCCGGCGCGAGATCGCCGCGGCGGCCGATCCCACGGCGCACCGGGCCGAGCTCGTGGGCGAGTACACCGAGCGCTTCGCCAACCCGTACATCGCCGCCGAGCGCGGCTACATCGACGATGTGATCGAGCCCGGCCGCACGCGATCAGAGCTAATCCGAGCCCTGCGCGTCGCGATGCGCAAAGAGCGCAAGCGCTCTTCCCGGTGGCACGGCAACATCCCGCTGTGAAACCATCGTGAAGCGTTGAAGCTCCTCGAGTACCAGGCCAAGGAGGTGCTCGCCGCGCTTGGCATCGCGATCCCTCCCGGAGAGGTCGCGCGCACACCGGACGAGGCCGCCGCCGCCTTCGAGAAGCTCGGCGCGATCGCGGTCAAGGCCCAGGTGCCGGTCGGCGGACGTGGCAAGGCCGGCGGCATCAAGCTCGCCAATAGCGCCGATGAGTCGCGCAGGGCGGCCGAGCAGATCATCGGCATGGACATCAAGGGTTTCAAGGTCCCGCTCGTCTACTGCGAGGCGGCTCTCGACATCGCGCGTGAGATCTATCTCGGCTTCACGGTCGACCGGGACGCGCGCGCGAACATTCTGATGCTCTCGGCTAAGGGCGGTATGGACATCGAGCAGGTCGCCGAGGAGTCGCCGGAATCGATATCGCGCCTCTATCCAAACCCGTGGCGCGGGCCTCTGGACTTCGAGCTCGCGCAGCTGGTCTACGACGCTGGACTCGCCGAGTTGTCGCGACCGCTGGCCGCGCTGATCAAGAAGCTCTATCGGGCGATCACGGACTACGACGCGTTGACCGCGGAGATCAACCCGCTGGTCGTCACCAGCGAGGGCGACGTCATCGCGGGGGACGCCAAGCTCGAGATCGATGACAACGCGGCGTGGCGGCACAAGGACCTCGAGGAGCGATACGGCTCGGTGATCGAAGGTGACCCGTACGAGGTCGAGGCCAAGAAACGAGGGCTCACCTATGTCTCCCTCGACGGTGATATCGGGATCATCGGCAATGGGGCCGGGCTGTGCATGGGCACCCTCGACCTGGTGCAGCGGGCCGGCGGGAGGCCGGCCAACTTCTGTGACATCGGTGGTGGCGCCAAGGCCGAGGTGGTGGAGAACGCTCTTGCGGTCATCCTGATGAATCCAAAGGTCAGGGGCGTCCTGATCAACGTCTTCGGTGGCATCACGCGGGGCGACGAGGTCGCCACGGGCGTGGTCACGGCCCGCGACAACCTGAAGATGAAGCTGCCCCTGGTCGTGCGCATGAGCGGGACGCGCGAGGAGGAGGGCCGCGAGATCCTGAAGCGGAATGGGATCGAGCCTGGAGTCAGCGGCTGGGAGGGCGCGAAGAAGATCGTCGAGCTGACCAACTCTTCCCCGCTTGCGGGTGGCCGGTCCGGCCCGCAGGGCCGGGATGGGGCGGCGCGGGTCACGTGAGCATCCTTCTCGATCGCGATACAAAAGTCCTCGTCCAGGGCATCACCGGCCGCGAGGGCTCCTTTCACACCGAGCAGATGAAGGAGCTCGGGACGAAGGTCGTCGGTGGCACGAGCCCGGGCAAGGGCGGCACCACCCACCTGGGCTTGCCTGTGTTCAACACAGTGGCGGATGCCGTCAAGGCGACCGGCGCGACGGCGTCCGGCATCTTCGTGCCGGCGCCCTTCGCTGCCGACGCGATCATGGAGGCCGCGGCGGCGGGCATCACCTTGATCGTCTGCATCACGGAGGGGATCCCGATCCAGGACATGATCCGGGTCAAGGATTTCTTGCGGGGCTACCCCGAGGCACGCCTCATCGGCGCCAACTGCCCCGGGTTGATCACTCCCGGACAGGCCAAGATCGGCATCATCCCGCAGCGCATCACCTCTGCCGGCCATGTGGGCCTCGTCTCGCGCAGCGGCACTCTCACCTACGAGGTCGCGTCGGCGCTGTCGGCGGCCGGGATGGGGCAGTCGACGATCGTGGGCATAGGCGGCGACCCGGTCCTGGGTCTGACGTTTCGCGATGTGGTGGAGCTTTTCGAGAAAGATGAGGCGACTACCCACCTGGTCCTCATCGGAGAGATCGGGGGCAGCGACGAAGAGCGGGCGGCCGAGCTGCTCGCGCGGGGCAGCCGGCTCAAGGCCGTGGCCTTCATCTCCGGGCGCACGGCCCCGGAGGGAAAGCGGATGGGCCACGCAGGCGCCATCATTTCCGGTAACCGTGGCACCGCCAAAAGCAAGGAACAGGCCTTTCGCAAGGCGGGGGTTGCCGTCGCCGAGACGACGGATGAGATCGTGGGTCTGCTGAGGTGAAAATGGGGTCCCCGCGAAATCTCGGCGTAGCCTCCGATTTCGTGGGGCTCAGCTCACTACCCCTGTCGGTGACTCGAGCGCTGCCGAACGACCGGCTGCGCGACCTGGGGATCCTGCTCGTGCTCGCCATGTGGCTCGTCTACACGCGCGTGTACTGGGCGCTCGCCGCCGTCCACCTCACGGGCCCGGCCTGCCCCTTCTACATGATCACCGGTCACCCATGCCCCTTCTGCGGCGGCACGCGATCGTTTGCATACATGTGGGAGGGCGATCTCGCGGACGCGGTCAGGCTCTATCCGCTCGGGCCCGCGCTTTTCGCCGGGACGATCATCGGCGTGGGCGGACTCGCGGCCGGGATCGTCTCGGGACGCACATGGACGTCGCGCCTCACTGCCACGCAGTGGAAGCTGATCGCGGTCGGCTCCATCAGCGCTCTCCTGATGAGCTGGGCGCTCAAGGTCTTCGTCCTCGGCAATTAGCGTTCGGAGGCTTGGCCCCGAGGACTGGCAAATCTACCGCCGCGTACGTCTTGACGCCCTGAAAGAGGCGCCGTACGCGTTTGGCTCGACCTATGAGCGCGAGGTCGCCTTCGACGATGCGACGTGGCGACGCCGGGTCACCGATCGCACCCGATTCGTCGCCGAGGTGGACGATGTCGTGGCGGGAACGGTGAGCGGGGGCGACGGTGAGGTGAACGGGTCGGCTGCGATGACCGCGATGTGGGTGGATCCGCGCTACCGGCGCCAGGGGGTCGGAGAGGTCCTCGTCAAAACACTCCTGGAATGGGGGAGGGCTGAGGGCTACGGCCAGATGTTCCTGTGGGTCACCGAGGTGAATGCGAGAGCGGAGCATCTGTACCTCCGGCACGGGTTCGTGCGCACCGGCGCGAGCCAGGAGGTGCGGCCGGGCGAGCTCGAGCACGAGATGTCCCGCACCCTTTAGTTCGTCCTCTCGATGAGCCTCGTCACGATGGGATAGACGTAGGGCGTGTTCTGCGCGGCGTTACCCGGGTCGATGAGGTCGTGCGTCAGCGCATCGGACGCCGCGAACTCGAATGTCTCGACGAAGGCGCCGTGCTTGCGCCAGGAGTCGATCAGCCGGTAGGTGAAGCGGTTGTCGAGGCGGGGCTCTCCCGCGTTGGTGATGACGGCGATCGAGCGCGCCAGCGGCGGCCGGGTGCGCGCAGCCTGGACGAGCATGCGGCGGCAGTCGAACAGGGCCGCATACGCGTGGGTGGAGAAGCGCGGGTAGCCGTACTGCGGACCGAGCTTGTCCTTGAGCTGATTGTTCCACCACATGTAGAAGTTCGGAATCACCTTGGCGGCGCCGCTCATCGCCGTGAGCACCGGTCCCGGGATTGGCTTCAGCCCCAGCATGGGCGCGATCAGCACGGCCCGCTCGATGCCCTGCCGCGTCTGCCCGAGATACCCGGTGAGGATGGCGCCGAGCGACAGGCCGGCTACCGTCAGCCGCTCACCCAGCCCGGCACCGGCGGCGGCCGCGCGGTTGGCGAGCGCGACCAGGTGCTCCGCCCGCAGCTCGGAGATGGATGTGTTCAGCCGGTCGGCGTAGCCGTGCCGCGGATAGCGGGGGATGAGCACGTTCCAGCCGCGCTCGTGGAATTCACGGCCGAGCGTGTCGAACTGCTGCGGGCAATTGGTGAAGCCGTGCAGAAGGACAAGGGACCGCTCGACCCTCCGTCCGTGTGAGTAGAGGCGGGTCCGGCACAGCGGGTTCACCTTCGGTCCGTCGAGCTCCTGGAGGGTGGCCGCGATCCGCATGCCTTCCGAGTACCGGTCGTCACTCATGCAACCATTGGCTGCAATGGATTTTGAACTGAGCTCCGAGCAGCAGGCGATCCGGGATACGTGTCGCGATTTCGCGCGCGAGGTCGTCGCCCCCGCGGCCGAAGACCTCGACCGGAACCACAAGTTCGGCTACGACATCGTGCGCCAGATGGGGGAGCTGGGGTTGTTCGGGCTCCCATTCAGCGAAGAGGTCGGCGGCGCCGGTGCCGACTTCCTGTCTCTATGCCTGGCGATCGAGGAGATCTCGCGCGGCGATGCCGGCGTCGGGATCACGCTCGAGGCCGCGGTCTGCCTTGGGTCGGCGCCGATCTACGAGTTCGGCACCGCCGAGCAGAAGGACAGGTGGCTCCCGGACCTGGTGAGCGGCCGCAAGCTCTGGTCGTTCGGCCTGACCGAGCCGGAGGCCGGCTCCGATGCTGGCGCGACCAAGACCCGCGCCGAGCAGCGCGACGGCAAGTGGGTGATCAACGGCGCCAAGCAGTTCATCACCAACTGCGGCACCGACATCTCGGCGGGCGTGACCATCACCGCCGTCACGGGACGCAACGGCGGCGGAGAGTCGGAGATCAGCGCCATCATGGTGCCGACGGGAACGCCCGGTTACCACGTCCTCGAGTCATATCGAAAGCTCGGCTGGCATTCCTCCGACACCCATCCGCTGAGCTTCGAAGGCTGCGAGGTGCCGGCGGAGAACCTGCTCGGCGAGCGCGGAGGTGGATACCGGCAGTTCCTCCATACCCTGACTGGTGGCAGGATCGCCATCGCCGCCCTCTCGGTGGGCCTGGCCCAGGCCTGCCTGGACGCGTCGCTCGCGTACGCCAAGGAGCGCCGCACGTTCGGCGAGCCGATCTCCAAGCATCAGGCGATCCAGTTCAAGCTCGCGGACATGGCGATGGAAACGGAGGTCGCGCGGACCATCGTCTACCGAGCGGCGGTGGCGTACGGCCGGGAAGGATCCGAGTCGTCGGACGACGTGCGGATGCTGGCCGCGATGTCCAAGCTCTACGCCTCGGAGGCCTCCAAGCGCGCGGCGGACCAGGCGGTGCAGATCCACGGTGGGTATGGGTTCATGGAGGACTACCCGGTGGCGCGCTACTGGCGCGACGTGAAGATCAACGAGATCGGGGAGGGGACGTCCGAGGTCCAGCGGATGCTCATCGCGAGGCTGCTCGGCGCCTGAGTAAATCCTCCCCACCGCGTGGGG
>DASXSD010000204.1:0-10928 GCA_036506195.1 Candidatus Dormiibacterota bacterium
GGTGGCACGCGCAACCCGTACGACATCAATCGCACTCCGGGAGGAAGCAGCAGCGGCGAAGCCGCCATCATCGCCGCCGGCGGCTCTCCGCTTGGACTCGGCAGCGACTCGGGCGGGAGCATCCGCCTGCCCGCGAGCTACTGCGGGGTCGCCGGTCTCAAGCCGACCGCCGGCCTGATCCCGGTGACCGGCGCCTACGCGCTACCCGGAGGGCTGAGCGACCCGCGCAGCCAGGTCGGTCCGATGGCGCGCTACGTGAGCGATCTGAAGCTCGCCCTCCGCGTTCTCGCCGGACCAGACGGAATCGACTCGGCGATCGTGCCTGTACCCGTGCCGCGGAGAACCCCGAAGCTCGACGGTCTGCGCGTGGCGTGGTACGCCGATGACGGCATGGCGAAGCCGACTCCCGCGGTCGCGGCCACAGTCCGTGCAGCCGCTAAAGCGCTCGCCGCGGCCGGCTGCAACGTCACCGAGGAGAGGGCTCCATCGCTGACCGAGGCCTGGCAGGTGACGCTCGGATACTGGGGCCTGAGGCACATGACCCACGAGCGCTTGTACCGGCGGTGGGATGCCTATCGCAGCCTCCTTCTCAAGTTCATGTCGCGGTTCGATCTCGTGCTGACCCCGGTCGCCCCCGACATCGCACCCCTCTACAGAGTCAAGGTCGTCACCGACCATCAGTTCAGCTACACGGTGCCGTTCAGCCTGACCGGCAACCCGTGCGTCGTGGTCCGCGCCGGCACCTCGCCTGAAAACCTGCCGATCGGAGTTCAGATCGTGGGGCGCAACTGGCAGGACAACACCGCGCTGCGCGCGGCCCGTGCCATAGAACGTGCTTTGGGCGGTTGGCGGCCTGCTAGCGTGGTTGGGTGACCCGCACCGCGAGGATCGGTAGCATCCGGCGCCCCAGGGCGGCCGGGACGCCTTCGGCGTCTGATGCCTGCGTCTGGGGGCCCGGCGCTTGTCGTCACACAGCGACGGCTGTGCTCCTCCTCGCGCCACCCCATCCTTGGCACCGTCCGCCCGGATGGCGCCGGCCTTCGGGCCTGCGGCCTGCTACCGCCCTCACGGATGCGGGCCACAAATGACGTTTCGCTACTCACGCTGGGACGGGACGCAGAAGCTCGACGAACTGGATGCGGGCGACGTCCTGGACTCATTGTCCGACGACCTGATGAACTACGGCGACCTCAACGCCGCGCTGCAGCGCTTTCTGCGCTGGGGTTCGCCAAACATGCCTGGCCTCGAGCAGCTGCTCAAGCAGCTCCGCGACGCCCGTGAGCGAGAGCTAGGGCGCTACAACCTCGACAGCACGGTCGAGGAGCTCCGGCAGAAAGTCCAGGAGGTCATCGACACCGAGCGTGCGGGCATCGAGCGCAGGCTCAACGAGGCGACGCCCGAGGCGCGCAAGCTGCTGGAGCGCATCGCGCGCCAGCGCAACGACCAGCTCGACCGCCTGCCCGACGACCTTGGTGGGCGCGTCAAGGGACTGCGCAACTACGAATTCGTCGACGACGGAGCGCGCCAGAAGTTCGAAGAGCTGATGCAGCAGCTGCAGAAACAGATGCTGGACCAGATGTTCCAGGGCCTCAAGGGCTCGCTGCAGCAGATGCAGGGTCAGGACCTGTCGAGGGTGCGCGACATGGTGCGCGAGCTCAACAAGATGCTCGAGCAGCGCATGGAAGGCCGGACCCCGGACTTCAACGGTTTCATGCAGCGCTTCGGCGACATGTTCCCGCCCGGCATCAACAGCCTGGACGAGCTGCTCGAGCACCTGCAGCGGCAGATGGCGCAGATGCAGTCTCTGCTCCAGAGCCTCAGCCCCGAGGCGCGCGAGGAGCTGCGCCAGATGATGGACGCATTGCTGCAGGACGACTCCCTGCGCCTCGAGCTTGCCCGGCTGTCGGGCTTCATGCAGGCGATGATGCCGCCCTCAGAGCTCACCGAGCGCTACCCCTTCTTTGGCGAGGATCCGCTCTCCATGGGCGAGGCGATGCAGCTCATGGAGCAGCTGCAGCAGATGGACCGCCTCGAGTCGCAGCTCGAGCGCGGAAGCTTCCGGCCCGACGACGTCGACCGCTCCCTCGCGCAGCAGCTGCTCGGTCCGGAGGCACGGCAGGCCCTCGACCAGCTGCGCCAGGTCACCGACGTGCTCGAGAAGGCCGGCTACGTCGAGCGCAAAGGCCGCCGCCTGGAGCTGACGCCGCGTGGCATGCGACGCATCGGCCAGTCCGCGCTGCGCGACATCTTCGACCAGCTCAAGAAGACGCGGATGGGCCAGCACCAGCTGTGGCGTGGGGGCATCGGCACCGACGCGTCAGACGAGCTCAAGACATACGAGTACGGGGACCCCTTCCTGCTCGAGATGAAGGAGACGCTTTTCAACTCGATCCTTCGCGAAGGGCCGAAGGTGCCGGTGAAGATGGCACCGCAGGACTTCATCGTCCATCGCACCGAGCACATGACGCAGGCCTCGACGGTGCTCATGATCGACATGAGCCGCTCGATGTTCCTGCGCGGGTGTTTCCTGGCCGCCAAGAAGGTGGCGATCGCGCTCGACTCGCTGATCCGCAGCCAGTACCCGCGCGACTCGCTGTACGTGGTCGGGTTCTCGAACTACGCCGTCGAGCTCAAGCCGCAGACGCTGCCGCAGCTCGCACTCAACGACTACGTCTACGGCACCAACATGCAGCACGGTTTCCAGCTTGGCCGCTCGCTGCTCGCGAAGCACCGCGGCAACCGGCAGATCATCATGATCACGGACGGCGAGCCCACCGCCCACATCGAGGAGAACGGCAAGGCCCAGTTCGCGTATCCGCCGACGTATCGCACGATCCAGCAGACGCTGAGCGAGGTCAAGCGCTGCACGCGCGACCGGATCGTCATCAACACCTTCATGCTCGAACGCGGTCCGTACCTGACGGAGTTCATCAACCAGATGACGCGGATCAACAAGGGGCGGGCGTTCTTCGTCTCCCCGGACCGCCTCGGCGAATACGTCCTGGTCGATTACGTGAGCGGCAAGCAGCGTCGCCGGGCGAGCAGCCGTCGAGCTCGAATCGCCTAGGCTGAGGGTCTGTGGCCGCGAAGAGTGAGATTGCCGTCGAAAGACGGAACCTGAGCCCCGCCGCGCTCTACGAGCACGCGATCCGGCGCGGCGAGGCGGCCATTGTCTCCACCGGCGCGCTGACCGCCGAGACCGGCAAGCACACGGGCCGCTCCCCGCGCGACAAGTTCTTCGTCAAGGAGCCCACGAGCCAGGATGCGATCTGGTGGCATCCGGGCAACCAGGCGATCGCTTCGGCGCGGTTCGACCAGCTGCTGGCGCGGATGGAGGAGTTCATCGCCACGCACGAGGTTTACACGCAAGACGTCTTCGCCTGCGCCGATCCGCGCTTCCGGCTGCGCGTGCGAGTCATAACGGAGCAGGCGTGGCACAGCCTGTTCGCGCGCAACCTGTTCATCCGTCCCACCGCGGACGAGCTGATGAATTTCGAGCCGGATTTCACCGTCATCTCGCTGCCGTCGGTGAAGGCCGACGCGCAGCGTGACGGCACCCGCAGCGAGACGTTCATCCTCGTCAACCTCGGGCGCCGGATCGTGATCATCGGCGGCACTGGTTATGCGGGTGAGATCAAGAAGTCGATCTTCACCGCCCTTAACTACCTTCTGCCGGCCCAAGGCGTGTTTCCGATGCACTGCTCGGCCAACGCCGACCCGGACGGCTCAGACGTGGCCTTGTTCTTCGGCCTGAGCGGCACCGGCAAGACGACGCTGTCGGCCGATCCTTCTCGCCGCCTGATCGGCGACGACGAGCACGGCTGGAGCGACCGCGGCGTCTTCAACTTCGAAGGCGGTTGCTACGCCAAAACCATTCGCATCCACAAGGAGTCGGAGCCGGAGATCTACACCGCGACCGAGAGCTTCGGCACGATCCTCGAGAACGTCGTCTACGACCCGCGGACGCGCATTCCCGATTACGACTCAGACGAGAAGACGGAAAACACCCGCGCCGCTTATCCGATCGACCTCATCCCCAACGCGGTGATGTCGGGGATGGGCAGCCATCCGCACAACGTCATGTTCCTGTCGGCGGACGCATTCGGAGTCCTGCCGCCGGTGTCGCTCCTGGACGAGGAGCAGATCCGCCACTACTTCCTCTCCGGGTACACGGCCAAGGTCGCGGGCACCGAGCGCGGCGTCACCGAACCGGAGCCGATCTTCAGCACGTGCTTCGCGGCGCCGTTCCTCGTCCTGCCGCCGGAGCGATACGCGGACATGCTCGTCGAGCGCGTCAAGCGTCACCACGTCGATGTCTGGATGCTGAACACAGGCTGGGTCGGCGGGCCGTACGGCGTCGGGGAAAGGATGTCGATCGCGCACACGCGCGCCATCGTGCGGGCGGTCCTGTCGGGGGATCTGCGCGGAGTGTCGACACACGTCGACCCCGTGTTCGGCCTGCAGATCCCCAACCGTGTGCCGGGCGTCCCGCGCGAGGTGCTCGACACGCGGGACAGCTGGCCGAACCCGGAGGACTACGACCGCCAGGCGGCCAAGCTGCGCGACATGTTCGACAAGAACATCCACATGATCGGCAAGAGCGCGTCCACCGCCGGTTGAGAGTGGCCGGCCACTCCATGCGGGTCGCGATCGTCGGCAGCCGGCGTTTCTCCGATCCGCAGCGGGTCGTCGAGTACGTGACGTCGCTGCCTCCGCGGGCGTCGATCATCACCGGCAGCGCGAGCGGGGTCGACGCCGCGGCCACCAAGGCCGCGCGCGAGAAGGGGATACCGGTGCAGGTCATAGCGGCGTCATTCGACGAGCTCGCCGACGCCTCCAAGGCGGCCGCCCGCAACCAGCGGCTGGTGGACGCGTGCGATGTGCTCGTTGCGTTCTGGGACGGAAGCTCGAAAGGGACGCGCACGACCGTCGAACGCGCCCTCGATTCAGGGAAAGAGGTTCACGTCTTCATCGGTAAGTAAGATGCCTTTATGGCGGTAGCGATCGCCGTCCGGGTTCGCTTTTTCGCCCGGCTGCGTGAGCTGGCGGGGATCGAGATCGAGGTCCTTCACGTGCCTCCCGGCGCAACTCTTGCCGACGCCTACGACGCCTCGCGGGAGAAGCATCCGGGACTGCCGCCACGCGAGTCGGTGCGGGCGGCGCTGAACCAGGAGTTCGCCGACTGGACGGTGCCGATATCCAACGGCGACGAGGTCGCCTTCATCCCGCCGGTGAGCGGAGGCGCGCACAAGGTCGGGATCCTCTTTGAATTGACCACGGATCCGCTGGACGCGCGACGCCTGGAAGCGGCGGTCGCGCACGCCGGCGCCGGCGCGATCTGCACCTTCACGGGCATCGTGCGGGACAACTCGCGCGGGCAGTCGGTGACGCAGCTCGAGTACGAGGCATACGCGGAGATGGCGACGGCGCAGATGCGCAAGATCGGCGACGAGATCGCGGAGAAGTGGCCTGAGGCCCGCGTCGCGATGGCGCACCGCACGGGCAGGCTCGAGATCGGCGATGCGTCGGTCGTGGTCTCGGTGTCGTGTCCGCACCGGGCGGAGGCGATCGCTGCGTGCAAGTGGGGGATCGACCGGCTCAAGGAGTCGGTGCCGATCTGGAAGAAGGAGCACGCGGCCGACGGGACGTACTGGATCGAGGGGGACGAGGCGCAGCCGGTCGCCTAGGCCCGAGGCCCTGCGATAGTCCGGACTAACACCCCTTCTTCGATAACGGCAACTCGGGATAGTCCGGACTATCGCGGAATTTGGCGGATCAGTCCTTGACGCGGGCCACCGATAGGCCGTCCCGGAGCGGGATCACCACGCTCTCCAGGCGCGGGTGCCTGGCCACGAACTCGTTGTAAAAGACGACGTTTTTCGCCTGCTGGTTGTTCGGGTCGAGCACCTCGCCCTGGCGCAACGCGTTGTCGGCCATGAGCAGGCCCCCCGGCTCGAGCCGCTCCAGGCATAGGTCCACCGCGCGGCGCGTCACCTCCTCTGAGCGGAACGAGTTGAGCAGGTCGATGAAGCACACGTCGAACCTGGCATCGAGCTTCGGCAGGCCTTCGACCGCGTTCTCCTCCAGCACCAACGCGCGATCTCCGAAGCCAGCCTCGGCGAAGTTCGCGCGCGCCCGCGCGGCGCGTTTGGGATCCATCTCGTAGGTGGTCAACGTGCCGCCCTCGGTTCCCCGCAGCAGCCAGATCCCGCTATAACCGGTCGCCGTCCCCAGCTCGAGGATCCGCTTGGCCCCCGCGATCTTGACGATCAGATAGAGCAGCGCCCCCTCGTGCTCCTCGACGATGGGGATGCCCTCCCGGTCGGCCTCCGCCTCCATCCGCGAGAGCACCGCATCGCGCTTCGGCAGAAGCGACTCCATGTACGCCTGAAGATCGTCGGTCACCTCAATTGTTCTCATCGCGACTCCTCAAGAACTGTTCGAGCATCGGCTGCAGGGTCACCACGTAACCGGTCATGCACTCGACCGTCTCTCGCAGCACCTGATCATCGAGGCGCGGCGCCGCCACCGTCTCGTACAGCCGCGACCACCCACGATCCCAGGGCTCGAGCTCGGCCCGCGGCAGCCCCGCCTTGACCTCCACCATCCGCGACCGGAAGAAGTCAAACGCCGCCTGGTTCTCGACTGCCGACGCCTCGAAATGCAACCCGACCTCCAGCCTACCGATCCCGGCGTGATGCCATGCCTCGTAGTGGAAAGCTGGCTCCCCGAAGTGGAGCTTCATCAGGCGTCCCTGCCGGGTCGTGCGAAAGCCGCGCCGGGCAGCCGGGAGCTCCTTCTTCAGCGCCTTCCGCATCTCGGCAAAGAAGTCAGAGGGCGACAGCACCATTTTTCGTAAGCTGCGCTCCACAGTGGCTTACGTCCCGACAGTCGTCGAGAACGAGGGCGGCAACCGCGAGCGCACTTTCGACATCTACTCGCGGCTGCTGAAGGACCGGATCATCATCATCGGCCGGCCGATCGACGACGTCGTGGCCAACCTCGTCGTCGCCCAGCTTATGTACCTCGCGGCCGACGCGCCGGACAAGGAGATTCAGATCTACGTCAACTCCCCGGGCGGCGCGGTCACGGCCGGCCTGGCCATCTACGACACCATGCAGTACGTCCAGGCGCCGATATCGACCGTCTGCATCGGGCGCACCGCCAGCTTCGGCACCGTGGTCCTGATGGCGGGCGCCAAGGGCAAGCGATTCGCGCTTCCCAACTCCACCATCCACATGCACCAGCCCCTGATCGGAGGCAAGGGCTTGCAGGGTCAGGCCACTGACCTCGACATTCACGCGCGCGAGATCATCCGCATCCGCGGCGTCCTCAACGAGCTGATCGCCAAGCACACGGGTCAGCCGCTGTCCCGCGTCGAGAAAGACACGGACCGCGACTTCTTCCTGTCGCCACTGGAGGCGATCGAGTACGGGTTGATCGACGGCGTCATCCCGGAAGCGCGGGTTCCGGTGCTGGCGACTTCCAGAGGCTGATCCGGGGAACCAGCCAGCCGAAGACCAGCAGCACGCCGATCACGGCGGGGACCGGCGGCGGCGTGAGCGCCGCGATGAGAGCGGCCGCGCTCAAACCGAGCCACTCGCGCCAAGTCGCCTGGCCCCAGATGGCGAGCCCCAACCCGACGAGCACCAGGTCGGCGGGAAGCGCGTGCGGCGAGGCGATCGGACCCGCCATCACGAGGACGGCCATCACCGAGTTGAAGTCCTCTCGCCGGCGCGCGGCCAGCGCCATGGCGACAGCGATCGTCACCAGAACGAGGACGGCGACGCCGTAGCTCTGAGCGGCGGCGGGCAGGTGGGTAGCGAAGTGGGCCAGGTCGATCTCTCGGCTCGCGGTCGTGACCGTGCCCCTAGTCTGGTCGAGCCAGTCAAAGACCCAGTTTGGGTTGAGCGGGAGGGTGATCACAAGCAAAGCGATTCCTGCCGCCGCCCAGCCTCCGAGAACCCTCCATTGCCTGGCGGCCAGCAAGGCAGCTCCGATCGGCAGCACGAGCTGTGGCTTGACCAGCGCGAGACCTAGCGCCAGCCCAGCCAGGTACGGCCGCGACCACAGGGAGATGGCGGCGCCGATGCCGAGCGCGACGATGCCGTCCAGCTGGGCGTTGAGAAGCATCAACGCCGTGGGCACGCCTGCGAAAGCAGGCAGGATCGCGGTCGGGCTGCGCGGCCTGGTCGCGAGATAGAGTCCTCCCGCCAGACACACCAGCCCGAACAGCACCCATAACCTGCCGCCGATCTCGGTGCCCAACGCCTCGAAAGGCACCGCCAGCAGCGCGACCCAGGCCGGGGCCAGGAAGGGAAGGATGCCCTCGATGCCGAGCGTGACGAGGACGCGCCCACCAGTCACGTCGTGCTGGACCTTCTTCTGGACGTCGAGGTCGTACAGGTGCCCCGGGTCGGCCACGATCAGGCGCGCGCCGGTCGCAAAAGCCGACCAGTCCGAGTTGATGACGTCGTAGACCGGGAGCAGCGGCAGGATGAAGAACGCGACGCTGACGCCCAGCAACGCGACCGAGCCGCGCCAGCGCCAACGACTCACAGTTCGATCGACAGTCCGTCGGTGGCGGCGCGCACCTCGATCCCCGTCCGCTGCGACAATCCCGCGGCGACCTCGGCCGGGTTCGCCCGCCACACGGTCATCCCGTAGTGCGTGATGAACGCCAGCCGGGGTTTCGCGTCGCGGATGATGCGCTCGGCGTCCGCGATGCAGAGGTGGGGGAGTGTCGGGATGCAGTCTCGCAGCACCGTGTGGATGACCATCACCTCGGCCTTGTGCTGCCCGGCGATGCCGTCGTAGTACCCGGAGTCGGTGACCCAACCCAGCTTGTCGCCGAAACGAAAGCCGAACGTCTCCGATTGGTGGACGTGGCGGCCGCTGGTCGTGAAGCTCAGGCCGTTGACCGAGTACGACGTCTCCGGAGCGAGGCGCACGATCTCGCGTGGAAACCTGCGCACGTACTGGAGGACGACCGGGTCGTCGTCGAGAGCGTCGGAGGGGCAGAACAGCTGGCCTCGATGCTGGAAACCGCCGTCCGTCATGGCCTCGAGCATCACGTTCACGTCGCCCGAGTGGTCCAGGTGTCGGTGGCTGAGCACGATCGCGTCCAGCGTGGTCAGGTCGACTCCGCGCTGCGCGTACTGCACGATGGCGCCTGGTCCGGGATCCAGCGCGAGTTTCGCGTTCCCGTCCTCGATGTAGAGACCGCCTGACGCGGCGACTTGCCGGGCGACCATGAACCGCGCTCCCGCGGTGCCCATGAAAGTCAGCCTCACGTCTCCGCGACCTCGCTCAAGGACACCTCGGACTTCTCCCCGAAGTAGCGGTCGTACAGCCCCGCGACGCGCTCCAGGGTGTCGACCTCATCGACGGGCTTGTCGTCCCGGATGCGCACGATGCGCGGAAACCTCAAGGCGTAGCCGCTCAGGTGACGGCCCGAATGCTGGATGGAGTCAAAGGCGACCTCGAGCACAACCTCGGGCCGCACCATCCGCCGGTGGCCCTGGTCCTGGATCGTGATCTCGAGAAAGCGTCTCGTGTACTCGGCGATCTCGGCGTCTGTCAGGCCGCTGTACGCCTTGCCGACGTTGACCAGGCGGCCGCTGCTCGTGTCCCTGACGGCGAAGGTGTAGTCGGAGAGCACGCCTCTACGCTTGCCGTGGCCCCACTCCACCGCCGTAACCACGACGTCGAGCGTGGCCAGGGGTCGTTTCAGCTTCAGCCACGCGAGGCCGCGGCGGCCGGGCGTGTACGGGCTCAACGGATCCTTGACCATCAAGCCTTCGTTGCCGCGCTCCCGGGTCTCGGCGAAGATGCGGTCGAGGTGCTGCGGATCGGTGGCCTCCTCCAGCCGCGCCAACAGGTAGGGATGCTCGAGCGCGAGGCCTTCCAGCAGCCGGCGTCTGGTCGTGAGCGGTTCGTCCATCAAGGTGCGACCGTCGAGCCAAAGCAGGTCGAAGATCACAAGCACCACGGGCACCTCACGACGGAGCTCAGGGTCGACCTGCTTGCGGCCCAACCGCCGCTGCAGCTCGAAGAAGCGCAGAACACGGCCATCCCGATGGGCCAGCACCTCGCCGTCGAAAAGCACGTCGTGCCGGATCGCCGGCGCGCCTTCGACCAGCTCCGGGAAGGCGTTGGTGGTTTCCTTGAGGTCGCGTGAGAACAGCTCGACGCGGTCCGCCTGGCGGTGCAGCTGGCAGCGCACGCCGTCGTACTTCTCCTCGGTCCAGACCGCGCCCGCGCCCATGCGCTCGAAAGCTTCACCCGCGGTCTCGACCGGGCTCGCCAGCATGAAGCGGACCGGCTGGAAGAGCGTGATGGTGCTGGCCTCGAAATCGCCTTCCTTGCATCGGACGGCGGTTTCGCCGATGTCCCCGGTGACGAGATGGACACGCTTGACCTGTGTGATCGGAACTGTGAAAGCCTCGGCGATCGCCGCCTCGACGAGTCCTTCGCTGAGGCCGATGCGCATCTCGCCGCTGATGATCTTGGTGAAGAACCGCGCCTCCTCCGGACTCATTCGCCGCAGCAGGGTCTCGAGCGGCCTTGCCTTCGCGTTTCCGCGCGCAGTGCGAATCGCCTCCAGCGTGGCCTCGACGTCCGCAAGCGAGACGGGTTGCGGCTTTGTGCTGCCATCGAGGGCTTCGCCGGCCCAGTCGCCCAGGTCGGAGTGCCTGCGGAAGATCTCGCCCAGCTCGTCCTCGTCGCGGCCCGAAAGGCTGGTGATCACTTTGCTGACGGTCGACCAGCCGAGGCCCAGGGTACGACGCTGGGAGGGCGGGAAGGCGCGGCCGCTCATGTAGACCGCGGCGCGCCGAAGGTCGTCCTCGCCCAGGGTGCGGAAGTAAGCGCCGAGGATGCGTGTCTTCTCGAGCGTGGCGGAGGTTGCGCCGACCGCGGCGCCCGCT
>DASXSD010000205.1:0-8108 GCA_036506195.1 Candidatus Dormiibacterota bacterium
CGCAAGGCCTTCGGGGATGACCTGCACCTTCTGCTCGAGGTGATCGAGCCTGTACAGCCGAAGCAGGTCCTGGCGCGTCGTCTCGGACGGGACAAGCACCGCCGCGGCACCACGCAGCGCACGCGGAAGGACGAACTCGAAGTACAGGCGCTGCTGCCAGGGGACCTCCGACGGACGGATCCGAAAAGCCAGGTCGTGGACGAAGATGATGGCCGGCGGCGCCCCGACTTTCCGGAACGGTGGGCTCGGCCAGTACGGATAAAGGATGGCGTCGGCGTCGAGCTGCGCCTCGACCGTCGGCATCCAGCGCGACTTCAAAACCAGCTCGTGGCGGTACGGAGCCAGCACGGCCTCGGAATCCAGGCTCGCGAGCGACGGCGGCCGCTCGCGACTGCACAGTAGGACGAACTCATCGCCACTCCGCTTCTCGACCAACGCCCTCGAGAGCTCGACTGCGACCGTCAGCATGCCGACGCGCTGCGGTCGCCAGCAGGCGGTCACGTCGATCGCAAACCGGGCCATGCGAAGAATGTAGAGGCCGGGAAAACCTGGCTGTGCGCGGGGTGGAGGCCAGGGGTAACATGGCAATCAAGAGTTCGCCCTCCCTCCTTTCTGAAGGTCCTCTGCCCCCCGGTGGAGGGCCTTCCCTAATTGGGGGCTTGGATTGCCGCGATGGTCCGGACTATCGCTGCATCGGCGATCGGCGTTTTCCGGGATGGTCCGGACTATCCGCCAACCTAGATCGTTTCTGCCGAGCGAATTGCAAACGCGCAGTCGAAGGAGCCGGTGACCGACCCGCACTCCACCTCTTCGACGTACCAGTCGTTGGCAAGCCCCGCCCAGCGGAGGATCGTCTCGATGGCGGACGTCCACACGTAGCACGACTTGACCGTCTTGATCCGCCCGAGCGCGAACATGTTCGAGAAGTTGACGAGCCAGAACTGGTGCTCGTCGACCTGGAGCCAGGCATGCGTGTGCTCGCCGCGCACGTTGTCCATCGCCTCGGTGAAATGCTTGACGACGTTGGCCAGCTTGCGCTGACGGCCGGGCACGAAACGCCGCGTGCTGCCCAGGCCGTGCCTGCCGTCGGCCAGCCACCGCTCCGTCGCGCGTCGCCCCCATGCGCGAACCATGTCCTCGGCCTCGGGCCCGTAGATCGTCTCGAATGCCTCGTTGAGCCTGCTCAGTGATTCCACCGGCGACGACAGCTGGTCGTCGTTGGGCGCGTCCTGCTCGATGTACTGGACCACGCCCGCGGCGTACGCGACCTCCGGCCAGCGATCCCCTGCCACCGCACGCGCGACGTGCACGTAGTTGCTGAAGTGGGAGTTGAGGATGAACCGCCCGCGCGCTCGCGCTGGGCGCACGCCCATCAGCTCGAGGGTGCGAATCGTCGACGCGCCCGCGGAAGTCGGAGTCGGCGGCGGCGAGCCGTGGAAGATTGGCGGCGGCGGGGCAGGCGCGGCCGGCAGCACGACTCGCATGGAGGTCGTGTCGGGACCGTTGGAGGACGTCGCCGGCCGAGGCAGCACCGCGACACCACCCTGTGCAGGCGTAGTGGTAGCCGCCGCGACCGGCGTTGACGCTGCGACCCCGGAGGAAGACGTGCGTCGCTGGGGCAGGCGCGCCATCTGCGCGAGCAGCTCGCGCACCGACTGCGGGCGCTGTGCGGGATCCTTGGCGAGGACTTTCTGGAGGAGCTGGTCGAGCTCGTCCGGGAGGTTGGCGTTGAACTTCACTGCGGCAGGGATCGGCGAGTTGACCGTCGCGTATGCCACCTCCATCCGGTTGGTGCCGGAGTACGGGAGCTTTCCGGTCAGCATCTCGAAGGTCAGCACGCCCATCGCGTAAATGTCGGCCCGCTTGTCGACGTCGTGCCCCATCACCTGCTCAGGCGCCATGTACCCCGGCGTGCCGATGGCGAGGCCGATGGTCGTCAGATGCGTGGGCTGGCCGGCGCCGCGCGCGAGGCCGAAGTCGGCCAGCATCGCCCGGCCGTCGGCGTGGATGAGCACGTTGGTCGGCTTCAGGTCGCGGTGCACGATGCCCGCATCGTGGGCGTGCTGAAGCCCGTCGCCGATCTCGCGGAGGTATCGCCACGCGGTCAGCGGCTCCATGGGCCCGCGGTTGAGGATGTCGCGCAGCGTGCCGCCGCGGATCAGCGGCATGGTCAGGAACGCATTGCCGTCGATCACCTCGAAGTCGTAAATCGGCAGGATGTTGGGGTGGTCGAGCTTGGCTAGCGTCTTGGCCTCGGTCTCGAACCGCTTCACGAACCCCTCGTCCTGGAACAGCTCTGAGGACAGCGCCTTGAGCGCGACCTCGCGGCCGAGGGGCTGCTGCACGGCGCGGTAGACGACGGCCATCCCGCCACCGCCGAGGCGCTCCACGATCTCGTACTGCCCGAGCCGGGTCCCGGTGAGGTCTTTCATTTCGGCGCCGCGAACCCCTGGACGATCGAGATCAGGTCGGCCAGACGGAACGGTTTGCTCAAGACGTTGTCTGCTCCGGCGGCGAGAAATCTCTCCCGGTCGCTGGCCATGGAGTGGGCGCTCGCGATGACGATGGGCATCGTCGGGACCTCGGCCTTGATGCGTCGCATCGCCTCCAGGCCGTCGATTCCCGGCATCGCCACGTCCATGAGGATCATCGCCGGGCGCTCGTGGAGCGCGATGTCAACCGCCTGCAGGCCGTCGGCGGCGATCAGCACCGGATACCCAGCCTTCTCGAGTACGCGCCTGCACAGACGCTGGGCGACCTCGTTGTCGTCCGCAACAAGCACCGTGAAAGCCGCTTGAGCCGCGCCATTGGAGTCAGGCATGGCGGAGCTGCAGCGCGTCCGCGCTCTCCGGAGAGAGCGGGACCGTGAAGTGGAATGAGGAGCCGTGGCCGACGGCGCTCTCCACCCAGATCTTGCCTCCGTGCATCTCCACGATCTGCTTAACGATCGTGAGCCCGAGGCCAGTCCCGGGAATTGACTGCGCCGCGCCGCTGCGCACCCTGCGGAAACGCTCGAAAACGTGACCGATCTCGTCCTGCGGGATGCCGATGCCCGTGTCGCTGACGCTGATCAGTGCAAAGCGCCCCTCCACGCGGCTCGCCAGCGTGACCGTGCCGCCCTCCGGCGAGTACTTGACCGCGTTGTTGACGATGTTGCTCACGACCTGGATGAGGCGGTCACGATCGCCGGTCACGATGGGCAGCCTGGGGTCGAGGTCGGACTTGAACTCCACGCTGACCGCCCCTGGCGTGGCCCTCGAGATCGCCTCCATCAGCACATCGTTGATGTCGACCTGGGCGGTCCGCATCGACATGCGGCCCGACTCCATGCGGTCGAGGTCCAGCATGTCGCCGATCAGGCGGTTCACCCGGTCGGCGTCGTTGAAGATGTAACCGCCGTACGCCCGCGCCTCGTCGGGCTCGAGGCCGCCGTCGCGGATCAGCTCGCTGAACCCCTGGATGCCCGTGAGAGCGGTCCTGAACTCGTGGCTCACGATGCTCAGAAACTCGCTCTTCGTGGCGTCGAGCCTTTCGAGGTTGGCGTTTGCCTCGCGCTGTGCCTCGAGCGCTTCGTTGAGGCGGTCGGACGTCTCGCGCACCGCCGTCACGTCCTCGACCATCACGAGCACGTGCTCGGGAGCGCCGGTCGAGTCGGGGATCGAGGTCGCGGTCAGCTGCAGCCAGAGCCAGCTGCCGGCGCCGGTGCCCGCTCGCACCTGGACGCTGCTTTCCTCCGTGATGCCGGCGAGAAACGGAGCCTTGTGCAGGCGCGCGGCGGCCTGGTCGTACGCACGGAGCAGGTCCGGCCATGCGCTCGTCCTCATCGTTTCTTCGTCGTGCTCGAGCGTGTGGAGCAACGCCGGGTTGGCCTCGAGCAGCTCGCCGCCACTGCCGATGCGAGCGATCCCGATCGGAGAGCGCTCGAAGATCGCCCGATGGTCAGCCTCGCTGCGTCGCAGGGCCTGGGCGGTGTCGGCGCGACGGATGAACTGGCCGATCTCCCCCCCGAGCGTCGCCAGCATCGTCACCTGGTCGTCCGTCGGGGTTTGCGTCTTGTCGGAGACCAGCTCGACCACGCCGACGACCTCGCCGGCGTCGACGACCGGAAAGGCGAGGGCCGAGCGGAGCCCTGCCAGGCGCGCCGCGGTCCGCAGCTGATAGTCCTCGGGGGTGCTGAGGTCTTCCTCCGCGGTCACGATTCCGGCCTGCCAGGCCCGGCCCACGACGCCGACACCTGCGCTCACCCTGGCGCGACGGCCGGCATGGAGAAATCCCTCGAGCAGGGGGCCGGAGGCGTTCCGCGCGTGGCGCACACGCATCGAGCCCTGCTCCGCATCCAGCGTCCAGTACTGGGCCGCCGCCCAGCCGAGGTGCTGGCAAAAGGCGGCCAGCACCGGGGGCATGGCCACCTCGACGCTGAGCGAGTTGACGATGACCTGGCGCACGGCCGCGATGCATCTCTGGATCGCCTCAGCGCGCCTCCGGGCCGTGATGTCGGTCTGCTGGACCAGGAGCGCGGGTTCGCCGGTGGCGGTGTTGGGCAGCCTTGACAGGTACAGCTGAACGGGCGCCGCCTCGCCGTCCACTCGCACCTCCTCGACCTCGGCTTCCCACTCCGTGAGGTCCCCGTTGCGGAGGAGGCCCAGTCCCTCTTCGAGGGCGCCCCGGTCGCGCCTGGAGGCGAGCTCCGCGAGTGTCTTGCCCAGCAGCTCGTCCCGACCGCGGCCGAGCATGGTCGCGAGGCGCTCGTTGGCGACCATCAGCCGGCCCTCGAGGTCCGCGAGGCCGAGGCCGACACGGGTGGCCTCGAGCGTGGCCCGCAGGCGGCGGTCGGTGGCGGCGAGCTCGGCGACCTGGCGCTGCGACGCGGAGGTTGCGGCGCGGGCCTGTCGCATCAGCTCGCCGACGCCGAGGGCGACCGCGAGCATGACGCCGGCCAGCAGAATCGCCGATGCCACGTCGGAGGCGGCGTCGGCGTCCGCCAGGGGTGGGATGACCACCGCCACCGCCGCCACCGCGGCAACCGCGAACGACGCGGCGCGGTCCTGCTGAAGCGAGACGACGAGGACCACCGTCAGGTAGAGCGGGAACGCGACTACGGGGTCGGCTTTGGCGACGGCCTGAACGGCCAGGATCGCGGCCAGGGCGATGTACGGCGTGGTACGACGCACCAGGACATGGGTCCATGACGGGGACATCGGACCACTCCCTGGCAGTACCCCAGACGCCTCGCCCCCCCGGACGGGATGGAAGGTGCGCAGGAGGCACAGTGTATCGGCGCCCATTTGCGCTTCAGCCGTCTTAAGAAAGCCATTTCAGGCCACAAATTAAGAAGTCGTTTAGTCACCGTTCAACTCCCCCCATGCGGTGGGGCACCAACTCCTCCCCACGCAGTGGGAAGGTGGCCGGGAAGCCGGCCGGAGGACCGGCTGGGGCCCCTTACAACCTCCGGAGAGCGACCACCGTCACGTCGTCGAACAGCTGTTTCTCGCGCGCTCCCTGGGCCAGGACGTCGACCATCTCCTGGGCCGTGGCCGCATGCCGGGCCTCTTGAGGGAGCTGGACGTCTTTCGTGGCGAGGTCGGGACGGAGCTCGAGCAGACCGTCCGAGAACACGACCAGGGCGTCGCCCGGCTCGAGTGTCACTTTGCCGGCCACGAGCTGGCTGTCGGGAAAGATCCCGATCGGCGCGCTGCGCTGAGGGAGCAGCTCCTGTGCATGCACGCCACGCAGCACGCGGGCGTGGCCGTGGCCCGCGTCGACGTACTCGAGCTCGCCCGACTGAGCGTCGAACACGCCGTGAAAGACGGTGACGAAGGCGTTGTTGACCTCGAGAGCCGCCGACATCACGGCGGCCGCCTGCTTGATGCCGGCCACCAGGGGCCGGACGTCGGCTGCGCCGCGGAGGGCGGCCCTTGCCGTGGCCATCATCAACGACGCCTGCAAGCCCTTGCCCATCACGTCGCCGACCGTGACCGCGAACCGTCCATCGCTCGCGCGGTACCAGTCGTAGAAATCGCCGCTGATCTCACGGGCGGCGCTGAAGTGGGCGGCAAGCTCGAAGCCGCCTTCGCGAAACGGCGATGCGGGCAGCATGCCCGCCTGCAGCTCGGCAGCGCGGCGGATCTGCTGCGAACGCTCTTCGACCATGCCCTCGAGCCGGTCGAGGCTTGCCCGGTGCTCCATCTCCATGTTCCGGCGGCGCAGGTTGTTGACGACCAGCAGGTAGAGCTGGGTGGCGCCCACTGGCTTCACGTGGTAGGCGTAGGCGCCGTGCTCGAGCGCGGCCCTGCCCAGTTCCGCATCGTCGACGCCCGAGATCATCACGACGGCGGTGTCGGGCCGGGTCAGGGTCAGCTCTTCGAGCAGCCCATAGCCCGACTCGTCAGGCAGCCTGACGTCGAGCAAGGCGACCGCGTACTCGTTCTTCTGGAACAGCGTCCGGGCCTCCGCTCCACTCAGGGCGACGTCGCACTCGAAACCGCGGCTGCGGAGGGTGCGCGCCATGACCCTCGCCAGGGGCTCGTCGTCATCGACGACCAGGACCTTCTGGGCCCGTTCCAAGACCTTCACGGCGATGCAGTGTAGACAGCCTAAAAGCACTGCTTGCAGCCGTATGCTCTTTCGGCCATGGCCCTAGAAGTCGAGACCCGCCAGGCCGACAACGGCGTCACGGTCGTCGCGCCCACGGGACGCCTCGACGTGGCGGGAGCGCCCGCGCTCAAGGAGGCGATCTCCGAGGCCGTCAAAGGCGATCAGCCGCGGATCGTCATCGACATGCAGGGCGTCAGCTTCGTCGACTCCACCGGCCTCGGCTCCGTGATCTCGGCCCTCAAGCAGATTCGCGGCAGCCAGGGCGAGCTGCGGCTCGCCGCCCCCAACCAGCAGGCTCGCGTGGTCCTCGAGCTGACCACGCTGGATCGGGTTTTCCCCTATTACGCGACTGTCGAGGAAGCCCTCACCGGCCTCTAAGCCAGTGAGAGGTGATCACCACAACTTTGAATTCCGGGCTTCTCTTTCCGAACTCGACGAAGGACTTGGCGTCCTGCACCAGTCCATCGAGCGCCTCCGCAAGGCCATGGGCCGCGAGCGAGACGACGGGCCGCTCATGCTGTTTGAGACTGCGCTCGGCGAGATCGGGAGCAACGTGCTCACTCATGGCAGGCCCGCGGGCACCGAGCGACCCGTGGAGTACACGCTGCGCCTCGACGGGCGGACGGTCGTGGCGTCGCTCACCGACTCCGGGTCCCCGGTCCACGAGCACCTCACGCGGGAGATGCCCGCACACGACAGCGAGGCTGGCCGCGGTCTCGCCATGGCGCGCGCGCTGCTCGACGAGCTTGGGTATGAGCGCGACGGCGACGTCAACCGGTGGCGGTTGGTGAAGCGGCTGTGAGCTCGGAAGACCCGGGACGCGCGCTGATCCACGAGTTTCGCAACCTGCTCGCGGTGATCGTCAACTACAGCGAGCTCATCGCTGAGGAGATCAACGACCCAGAGGCGGTCAAGGCCGACATCCAGGAGGTCCGCTCTGCGGCGGAGCGAGCGATCGCGCTCACCGACAAGCTTCCACGGCCCGAGCCGAAGGCGCCATGACGATCGCGCGCCGGCCCCTCACCGCGACCGATCGTCCGCACTCGGCGCTCATACGTCGCGACATCGCGCTCATCGTCGATGACGACGAGCAGGTCCTGCGGCTCGTCAAGCGCGTCCTCGAGCGGGCCGGGTTTGAATGCATCGCGGTGAGCGACGGCCGCGCGGCGCACGGCGCCGCAGTCGAGTGGCGGCCGGACATCATCCTCCTCGACCTGATGCTCGGCGAGACGACCGGCGACCAGATCATGGTCGAGCTCCGTGAAGACTTCCGGACACGGCTGATACCGGTCGTGTTCCTGACCGTCCGCGACTCCCTGAAAGACAAGGTCGAGCACCTCCTTTCCGGCGCCGACGATTACGTGACCAAGCCGTTCATCCCCGAGGAGCTGGTCGCGCGCCTCCGCGCGGTCATGTCGCGCTCGACGACCGCACGCGGGCTGAGCCCGCTGACCGGCATGAGCGGCAACGCGGACATTCTGCGCGAGATCAGCCGCCGCCTCGCCCAGAACGAG
>DASXSD010000206.1:0-3114 GCA_036506195.1 Candidatus Dormiibacterota bacterium
GTGCCCACGAATCCCGGCAGCAGGCATCGCAGGGCCAGCGCCTCGGCGGGGCTCATCCCTTCACGGCACCCGCCGTCAGGCCGCCGGCCAGGTACCGCTGCAGGACCAGGAAGAAGGCGACCACCGGCAGGCCGGTCAACGTCGCGGCGGCCATCAGCGGTCCCCACTCCGGTCCGTGGTTGGTGGTGAAGGATGCCAGCCAGACCGTGAGCGTCTGGTTGTTGGGGCTCGACAGGAGGACGTAAGCCACGATGTATTCGTTCCAGGCCTGGATAAAGCCAAAGATCGCGGTCGCCACCAGGCCCGGGCCGACCAGGGGAAACGTGATCCGCCAGAACGCGCCGACGCGCGTGCAGCCGTCGATCATCGCCGACTCTTCGAGCTCGACCGGGATGTTGGCGACGAAGCCGCGCAACGTCCACACCATGAAGGGCAGCACGACGGCCAGGTACACGGCGATGACCCCGGGCAGCGCGTCGATTTGACCGACCCCGTCCAGCATCAGGTAGAGGGGAATGATCAGCGCGTTCAACGGCACCATCTGGACCGCGATGATCATCACGAGAAAGGCGGTCCGGCCCTTGAAGCCGAAGCGTGCCGTGCCGACGGCGGCGAGGAACGAGATCGCCAGCGCGAGCACGAGCATGACGCCGACGACGATCAGGCTGTTCTTGACGTCGTCGAGGAAGAACGGCCGCGCGATCGCGTCCTGGAAGTTCTGCAGCGTGAACGGGGCTGGGAACCACTTCGGCTCCAGGCGCAGGATGTCCTGCCCCGGCTTGAACGCCGTCGCCACCATCCAGTAGATCGGGAACAGCATCACCACCGCGACCGCGATGCCGGCCGCGTCGTACAGGGACTGTTTGAGGCGCTCCAGGATGTTGACGCGCAGGCCGGGCTGGGTCGCGGCGCGCTCGCGGCCGGTGCGAATTCCCTGGGCGGCGCCTGGCGCGATCACGCGATCTCCGCCACTTTCACCGTCTCGCGGACATAGAAGAAGGTCACGAAGACGAGCACCAGCACCATCACGACGGCGATCGCCGCGCCCAGCCCGTACTGGGTGACTCCGAACGACTCCCGGTACGAGTAGATCGCGATCGTGAAGTAGTCGGAGCTCGGCCGCTGGTTGAGCATCACGTAGATCTGGTTGAAGACGCCGAAGTCCCAGATCGTCGAGAGGCAGGTCACGATGAGGAAGATCGGCTTGAGCAGCGGCGCGGTGACGAACCAGAACGCGTGCCAGCTGGACGCCCCGTCGACCTTTGCCGCGTCGGCGATGTCAGCCGGCACCTGGAGCAGCCCCGCGAAAACCGTGATGGTGACGAACGGGATGGCGCCCCAGACCACGACGAGGACCAGGACGCCCAGTCCCTGGACCGGGTTGTCGAACCAGTTGTGGTGTATGAAGTTGCCGATGTGCAGCTGGGTGAGCAGGTAGTTGATGACGCCGAACTCGTAGTCGAACATCCACTGCCATATGTCGACCGAGACGATCACCGGCGTCGCCCACACGAAGACGAGCGAGCTCATGACGATGACGCGGACGGCCTGGCGGACCTTGAGCAGCAGCAGCGCGATCAGCGTGCTCAGGACCACGGTCAAGGCGACACACGCGAACGTGAAAACGAGCGAGCGGACGATGACCTGGTGGAAGAGCGGGTCGGCGAGGGTCGTCCGGTAGTTCCCCAGCCCGACCCACTCGCCTGAGTGCTGGATGAGCTCCTTGAGACCGTAGTGCTGCAGCGAGAGCCACACGAGCATCCCCAGCGGGAAGGCGAGGATGCCCGCGATGACGAGAATGCTCGGGCTGATCAGGGCGTAGGGGAGAAAGTTCTTGCGCATCCACGCGCGGCGGCCCGAGAGTTGGGGGACTGGCTCGAGGTCAGGCGCTACGACCGCCACTCCCATCGAACCAGCCCCCTATGCCTAGTTTTGCTCGCGCCTAGCCGCCGCCGTTCAGGATCGTGGTGATCCTGTCGCTGGCCGACTTGGTCGCGACCGGGATGTCCTGCTGCTTAGTGAATATCTTGACGAGCATGTCGGGAAGCACGTTCGCGCTCTCGACGCTCGCCCAGTTCTGAGAGTTCGGGACGAAGCGGCTGTTCTTGGCCGCGCTGAAGAAGACCGCGTTGAGCCCGGTGCCCAGGTTGAGCAGCGAGGTCGTGTTCGGAATGACGCCGCCGACCGTGGCCATGTCGGTCATGTGCTTCTGGCCGGTCAGCATGGCGACCCACTCATTGGCGAGGTCGATGTGCTTGCTCTTGGCGGCGATGCCGAGGTCGGAGCCGCCGAGGAACACCGGTGCGGTCTGGCCCGCGTTGTGGCTCGGGATCGGGAACGCGCCGAGCTTGTCTTTGAGGGCTGGGTTGCCTGCCTTGGGGTCGGTGATCACGCCGACCTCCCAGCCGTTGGCGATGATCATCGCGATGTGACCCTGCGCGAACGCAGCGTCCTGCTTCGCCTCATCGCCCGTCTTGTCGGCCTTGGAGAGGGCGCTCACGAGCGTCTGCAGCTTGGCAAGGCCCTGCTGCGCGCTGTCGGAGTTGAGACTGCCCTGCCACTTGCCGCCCGACTGGGTGGCGATGTCGCCGCCGAAGTCCCAGACGAACGGAAGCGCCGCGTACCAGTACTTGCCGGGGTAGTACAGCGCGGAGAAGTTGGGGTCGGACTTGTGTGCGGTCATCAGCTTCTGGCCGACGGTCAGCAGCTCGTCCATGCTCGTGGGCGGCTGCACGCCTGCCGACTCGAAGAAGTCCTTGCGGTAGATGATCGCGCGGCTGCCGGCGTAGTACGGGACGCAGTAGAGCTTGCCGCCCACGGTGCAAGAGTCGGTCAGGGACTGCAGCCACGTGGCGGAGTTTTCGAAGCTCGACTTCTTGCCGGTGATGTCCTCGAGCGCCCCGGCCGCGGCGTACTTGGCCACCAGCGTGTTGCCCAGCTCGACGACGTCGGGCGGGGTGCTGCCCGCGAACGCGGTGTCGAGCTTGGTTCCGATGTCACCCCACTGCTGGATCTCGACCTTGACCTCGACCTTTGGATACTTGGCCTTGAAGTCGGCGTTGACGCTGTCGATCACGCTCGCCGGCGCGCTGCCGTTCATCAGCCAGACCGTCA
>DASXSD010000207.1:0-12055 GCA_036506195.1 Candidatus Dormiibacterota bacterium
CTTCTGGCCGCTCGTCGTCCTCTTCGCGATCATCCTGGTGCCGATCTCGCTGGTCGTCGGCGGATTCCTTGCCGCGGTGAGCTCGACGTACTGGACGCTGGCGTTCCGCCGCCTCGACCTCGAATTTCCTCCGGCGAGCGCATGAGCGACGAGCTCGACCGCGTCTCTCCTCGGGAAAGTGCGCGCACCAGGGCACGGGACAAGAAGGTCCGCGGACCGAAGGTGGTCTCGGTCAACCCCGGCTTGAAAAAGCTGGCCCAGCACCTGGCCGACAAGCGCACCCGAAAAAAGCGCCCTTAACGCGATAACCTGAGCAAATCCCGTCCACGACAGCTACTTGGGGGGTTGATCGATGAAGGCTTATGTCCTGATCAACGCGTCGCCTGGGCGTGCACTCGAGGTGGCCAAGAAGATGGAAGGCGTGCAGGGGATCTCGGCCGCAGACGCCATCACCGGCGAGTACGACGTCATCGCCGTCTGCGAGGCGCCCGACGTCAATTCGATCGGTTCGCTCATCGTCGACAAGATTCAGAAGATCGACGGCGTCTTCAAGACGATCACCTGCCTGGCCGTCAAGTAGCCTCGGCCTGATCCTCCGGCAACTCGGAAATAGCCTGGGCGACCCCAGGTAATCGCGAGAGCCAGGGCGCCATCGCCGGCATCTCTTGCTCGAAGCTGCCGACCGACGGCGACCAGGTGAGCTCGCGCCGCGAGTGCGAGTCGTCGTAGAGGCGTGGACGGCCGAGCACGTCGACCGCATACAGGCCGGGCCAGACCGCCCCTCCGGACGGTGTGATGGTCTCCATCGCCAGCGCGCGCAGGTAGGCCAGGTCGTAGGGAATCGACGTCACATCGGCCGCAAAACCCACCGCACGAGCGGCCGAGGTGATCAGGTCGCGCCAGGAGGAGTCGAATCCGCCGATGAGGTAGCGGTGCCCCCGCCGGCCGCGCTCCGAGGCGGCGAGACAGGCGCGCCCCACGTCTTCGGCCGAGACGAAGGTCTGCTGCGCGCGGCCGCCGCCCGGAAGCCAGACGCGACCGTGCACGGCGGCCGCCATCAGGCGCGGCAGTATCCAGTCCTCACCCTCGCCGAAGACGTGCGCGGGCCGGACGATGACGACGTCCAGGTCGTCCGCCGTGCCCAGCAGCCACTCCTCCTCGAAGAGCCGCAACTTCTCATACGCGTGGGCGGGCTTGGGGACCGACTTCTCCGTGATGCGTCCGACCTGCCCGGAACCGAACACATCGGCCGTGGAGACGTGGACCAGGCGCCTGACCCTGGAGTCTCGTGTCGTCTCGACGATGCGCTGGAGCAGCTGCGGTGCGCGCTTGCGGTAGTGGAGCCTGCGTCCGGGCGACCAGGTCTGCGCGCAGTGGACGACGACTTCGACGCCGGCGATGGCGTCGGCCAGCGCCTGGTCGTCGGCGTCGGCGTTCAGCTCGATGACCTGGCTGTCGGCGGACAGCGCGCGTGAGACGTGGCGTCCAAGGAACTCATCCGCCCCGATGACCAGGTGCAAAGCTGAGGAATTCTAGGGTCGAGGGCGGCGAAGGGCGGACGCGAGCGACGACCTCACCCTTTCGATCATGCTCGACACGCGCCGGCTCAGCTCCCACCACGCCGGCACGTCGGGCTCGACCGGCGGCGCGATAGACACGTCGATCCGGCTGAAAGGCGCCAGCCTGTCGGGGCCGGTCACCGCAACCGGGCAGATTGGCACGCCCGCCTGCAGCGCGAAGTAGGCGATCCCGTTCTTCAGCGGCCTCAGGGCGCGCCCACGCGAGTAGCGGCCCTCGGGAAACATGAGCATCACACCGCCACGCTCGAGGACCTGGTAGACGGTGCGCAGTCCTTGCTCGTCGAGCTCGCCCCTGTTGGGCGAGATCGGAAACACGCCGATGAGCGGCAACAGCCTCCGCTTCCACGCACGGTTGAAAACGGTCTCGCGCTTGGCCATCGTGTAGATCAACGGGCGTTCAGGAAAGAAGGGAATGATGAACGCCGGGTCGAACCAGGTCTGGTGGTTCGCAGCAATGATGTACGGCGGTCGGGGGATGTTCTCGAGGCCGGTCACGGTCACGCGGAACAGGTGCGTGACGATCCATCGCGCCAGCCGCCGGACATTCAGGTAGAAGCGGGGCGGCTCTGGCGGCGTGGGGTGAACGAGCGGATCGAGCGGGCCCGCGACGAGGTCCCGATACTCGGGACTGCGATAACGAATCTGCTCGGGCTGGTCAGCCGTCGAGGAATCGATGGAGGACTCGGTTGAACTCGTCCGGCCGTTCCGCCTGCGGCGTGTGCCCGGCGCCCTCGATCACGGCCAGCGTGGCACGGCCGATCAGAGACTGGGCGCGCTCCGCGTGGGCAAGCGGAAAGAGAGGATCGTCCGCGCCCCAGATCAGTTGGACCGGGATCTTCAACTCGTTCAGGCGGCGGGTGACGTCGTGGTGGCCGCCGAAAAGCGCGCGCGGGTTGACCAGCGAGCGAATCGTCGAGAGATACGCGCTGCGGTAGCCCTCGATCGCGTACATCTCGCGAAGATCGGAGAGGTATCCGTCGTCCAGCGTCTGCGTCAGGTCGGCGCTGGCGCCGGAGTAGCGGGCGGCGAACCTCCGCACCATCGTGCGCGGCGCCCACGTGAGCGCGTCGCGTGCAAGGCCCATCACCGCCTCGCCCACACGCGGAATGGTCACCAGGCCGTACGCCGCCTGGACGATACGAACCCGTGGGCGGCCGAGCCCGAGCGTGTTGACCAGGACGAGCTTGCGCACGAGCCGCGGCTCCTCCAGCGCGACCTCCAGGGCGACGCGCCCACCGAGTGACGCTCCAACCAACCCGGCCGAGCGCAGCCCGCGGTCTTCCATGTAGCGGCGGACGAACCTGGCGAAGTACGGGACGGTGTAACGAACGCGCGGCTTGTCCGTGCGGCCGTAGCCGGGAAGATCGGGTGCGAAGACACGGTGTCGGGAAGCCACGCTCTCCAAATTGCGCCGCCACTCCATGTAGCCCGATGAGCCGAGTCCATGGATGAAGACGACGGGTGTGCCTCGCCCGCCATGCATGTGATGCACACGCAACGAGCCGATGTCGAGGAAGCCGGACCGCACCAGCTTCGACTCGTGTTTCGAACCAATCACTGGCCCGGAAGCATACGGACGGGGCCCGCGATTCCAGCAAGCCTGGAGCCGCTTTTGAAGGTCGATGTCTTCGACGAGTCGATGACCGTGATGGCTCCCGGACCTTTCGCGAACCACGTGCCGTCCGACCACACGGCAGCGCTGCGCTCGTCGATGCCGAGCAGCGTCACGTCCGGCAGCTCGCGCCTGGCGGACTCGATCCAGCGAGAGCCGAACGTGTCGAAGTGCGGGAGCACGGCCGTGTCCGGCACGACTCCCAGCGCGTCACTGGGACGCCGGTTGAACCGGTTCGGCCAGCCGGCACGGATGAGCGTGTGGCTGCACAGAGCCATCGCGCCCGCTGACGAGCCTGCCAGCACAGCGCCGTCCTGCCAGGCCTCGAACATCGCCCTCCACACGCGCGACCCGCGCAGAACCTGGGCCACGAGTCCGGGGTCGCCGCCGACGAGGTAGAAGAACCCGCCCTCGCGGGCGGTGGCGGCGAGCTCCTTGGAGTTGGCGTCCGCGGGCCTGAGCACGCGCAGCTCCCGCAGCTCGAGCCCCAGCGACCCAAACCAGCTCGTCGCGTGCTCGACCGCCTGCTCCGGGCCCTGGCGCGCCGCCGCGGTCGGGACGACGTAGGCCGGCCCCCGTTTGGCGGCGGCGACGAGCATGCGGTCCTGCTCCTCGTTGCCCGGTTTGAACTCGTCACCGCCCACCAGAGCGAGCAACCCGGCGCCTTCAGACACGCCCGTAGGATATGGCGGTGTCAGTCCGGGTAAGGATCGCGCCGAGCCCCACCGGCTTCGCGCATCTCGGCACCGCGAGCACCGCCCTCTACAACGTCCTTTTCGCGCGCCAGCGCACGGGCACCTTCGTCCTGCGCATCGACGACACGGACCTCGAGCGCAACAAGCCCGAGTACGAGCAGCTCATCTACGAGACGCTGCGCTGGCTTCGCCTCGACTGGGACGAGGGCCCAGACAAGGGTGGGCCGCATGCGCCATACCGGCAGTCGGAGCGGCTCGACGTGTACCGCGAGGAGGCCGCCCGCCTGATCACGAGCGGCAATGCCTATCGCTGCTACTGCACGCCTGGAGAGCTGGACGCGGAGCGCAAGCAGGCACAGCTCGAGAAGCGGCCATACAAATACTCCCGGCGCTGCCTCAACAATCCGCCCGCGGGCCGGACTGTCTTCGCCGTCCGCTTCAAAGTTCCCGGCGGCGACATCCAGTTCACCGATATGGTCCGCGGCGACATGCACTTCGACGGCGACCTGATCGGCGACTTCATCATCATCAAGTCGGACACGTACCCGACATACCAGTTCGCGAGCCCGGTCGACGACGCGGTGATGAAGATCACGCACGTGATCCGCGGCGAGGAGCACCTGTCGAACACGCCGTACCAGCTGATGCTTATCGACGCCCTGGGCTACGAGCGACCGCAGGCCTATGCGCACATGCCGTTGATCCTCGCCAACGACGGTTCCAAGCTCTCGAAGCGCAAGCACCCCGAGACCAACCTCGCGCTCTTTCGCGAGCAGGGCTACCTCCCCGAGGCGTTGCTCAACTATCTCGCGCTGCTGGGGTGGAACCCGGGCACCGCGCAGGAGATCTTCACCTTCGAGCAGCTCCTCAGCGCCTTTTCATTCGAGAGGGTCCAGCACGCGGGCGCGCGCTTCGACTGGGAGAAGGTCAACTGGATCAACGGCGAGTACATCCGCGCTCTCTCCGACGGCGAGCTCGCGCGCCGGATGCAGCCATTCGTGCCGAAGGTCGATGAGGCGACGCTGATGCGCGCCACCCCCGCGCTCAAGACGCGGCTGCACAAGCTGGCGCAGGCTGTCGACTACCTCGACTACCTGTGGACCGACCCCGCGACGCCCACGCTCGATGCCGCGAGCATCGAACGGGTGCGCGCCGCGATCGAGGCCCTGAAGGATGTGACATGGGAACCGGAGCCCATCGAGGCGGCGCTGGAGAAGGCGGTCGAAGCGTCGGGCGCCGGCAAGGGCAAGTTCTACACGCCCCTGCGAGACGCGATCACCGGCAAGAAGGTCTCGCTGCCGATCCACTACACGTTCGCGCTGCTGCCCAAGGACGTGGCGTTGTTTCGCCTGCACCGCGTCACCAGCCCGCCCGACTGACTGATGTTCCTTACGATCATCATCGACCTCGACCCCAACATCGCCCGCATCGGGCCGTTCCTGATCACGTGGCATGGGGTTTTCGCGGTGCTCGGCATCCTGGGCGCGGCTCGGCTCGGCTTCTGGCTCCTCGCCAAGGACGTGCCCGACCTCAAGGGGACCGGCGACGGACTTGCCTGGATGGTCGTGGTCGGCCTGATCGGCGCGCGTCTTCTATATGTGTGGGAGAACTTCAGGCTCTTCGCCAACGGCCAGCTGCTTCGCATTTTCGCGCTGACGGAGGGCGGCATCAGCCAATGGGGGGGCCTGTTTGGCGCGATGCTCGGCGCGTACATCTGGGCGCGACGCTCGAAGTTCTCCTACTGGAAGATCGTCGACGCGGGCGGTGCCGCGGCGATGATCGGGCTCGCGATCGGACGCATCGGCGACATCGTCAATGGAGAGCATCACGGCACGCCGACCAACCTGCCGTGGGGGGTTGAGTACGTCAACCCGAGCACCCTCGGCGAACCCGGCAAGGTCGTCCATCCCGAAGTCGCGTACGAGATGGTGCTGTGCCTGCTCATCCTCGGTCTGCTCCTCCCGCTTCATCAGCGCCTGAAGGCCAGGCTCCCCGACGGCGTGCTGGGACTCATCTACTTCGGCGTTTACGCTGCCGGCCGCTTCTTCCTCAGTTACCTGCGCACGGACCCCGCGGTCTTCATCGGCCTGCGCCAGGCGCAGCTCGCGTCGGCGTTGATGGTCGTGATCGCGGTCATCGTGATACCGATTCTTTTCCGGCGAGCCGCATCAGGCGCCGAGCCAGCCGCGGTGACCCAGGGTCATGCTTGAAGTAGACGTGCACTTCATCGTGTGTCGCGACGGCCGACGTGATTTCGGCCACCCAGGGCCCCAGCGATGCGGTCGTGTAGCCGCGCCGTAGGCGGAAGTAAGCCACCGAACCGAGCTCGACCCGCGGCGCGCGCGGCCACTTCGCCTCGTCGGTGACCACCAGCGCGCCGCCATGCTCCTGGATGACACGATAGGTGTCCTCCTCGAACCACGATGCATGGCGAAACTCAGCCGCGGCGGGCCGCTGCAACGCTTCCAGCAGCGAGTCGAGCAGGCTTAGGTTCTTCTGCCGCGTGGGCGGGAACTGCAGGAGCACCGGCCCGAGACGGTCGCCAAGGACCGCGATGCGCTCGGTGAAGATGCGCGCCAGGCCGACCTTGTCGAATCCCGCCGCGGAGTAGGTCAGGCCGCGGTTGGCCTTCATGCAGAAACGAAAGCCGGGGGGCGTATCGGCCGCCCACTTCAGCAGGGTCTTCTCCGGGGGAGTTCGGTAGAAGCTCCCGTTCAGCTCGACCCCCGTCAGCCTTGCCGAGTAGTGGGCGAGCATCTTCGCGCCGGGCAGGGTCTTCGGATAGAACGTGCCTTTCCACGACGCGTAGCTGAAGCCGGACGTGCCGGCGTAAAGGGTCATTCGTAGGGAAGACCTTGACAGGTAGATTCCGCGCGTTATCGCCCTCTCGTGCGGAACTCGAGAACCAATTCCGCACGTTATCGCCCTCTCGTGCGGATTCGCGCGTCTGACTCAGACCTCAACCGCCTGACGCGAACGCATCACGCGCTCGTGGAGCTGGCCGCACGCGGCGTCTGCTTCGCGGCCGCGCGTGTCGCGCACCGTCACGTTCAACCCTTCCGCCTCAACCTTTTCCTTGAATGTGCGGATCGAGGCTCTGTCGGGCGCGCGATAGGGCGTGTCCGCGACCGGGTTGAACGGGATCAGGTTGACATGCGCCAGCCTGCGCTTGAGCAGCGCGCCGAGCTCCCTGGCGTCGCGCTCGGTGTCGTTGACACCGGCAAGCATCACCCACTCGTAGCTCACGCGCCGGCCGGTCTTCTCGGCGTAGCCCTGCGCCGCATCGACCAGGTCTCGCACAGGGTACTTGCGGTTGATAGGAACCAGAACGTCGCGGAGCTCGTCGCGCGCGGCGTGCAGCGAGATGGCCAGCGTCACCGGCACCTTCTCCTGGCCGAGCTGCTCGATGCGGGGGATCAACCCGCTCGTCGAAACGACGATCCTCCGCGGGCTGATGCCGAGAAGCTCGGGATCGGAGAGCCGCCGCACCGACTCGACGACGGCGCGGTAGTTGGCCATCGGCTCGCCCATGCCCATGAACACGACGTGCGAGAGCCGGCGGCCCTCAGAAGCGAGCAGTCGCGCGGCGTCGACCGCCTGCTCGACGATCTCGTGCGCCTGCAGGTTGCGTCCGAAGGGAAATTTGCCTGTCGCGCAGAAGGGACATCCGATCGGGCAGCCTGCCTGGGAGGAGATGCACAGCGTCGAGCGTTCGGCGTAACGCATGACGACCGCCTCGACCGAGTGGCCGCCATCCAGCTCGTACAGAGTCTTGGTGGTTAGCCCGCGGTCCGCCTGGCTGACGGCGATCGCGCGCAGCGACGTGGCGCGAAACTCCCGCGCCAGCTCGTCGCGGAGAGGCTTCGGCACGTCGCGCATGGAGGCGAAGCTGGTGGTGCCGCGGGCGAGCCACGACCACACTTGCCTGCGCCGGTACGCAGGGGCGTCGTGCTCAGCCAGCCACCTTTCGAGCTCGGCCGCAGAAAGAGCGAGGATCGGGGTCACGCGCCTACTGTACCGACGGGCTCGTAGACCTCCCCCACCTCGCGAACCACGCCGTCGTCGACCAGCTTGCGCAGATGCGCGCGCAGCGTCATCTCGGCGGCGAACATCAGCTTTTCGTCCAGTTCGCCATAGACGCGCCTGGTGAGCTCGGGAGCGGTTCCTCCGCCCCGACGCACCTCGGCGAGGATCTGGGCTTCGCGTTCGAGGCGATGGCGGCGGTACTCCTCGATCTTCGCCATGGCGTCCGGGACAGGGTCCCAATGACCGGGAAACAGCATCCGGGGCTCCAGTGACGCCAGGCGGTCGAGCGAGCGCAGGTAGGCAGCGACGTCACCCTCCGGGTACGTGACCATCGAGCTGCCCTGTCCAAGGATCAGGTCCCCGGTGAACACCGCGCCATCAGATGCCAGCCAGAAGCAGAGATGGTCGGCACAGTGTCCAGGCGTGTGGAGCGCGGTGACGTTGAGGTTGCCCACGCGCACGATGTCGCCGTCACGCAGGTCCGGGTACCGGCGCACCGACGCGTGGTGCGGCGCGGCGAAGCGCTCCGCCAGCGGCAGGTGGTCGGGGTGCGAGTGCGTAACCAGAACGACACCGACCGTCTTGTCCGCCACGCGTTTGTTGAGTGCGGCGAGGTGCCCGTCATGGTCGGGACCTGGATCGATGACCGCCAGCACCGGCCCCGCGTCGAGGATCCATGTGTTGGTGCCCGGCCCGGTGTACGGCCCCGGGTTTGGGGCGACGACTCGAGAGACGGCTGTCAACGAGTCGGCGCGGCGGGCAGGTAGATGTCGGCGCCGTCCGGCCGGCTCGAGTCGAGCCAGCCGTCGAGCTGCGTGTCGACGATGAGGCGGACGAGCGGCTCCCCGAGCTCTGGTACCGGGAGGGGTTTTCGCTCGCCGTTGGCGGTCAGGCTGACTTTCCACCAGGCGCCCATCGGCTCCGCGGCGACGGTCAGCGAATCGCCGAGCAGCCAGTCGTGCGCCCGACTGAAAGCCTCGACGAGGAGCGGCTCCGAGCCGACCACGACCGCCTCGGCAGGCAGCTCCTTCGTGGCCGCGGGCAGCGCGAGGTTGAGCACCGCGCCCAGGACGACGCCGCGGGCGCTGTCCTTCGGTTCGACCGCCGCCGACTCCAGGCCTGCGGCACGGCGCCCCACCTCCTGCGCCTGCTCGAAAAGGCCCTCGAGCATCTCGGGCCGCCCGAAGGCAGCCTGCCTGGCCGACTCCTGGAGGGCCAGCACGGAGGAGCGCAGCTTGTGGCCCAGGCGGCCGAGCAGGTGGTCGCGCTGTTCGTGCGCAAGGCGCTCCCCGAGCTCGGCCGACTGGCGCGCCACCCGCAGTCCGCCCCGCTCTGCCCACCCGACGAGTCGCCCATTGAGCATCAGCGCCTCCCATGGTCCGCCCGGCGGTGGGAACTCGGGGTCGGCGGGGCCGTGCCGCTGGTGCTCGGGGACGGATTCGAGGCCGCCGCCGACCCGAACCCACATCGGCGCAACGGCGCTCATTTAGACCCTAACGTGAATTACGTCCGAATCCGTGCCGGGACGGTGAATCTGAAAGTGGTGCCCCGCCTGTCGCTGGCGGCGACCCAGATCCGGCCGCCGAACGAGCGCTCGACCACCAGACGGCACAGGTAAAGCCCGAGGCCCAGGCCGCCCTGAGAGCGGCTTCGCCCCGCGGGCCCGGTCTTCTCGAACACCGTTTCCAGCGTCCCGGCCGGAAGACCCTGGCCGCTGTCGGCGACCGTCACCTCGAGCCAGCCACGCTGGACCTGGCGCGCCTCGACCTGCACGGACGCGGCGGTGTACTCGAGCGCGTTGCCGATCAGGTTGGTCAACACCTGGGCCAGGTGGGCCGGCTCGCAGAACGCCGGCGGCAGGTTGTCAGGCAGGTTGATGTTGACCGCCTCCGTGCGCTCGGCATAGCGGTGCTGCAAGACGGCGAGCACGCCGGTGAGAGCCGAGGCGAGGTCGACCGGCTCGGGCGTCGGCTCGAAGTGCCTGGTCTCGAGCTTGGCGATGATCAGCTGACTTTCGACCAGGCTCAGCAGGCGGTCCGACGACTCGTAGGCCTCCTGGAGCAGCGTCCGTCTGCCCGTGGTGTCGATCGTCTCGTCCCACTGCATGATCCCGGCGAGCGTGTTCTTCATCGCCGCGGCGGGGCTGCGCACCTCATGGCCGATGGCGCGCAGCATCAGGTCTTTCGCCTCCAGCGCCTGGCGCTGAACGGTCACGTCCTCGTGAAGAGTGAGGACGCCGGCCGGCTCACCTTCGAGGCCGGGGATGACGACGCGCCGCACGTGCACCGTGCGGTCGGGTTCGCGCATGCGGAGCTCGAGCGTCCCGTCCGAGTCGGCGTCCTCTGAGGGCATGGCGCCCGCGGCCGCATAGACCTCCTCGGGCTTGCGGCCGGGCATCTCCGACGCCTGCAGGCTGTAGATCGACTCGATCTCAGGGTTGGCGTAGACGATGCGGCCCGCCGCGTCCTCGAGCATCACGCCCACCGGCGAGTGGCGGAGGATCGCGTTCATCATCCGGCGCTCGCGGTCGAGCGCGTCGACCAGCTCGAGCTGACCCAGCAGCACCGACGCCTGGCCGGCGAGCACACCCGCCAGCCTTCGCGTCTCGGCGCCACCGGCGGTGATGCGAGCGACGAGAAGACCGGCCAGCCGGTGCTCGACCTGGATCGGGATCGCAAAGGCGTCAGGCGGCGCGCCCAGCAGGTCGAGCAGAGCGCGCAGACGCCGCGCGCCCGCGGCTGAGGTCAGGGCGCGCAGAAGCTGCGCGCTGTCGGTGACCGGAACCCGAGGCGTCACTTCACCGTCGTCCGAACGGCGCACCAGCTCGCCCTCCTCGAGGAGCCACAGCTCGCCCTGAGAAGCCGCCAGCGCGCGGCTGACAAGACGTGCCATCTCCGAGCGGGCGCGGTCGGGTTCGGTCGGAGTCAGATCGGTGAAAGCGGCCACCGCCTCGAGGGTGTGGATTCTGCCGCGCGTCTCAGCGACCAGGCGCGCGTTCTCGATCGCGACGGCGGCGTGACGCGCGAAGTCGAGCGCGGCCGCGCTTGGCTCGGGCACCAGCGTCGACGCATGCACCGCCCCGATCGCCCCGACCAGGCGGTCGCCGTACCAGAGCGGCACGAGGTTCCACGCGTAGTCGTGCGCGGTGCCGCTGACGATCCCCGCGGGCGCCGTCCGCTCGTCGGAGCTCAAGCCGGCCCACGCCAGCACCTGCTCCGCCGCTTCGTCGCCACTGCCTCGGGTCGCGGTCACGCGGCCCTCGGTGTCGAACGCCCAGCAGACGGCGCCGGCGCACTCGAGCATAGTCCGCGCCTGGTCCGCGATGTTGGCGACCACGCTCATGAGCTCGTGGCCGGCCAGCGCCGCGAGCTCCTGGATGCGGACGGACTGCGCAAGCGCCATCTCGTTGGCGTGGTGCAGGCGCATCGTCCGCAAGGCAATGCCGACCACGGGCATCGCCGAGTCGAGCAGCTTGAGGTGCGCGGCCTGGAACCTTCCACCGTCGTTGCGCATCGCGACGAGCCCGGCGACCACCCGATCGTCCTGCACGATAGGCGCCCAGACCACGTGGCTCGGTGAGCGGCTGAAGATGTAGTTGCCGATCGGTCCGGTGAGGTCGGACGGCTCTGGAGTCACGTCGAGAACCCCGGCGCCGCCCTCCATCATGCGGCGGAAGAAAGGCGCGTTCTCGATCGCGACCGGGCCCATCGACGTCATCGGCTCGTCGTGGCCGCCGGCAAAGCCCGCGACCAGGCCGGCGACGTCGACGTAGGCGAGCACCATGTGCGTCGAGCCGAGGTAGTCGCCCGCGACCGAGCTCACCGCGACGGCGAGCTGGTGCTCGTCGGAGGCGCCCGCGACACCCATCTCGAGGAGGTGAAGCGCCTCGAGGCGCGCACGCTCGGTCTGCGCCTGCGCGAAGTGGTCGGCGTTGGCGAGGGCGAGGCTGACGTGAGCGGCCACATCCTGCAGGAGCCGGACATGCCAGTCGTCAAACGCACCCTCGCTGTACGACTGCAGGGAGAGCATGGCCGTGATCTTGTCGCCGCTCAACACCGGGACCCACACGAAGGACCGCGAGATGCGGCTCTTGTCGGAGGGCGGGCCGGAAACGAATACCGCCGCGCCCTGGGCCACCGTCC